>JAJRSG010000022.1 GCA_024278915.1 Alphaproteobacteria bacterium
ACACAGGGCTGGAAAAACTGAAGCTATTATACGGCGAATTTTCATCTCTTTTAACTCGTGACGGACTGGCTTTGTTAGCGGATGTGGATAGCCTGAAAGGCGAGTTTCAAACCACTGTATTGATGCGGCGCAGTAAAATTGAGCGGGCCGTAACCCGTTTGGTAAAAATGGGTATGGAAGATGGTTCTATTAAACCTGCTGATCCTAAAGTCACGGTGTTCTTTCTCATGGGGGCGCTGAACTGGCTTAACGTTTGGTACGAGGCAGGAGGGCGTGTGAGCGGTGAGGAAATTGCTACGCATTTTGTTGCACAAATGAGTGTTGGTATTGCCGCCTAATCTATTCAGCCTTGTATGCGCTCCATGTTGGCAAATCTATTGCCAAGCGCGTTGAAATGCGTAGAGTCAAAGTTTGTATAACGCCGCCTAAGGATATGTAATGGCCAGCCCCGACCAATCACTCACGCAATCTACGGATAACTCTTCGCGCCTTTTGCAATTTTTTGTCGATGAGAAGCCAGGTACCGGAGAGGTGACGGCGATCAATGATAATATTTTCTGGGTGCGCATGTCCCTACCCATGAAAGGGCTTGATCATATCAATCTGTATTTTTTACGAGATGGGGATAGCTGGGTTGTTGTGGATACAGGCATCGGTTCCAAGGACAGTATGGCGATCTGGCAAGATGTATTTGACAATCACATGGAAGGCATGCCCGTTAGTCGGGTGATTGTCACTCACCTGCATCCCGACCATAGCGGCCTTGCGGGCTGGATGTGTCGCAAATTCGGTGCGCCACTATTGATGACCCGCGATGAGTATTTTCTTTGTCGCTTGATGGCGGCAGACACGGGCAATCCTGCGCCTAGGGAAGGGATTGAGTTTTATGAACATGCGGGTTTTACGGACGATCAGATCGAAAATTATAAAATGCGCTTTGGTGGGTTTGGCAAAGCTATTTCAGCCATGCCCCATGGTTATCAACGTCTACAAGATGGTCAAAGTCTGACCATTGATGGACGTGAATGGAGAATTATTGTCGGGGCTGGACATTCGCCAGAACATGCATGTTTGTGGTGCCCTGAAATGAATGTGTGTATTACGGGTGATCAACTTCTACCAAATATCAGTTCAAATGTGAGTGTGTGGCCAACGGAACCGGAATGCAATCCATTGGAATACTGGATTTCTTCGTGCAAAAAATTGAAGAAGGAACTACCCGAAGACACTTTGATATGTCCTGCTCATGGTATTCCGTTTAAAGGGGCTCATCGCCGTCTTGATAAATTAATATATCACCACGAACGGGCTCTTGAACGTCTATATGATTATTGTAAAAAACCTATGCTCGCCACTGAAGTGTACTCAGTATTGTTTCGCACGAAAATTACAGACGGGAATCGTTTGATGGCAGTGGGTGAAAGTATTGCCCACCTTAATTGTCTAATGCGTCGCGGGAAAATGACCCGACGGATAAATGATGCGGGGCACTATACCTATAAATCTACCCCGCCTCGTTAGAGATTCACGGTTTTATTGGCGTTGAAACTCGTCAAGGCCACTTGTCTGCAAAGCTTCTAAATCATGGGAGACTATGACGCTTGCAAAATCAAGCGCGTCGAGACTTGCGAGCCACGGGCGTAATTTAGCCGTCTGGTATGTATTCTCTGGCACTAAAACATAACTATAGAGGAAACGCTTTTTCTGGTTATGAATAATTTGTGCTTTGGTCGCGGTGGTGTCGCCACTTAGTATCCAGATATGACCGTCTACAGTAAGCGTAAAAAGCGTACTACCCGGCGTGTGTCCGCCTAATTTTATCATGCCTAGTCCGGGGAACCCTTCCACATGCATAATTTCACTATTGCTTAAAATATTCTCTTTTAGGCAGGAGGCGCGAATAATCTTTGCCCCTTTTTTCGTATTAAAATTATGTTTATTTTTTTGTAGCGGAGTGAGGTACGCGTTGATGAGAGGGCTTTGATTTTTCATTCTCTTGGTACAAAAATCTACAATGCCTTGGGTATGGTCAATGTGCAAATGCGTAAAGCCAACGCCTTGCACCTGAGTAGCTTTTGGGCCGAGAAGGTTTGTGACCGTACCGAAAAACTGTGATTCCCCTCCACCAGATATTTTCCGTAAGAGATTTGCAAACTCTTGTGTCGCCTGTTCGTCCATGCCTGAGTCAATCATGAATATTTTGCCGTCTTCCCATTCGGCAATAAAGACAGGGTGACCGAGTTGTCCTCTCGCCATTTGTTGTGATGAGGTAAGGATATAGGAAAGTTTTACCGGTCCATTGCTCGTATTTTTTAGCTTGGCAATATTTTTGAGGCTAGGCAGGGTTGGGGTAACGCGCCGTGTTTGTATATGTGCAGGAATTAGTAAAACTGCAAAAGTAACCATGATAATCACCACGATGATGACAATTGCTAAGAATAGTTTCCGCATATTTTCCCGCCCCTTGGAATTTTATTGGTTTAAAAACAGTTTAGCAAAAATTGTATGGGCATCCTGTAAAATTATATTGCCCTTTTAAGTTTGCGGCATGAACCAGAGGAGAAATTGTGGTGGAAACCCTTGCTCTGGGCGTAGCATCATTGCGGTTCCCAAAACAATAAATGGAATAAGAAGAGCTGGGAAGCTAGACCCTGCGATGAACGCAAGAAGAGGTTTCGATGCAGTCATTACTGGCCCTCTTCTGTGTTTCCGTCTTGGCGTATGATTTCAGTACCACTTGCATTTGATGAGTGAAAAGGTGGTAAAAACAAGGTTCGGGTGGGATCCGAGCCAAGGCCTTGTCCAGCAATAACTTGCCGAAAAATGATTTCATTGTCTGCTGTTGGCGTTGAAATTAGAGCGTTTAAATAGTGGACAGTATCTGGCAAACGCAGCGTATTGCCTCGCTCTCCATTTCCAGCATTCATATAGGCTTTTGATGGGCTGTTGATATTTATCCAGATAATATCAGGCCAACCATCTCCGTTATAATCTGCTACCAAGGGTGAAATCCCGAAGGCTTTGTTGCGGGCACCGGATGATTTCCCAACGAGCTTAAAATGACCGTTACCAGTATTTTCCATGACTTTACCTGCATAGGTTACCATGCGCAGTGGTAGGGGCATTTTCACGTAATTTTGCGCGGCCAATAGATCAAGGTTGCCGTCCATATTCAGGTCAGCGAAAACAGTACCCCATCCAAAGCCAAGTCTGCCAACACCTGCTTCTCTGGCAACGTCTGTAAATTTAAGGTCTCCATCATTACGGAGCAAATAATAATCTGGGTTAAATTTTTCTCCTTCAGGAACATTGCTACTGAGCATAAAAGCGGGAAGGGTATGTCCGACATTTGAGGTATAAATATCGACTAGACCATCATTATTATAATCACCAATGGCAAGACCCATAGGGTATGAATTGACACTGGGGTTCGAAATTTTCCGCATGGGGAAATGGCCCAAGTTTTCATGCATTTCAATCAGGCCCGTATCTTGGGCAATGACCAAATCACTGTCATAGTCATTATCAAGATCTACGAAACTAGCGGTAAAGGTATTGTGTTGTCGCCGAAGTCCTGCTTCTTGCGTGGCATCGTGCCAAGTGTTGTCACCATTATTGAGTAAAAGATAGGAATAACCGCCATAGCCATCCGAAAAATTGGTTGTCCCTTCGACAAAATCATTTTTGATATAACCGGAAATATAAAGGTCGACCCAGCCGTCTTTATTTATGTCACCAAGGGCAATGGAAA
The DNA here is from genome assembly GCA_024278915.1 of Alphaproteobacteria bacterium. Classification (GTDB taxonomy): domain Bacteria; phylum Pseudomonadota; class Alphaproteobacteria; order Caulobacterales; family Maricaulaceae; genus Robiginitomaculum_A. The sequence goes on from JAJRSG010000022.1 coordinate 3,752, forward strand.
GTGGTGTGGTTTTATCCTTTGCGGGCGGTGTAAAAATTTTCTTACTTTCAAAGCCGCCACTATTTTTATTGGTGTTCAGGTGGAGCCATACACCGCTTTCACGTGCCGTAAATAAGTCAATGTCGCCGTCATTATCTACATCAAGATGTGCCGCGCCATGGGTGGCGTCATGCGAATCTTTGAGAACCTGTTTGTCCATAGGGGTAAAGTGGCCATTACGGTATTTCAGCATCGTATCGCTTTGCTCGCGACCACCACCGATGAACACTTCATCAACCCCGTCTCCGTCCACATCAAAGGCCGCCGAGCCAACAAATGGCAGGCTTTCAGTGTCTAAGGTGTGAGAAAAAGATAAATTTGCTAGCGAAAATTTTAGTTCGGTCGAGCTTTGTGGTTTCCATTCCGATTGCCAGAGGCGTAAAGTTGAGGCGATAAAAACAAGTAATAAAATGATCCAAACGATCTTTTCTTTGAACGATGACTTTTGCTTAGATTTGGCCATAAATCCCCCTGCCATATTATTTACGGGGTATTGTGAAATTTCAAAACAACCCCAAACACGATTTCGTGAAAATTGTAGCAATATGCTTGTTGAAATAAACCGATTGTAAACCTTAAACGGCTAATCCTCTTGCGACCAAGAGAGGGATATATGGCGAAAAAACCTGAATATACAGTGGCGGTTCTCTTACCTGCTTATAATGAAGAAGAAGGCATCGCCCATGTGGTAGACGGGTTTCGGGCGTCTTTGCCGAACGCACGTCTGATTGTATGTGATAATAATTCCAAGGATAACACGACGAAAAATGCTCGTGCGGCGGGGGCGGAAGTGTTCTTTCAGCCATTGCCCGGCAAAGGCAATGCTATGCGCCGTTTGTTTCGGGAAGTGGAAGCGGATGTCTATATTATGTGTGACGCAGATGGTTCTTATGATGCATCCGCCGCGCCGATGTTGGTGGATAAATTAATTGATGAGAAGTTGGATATGATTGTGGCTTCGCGCAAATCAGACGATGAAAAATATCGCCCTGGCCATGCTATGGGGAATAAATTATTTAGCTGGATGATGGGTGTGGCTTTCGGCCGGCATTTTAATGATATTTTTTCAGGCTACCGAATTTTTTCACGTAGGTTTGTTAAGTCATTTCCGATGATGTCAGACCGGTTTGAGATCGAAGCAGAAATGACAATTCACAGCTTGGAGCTTCGTTTACCATTTGCAGAAGTGCCCGTTTCCTTTTTTGACCGTGTTGGCGGGGAAAGCAAGCTTTCTACCTTTACGGATGGACGCCGCATTGCTTGGCTAATGGCAAAACTCTACCGAGATCAACAACCTATGCGGTTTTTCTTCGCAGGCGCCGTTGTGATTAGTATTCTAAGTTTGATCGTTGGCTTGCCTGTTATTCTTGAGTTTTTTGAAACAGGGCTAGTAACCAGAATGCCATCTGCTATTTTGGCAGCAGGTCTTGCGGTGGGAGCGGCTCTTAGCCTAACTTGCGGCATTATTCTTGATACGGTGAAACGTTTGCGTATTCAGCAAAAAATGCAAGCCTATCTCAATGTGTGCGAAAGCGAGCGCTAACGAAAGTTCACAAAATTGTGGTGTGCGTGTGAGAATTTACTGTGTTATTAATTATGCATGATCAAAATTATTAAAAACAGTATTCCCATTATCATTCTCTCCTTGAGCGCGTGTAGTGCGGCAAATAGTCAAAATTTGGCAACAGACAATTCTAATACTAAAACTGCAGAAGCAATATTTGCGGGGGGGTGCTTTTGGTGCGTCGAAGCGGATTTTGAAAAACTTCCCGGTGTTGTGGAGGCAATCTCTGGTTATGCGGGTGGCCATGTTGATAACCCCAGCTACCAACAGGTTAGTCGCGGCGGTACGGGACATTACGAAGTTGCTAAAATTATCTATGATCCTGCGAAGGTCAGCTACGCAGAATTAGTGGAATATTATTGGACGCATGTTGATCCGACCGATGATGGTGGCCAGTTTTGTGATCGGGGGGATTCTTATAAAACGGCTATTTTTGCGAATGAAGCCCAAATTGAAATTGCCAAAGCCTCTAAAATTGCATTGGAAAATTCAGGGCGGCTAAAAGATCCTGTTGTTACACCAATCTTGACCTCTGTACCGTTTTATAAAGCGGAAAAATACCATCAGGATTATTATAAAAAAAGCCCCGTGCGTTATAAACTTTACCGTACGGGATGTCATCGTGACGCGCGGATTAAACAGGTTTGGGGTAAGAAATAATTTTATCTATGACTTTGTGAGGTGGGCGTATACCCGTAGCCAGCCCATAGACGAAATGTCCTTGTTTTTCCGCCGCCAAGATCTAGTTCGAAGCTGGGTAACTCTTCTAACCTTTCGAAATCTTCGCGAAATTTATCGGCATAGGATAGTCGTCCGCTTGTCTTTAGCTTTTCCAGACAACGATCTTGTTTGGGGCTGGGTAGGTTTTGGCAGTCTTGAAAATGATTGACGATCAGGATCGGGCCATCGCTTACTTGACTTGCGACGAGCGGTGCGGTTGCGTGGGCATGGTGTAATATTTGGGTCGAGTTCATCCACATGCGCAATGGTAGTCCCGTTTCTTGTTCGATGCCGTAATAAAGTAAATCATAAAATGCCAAGCGGTTGTCAGTTGCAATGGCGATGAAGGCATTGCCGTCATGTCCCTGTTTGGTAATATTGGCGATTATAGATTGCGTTTGGGGCCAGCCACGCATGCGTTTTACAGAGTTGGCAACACCTAATGTATTGGTAAGGTTGGGTGAGAGGCTAACAATGGCTAAAATAGCGCCTAACGCTGCATTGATACCGACTGCGTACCTGAGTGTGCGTGGCCATTTACTTGTGGCAATATGGGCCAATAATAGGGGGCCGCCTATATAGGCGCGCACAGCCCAATTGGCATTGGCATGGCTGAGGATCGCCTCAACTGAAATAATGACTAATGGGCAAAGGG
>JAJRSG010000023.1 GCA_024278915.1 Alphaproteobacteria bacterium
CGGCGGTTTTAGTGTGCAGGATAAGAAAGTCTCCAACGACACGGAACTCCACCGCGTATTTTCCCAAACTTCTGATTGCCTAGATGCTGAAGAGCGGACAAAAAACGGGCCACAATATGTGTGCAGCTCCAATTTATGCGTTCGTAAATCCGTCTTGAAAACTGAAGGCTTCGATACAAGTTTTCAAGGTTGGGGTTGGGAAGACAGTGAGTGGGCCGCGCGGGTGGCAAAGTTATACACGCTACGCCATGCTAATATCCCTGCCCTACATTTGGGGCTCGAAAATACAGAAACATTACTGAATCGATTTAAAACCAGTGGAGGAAATTACGTAAAATTTACCAATGCTCATCCTGAATTGGCAAAAACATTGACCCTATATAAATTAAGCCACCGCCTAAAACATGTACCGGGACAAAAGCTAATTCGCCCATTGCTGGCAGGTCTTGTCCGTACCTCTATTGTGCCAACGAAACTACGGTTACTTGCCCTTAAATTATGGCGGGCCAGCTGGTATGCGGAGGCGTACCCATGAATATTCCCTACCAACCATCTACAAGCTTAAGCGCAAAAATCAGCCGAAAAATGCTTCCTTTATTGGCAAGGCGAAATATCCACTTCACCTTGGACAAACCGATCGTCAGCTTTACATTTGATGATTTCCCGCGCTCTGCCATTACAAATGGATCAGATATATTGGAACGCGAAGGGTGGCGCGCTACTTTTTACGTGGCTGCTGGCTTAACGGGCGAGAACAACCATCACGGCAAACATTTTGTAAGCGAGGACATCCCAGGCCTTGCAAACCGTGGACATGAAATTGCTGGACATACGTATACACATGTGGATTGCGACCGCCTTGGTTACGCAGAAACATTAGCTGAGATAAAAAGAAATAAAGAAGCACTTGCCCAAATGGGATATAAAGGAAAAATCGAACACTTCGCCTACCCCTTCGGCGCTGCCAATGCCAAATTAAAAAATGGGTTGCAAAATAAATTTAGAACCCTGCGCGGTGTTACGCCCGGCGTACATATTGGCAAAGCGGATTTAAACGCCTTAAAATCGACCCCATTATATTCAGGGTCAATGGTCGACAATGCCATGCAAACGATCAAAGGCTTAAGTAACCGCCCTGGATGGCTTATCTTGTTTGCCCATGACATTCGCCAAACACCGAGCCAATGGGGATGCACGCCGGAAGAATTTTCCTCAGCCATAAAAGCCGTAAAACAAAGCGGAGCGCAAGTCTTAACGGTTGGCGCCGCACTGGATCAATTGGAGGCACAACATGGGTAAAAAAATTAATAGTGGTGTTTCCATTATTCTGCCTACTTTTAGAAGGCCTGAAGGCTTGAAAATTGCCCTTGAAAGTTTGATGGGGCAAACAGCGAACGGATTGGCAATTGAAATTATAGTTGCAGACAACGATCCGCAAGGTTCTGCAAAAGGTTATGTTGAGAATTTTGAAAATACATCGACTCACCCAATTCACTATCTACATGTACCGCAACCCGGCGTTTCCAATGCCAGAAATGCGGCCCTTAAAGCCGCAAAGGGAAGGTATTTAGCTTTTCTGGATGATGATCAGGAAGCAGGTGAAAAATGGCTGGAAACCCTTCTGGCCGTCGCCAGTAAATATAAAGCGGGGTTATGTTTCGTGCCAACCCTGGCTCGTATCCCAGGCAGTTCACCATATGATCCATATTATGTAAAATTTTTCTCGCGTTTTGGTCCCAAATTGGAAGAAGGAATCGTGGATGATTTTTTTGGGTGCGGTAACTCATTACTTGATACACAATTATGTTCCCTGCCTTCACCGCCATTCTCTCTCGAAATGAATGAAACGGGCGGCGAAGATGATCTTTTGTTCTCGGAGCTGCAAAGTCAGGGAATAAATATTGCTTGGTCTAATCGGGCAAGAGCTTATGAAGATATTCGCCCGCACCGTGCTACACCCGCCTATATCAAAGTACGCAGTTTTGCCAATGGCCAAGGCCCAAGCCAATCGTGTGCTGATGAAAACAATAGGGTCGGAATCATAAAATGGATGCTAGTTGGTAGCCTTCAATACTTGGCTTACAAGCCATTAGCCATCATCACCAAATTGTTGAAACGACCATCCTATATTCACTACCTCGCCAAATCCGCAGATGGACTTGGAAAGGTACTTTGGTTTGGCGGCTTTACCCCCAAGCTTTATGGGGCTGCGGTGGTTGAAAATAAGGCGTTTTAGGGCGGTCACGCCAATAAGCTGGTGCAAAAGAAAATAGCTTGGCCGAAGTCGCTACAAAAATAACCCAGCTAAGGTCATTTTGCTGTAAAATTGTACTCTCAGACAATGAAACCATAAAAAACAAAACGGTAGAAAGAATAACCCAATAATTTTCAACACCGCCACGGTAAAGACGATCCAGCGCCAAGAGCAAGGTCAGAATAAATAAGATCGCAAAGAGAACAACCGCGACCAAACCGGCAGATAACCATGTTTCAATCCAGCCATTATGCGCAGTCGGCACCCCCCAATCCAAATTAAAGCGCACCCAATATGATGGCCCCATTGGGTCACCCCAAAATGTGCCATACCCATAACCAAAAATCGGTTGTTCCTTTATGGCCGCAGCCAAACTGTTCCAAATATCGGTTCGCCCCGTCAAAGTTCTTTCTTTCCCGATCAAGTCAAACATCATATCAGGCATAAAGATAATTAGAAATGTGAAGACAGAAACACTCAGAATAACTCCATACATCAACGGCACACGAAGCACTGGAAACCTGCGAAAAACCCGAATTGCGAAAAAACCAGACAGTGC
>JAJRSG010000024.1 GCA_024278915.1 Alphaproteobacteria bacterium
ACGGGACATGTATCGGCAGATGTGATCCACCAATTCGGGAGCGCAACTCTTGATACATCCTCCCCCCATTACGCAGACCAAGCTAAAATGTTTGCAAGTCACCAATGGCGAAAAGCATTACTTACCCCCGAAGAAGTCAGAAAAAATGCAAGCCGCATTTACCGACCAACCGATGATAATGCTTCAAAATAAGATAAGCCTTATTGTACTTTAACTGGCACATCTGGCGCCGATATTGTTTCGTCAACAAAGCTGGTAGCGAGATGTGCCGCTTCGCTTGGCGGGTTGGGATATTGTGTAGAAAACATAGCAATGCCTTCGGATTTCAAATTTTCTTGATCTGGTTCAACCACCCAGCTTGCTAATACATCTCCCGCTGCATTTTTAAACGAAAGGCGTAACAAAGGTAAATCGCGCGCAACCACATCCACATTTTTTATTTTGCCCTCAACAAATAATGTCTGAATACCATTATCATCACCATAGCGTGTTTCCACCGCATAAATTTCAAACCCTTCCAGCGGCAAAGCAATGCCAAAAACCTGATATACTTTTAAACTCCCCGGGAACTTTTCGGTAATTTGTGCTCGTAATACGTATAACATGATGACAGCCACGGCGATAACCATCAGGGTTACCCCCCAAATCATGGCGACACCAGCTAAACGTCGTCGCACTTTTTTGCGCTCTCGTTTATCCCTGATCTGAGCATGAGGCGCTTCCGCAGCGGTAAATTCACTGGCAACCCTTTGTTCTCGTGTTTTGATGTTCAATTCCGCCTTAGCCAATGCCGCCGGCCCCACAACACTGCTATCTAACTTGGCTTTCTGCCGAATTTGCGGGTGCGGAGTCTCACCAGGTGTTTCCATATACCCTTGTGTAAAATCATCTTTGGCCTGTTGATCGGCAACTCTGTCGCGTAAATCCATAACATCAGGGTCAGAAGCGACAAACCAAGTCCCTGAGCAACGACTACACCGCACCGTACGGCCATTCGGGCCAATGACGTCTTCATCAATTGAAAATTGTGTTGAACAATCTGGACAGGTAAGCTTCATTCTCTTTCCGATTCGTTTATGTTAAAAAGTGACGCAACTAAAAAAAAAGTCCAGTCTTTATGAATACAGCCCCGCTCGCCAATAAAACCGAACATCCGCAGATGCAAGATGTCAGTATTCGCTTTGAGCATGTGGGTATGCGCTATGGGCGGCAAGAAGAAGTTTTGAAAGATGTCAACTTCTCCTTAAAACGCGGCTCCCTCAATTTCGTAACCGGCCCCTCTGGAGCAGGAAAAACCAGCCTACTCAAATTAATGTATCTTCACATGCGCCCTTCCCGAGGCCTGATCACCTTATTTGGACAAGACACAGCATTACTAAAACCACCTGCAGTACTTGCCCTAAAAAGGCGGATGGGGATTGTCTTGCAAGATTTCCTTCTCGTTGATCATTTGAATATATTTGAAAATGTTGCATTGCCTTTACGGGTTACAGGACAAGCGAGAGAAAGTTATGTCGGTGATGTAACCTCCCTACTTAAATGGATTGGTCTTGGCGAGCGTCTTAACGCCCTCCCGATGACATTATCAGGCGGGGAAGCACAAAGAGCCGCCATTGCTCGCGCCATTATCACGAAACCCGAAATACTCATTGCTGACGAACCCACGGGCAATGTGGACAGGCAAATCGGTGAACGCCTCATACATTTATTTTTAGAATTAAATAAACAGGGCACCACCGTTGTTATTGCAACCCATAACCAGTCATTAATCCCGTCTCACGCCGACATCATTAATGTTGGCGGCGGCACAATTATTCACAGGAAGGCAGGGCAATGACGTCTAAACCTTCCCCATTACTCCCCCGTGATCGGGCCAGAAACAACCCCCTCTTTATCATTTTAGCTATTCTCGCCTTTTTAGCTTGTTTATCCCTATTGGCATTTAAAACAGCTCATACGTCGATGGGGCAATGGCAAACCGACTTACAACAAACGGCAACCGTACAAATCAAGCAAAGCAGTGACTTTAATTCAGATCACATCACCGCAGCGCAAAATATTTTAATGGCATCGCCAGACATTCTTGCTGCTGACATTTTATCACAAGAAGCTTCAAGAGAATTGCTAAAACCATGGTTAGGTGATGTTGCCTTGCCTGCTGATTTACCCCTGCCGATCCTCATCAATATTGATATACAAACGGGACGCGCCCTCAATATAAAAGCCCTGAAAGCACAACTGGCAGAAGCTGGCATTGACGCTGATATTGACGATCATTCCCAGTGGACAAAAGCACTAAACACCAAAGTACGCGCGTTCCAACTTCTCGCTCTTTTGGCTTCTGTACTCATCACCATTGCGATTTTAGCCGCGTGCTTATCTGCCGTCCGTGCGGGGATATCAGGACAATCTAAGCTCATGGATATTCTGCACCATGTTGGCGCAGACCCTCGTTATACAGCCAGAATATTCAGCACCAAATTTGCATGGACAAGTTTTAAAGCAGGCGTCATCGGATCTGCCGGGGCATTTTGCTTGCTCTTTCTGATGGGCTTAATGATTGGCAGCGCCCGAAATGACAGTCTTCTTCCCAACTTCACAATCGGGACTTCAGACTTAATGTTAGCAGCATTTATTCCTCTTTTCATGAGTCTTATTTCGGGCCTAATTACATGGTACACCGTGATAAAATCATTACACGATGAGGTCTATTCATGAAGGCGCAGTCAACAAACAAAGTAACCCCCAAAAAGGGGCTTACGAACGCTCTTTTCAAGCTCTTTCGTTTTTTATTCGGTTTCGCTTCCATGTTATTGCTCTGTGGGTTCGCTGCATTTATTTTGCACATATCAAGAGCAACGCCACCAAGCCCCATGCCAAAAGCTGACGGAATTGTGGTGCTAACGGGTAAGGGTGGTGGCAGGTTAGCGGCTGGCGCATATCTGTTGCAAGCAGGGTACGGCGAGCGGCTCCTCATATCGGGCGTAAATGTTGCCATTACCGAAGGAAAGATGCGCACCCTTTTAAACCTGGAGAAAGATAAATATGATTGTTGCGTGGATTTGGATTACGCCGCCAAAGATACCGTTGAAAACGGGCAACAAACAGCCAATTGGGCACGGGCACTTGGCTATGAAAGCATCATCATTGTCACATCTGATTATCACATGCCACGAGCAAAGGTTGAAATATCTACGGCCATGCAGGGCATCCACATTATCCCCTATCCGGTGAAATCACGTCAAGACCCATCTCTTCCGTGGTGGGGCGGTTCGAAAAAATGGCAACGTCTATTTGGCGAATACGGTAAACTCCTCATTAGCTATGCCCGCGAGCCAGGGATACGCCCCGAAAGAGAAGATGAACGTGCAAGCGCCCTTCCCCCACAAACAGAGAGCCAAGAATGAAAACGAAACGCATTTTTTTTACCTTGCCACGCTTAATCATATTAGGTCTATTTTTCTTAGTATCTATTTTTTGCCTTTGGTTGTTCCTCCGTTCCGTTTTGACAAAAAGTCTAACCAATGGAATTGAAAACATGGAAATTCAGGGATACCGGATAGGACATGGTGGCATTGATATTACTGGTTTCCCGTTTTCAATTCAGACCCAGTCTGGAAATATTTCCGTTCAAGCCCCGAGTGGAGACAAAACAGACGTAACAAAGAACTGGTCAGTAAAATTGGATCAAGTGAGCGCCAAAAGCGCAACTTTAGCCCCCTTGTCATGGAATTTCGTCCACAATGGGTCAGCGAGAATTGATATGCATGGTGTGACCGGCGAACGCTATATGTTCGATGTTGTCCCCGCCAACCTTACCACACATGCATCTGTATCTTTTAACGGCACCTTAAAAAAGGCAGACTTCAATCTTGGTCCAAGCATATTTAAACCCCTCGTCGGCACCCCTCCAATCCTCAGCGCATTGGAAAATATAAAAGGTGATTTTTCCACATCAGGAACGACGGGGAATTTGCTACTTACTGGGGAAAAATTGATCATACAAGAACGCGCCTTAGGCGCTTTACGCAATATCCTCGGGCGAGAACTACAACACATCGAAATGGATATCGATATTTATAACTGGCCTACATTGCAACAAAACGGCCCCCTTTACTGGCAAGAGAACATGGGACGCCTCGCTTCGAACAAACTGGTCTTAAAATGGGGCCAAATAGACTTTGTTGGTGATTTCGACATTCGCTTTAATGAGGGAACGCCAGACGGAACCATGCATTTCTATATTAAAGATACAGCAAGTTTATTTGATCAGCTTACACAAATCGGCTTCATTAACCCCGCCATTTCCGGTCAAGCCAAATTGTTCTTGTCGACTCTCAAAACAGATGAAAATGGGCGGCAAAAAATAGAACTTACCTTACGCGACAATAAATTGAAATATGGCTTTATTACGCTCTATCAATTCTAGGGTAGGCCTTAATCATCATCCTGGTCACGGCCAAAGTTTGGCACGGCGCTATCTTGCCCCGCATCAATAATACGCTCGCGGATATTACGGGTTTTGGTAAACTCTTTGAGTAAAACCTCTCCGTCCCCCCAACGGATCGACTTCTTTAAGGCTGTTAAGTCTTCAATATAACGCCCTAAAACATCAAGGACAGCTTCACGGTTACCAAGGAAAACATCCCGCCACATCACGGGGTCAGAAGCCGCGATACGGGTAAAATCACGAAACCCACCAGCAGAATATTTCACGACTTCCTTGCGCGTCACGGTTTCCATATCGGTAGCTGTTCCCACCAATGCATAAGCAATTAAATGAGGCAAATGGGAAGTTGTTGCCAAGACGAGGTCATGACGCTTTGCATCCATAAAGGCCACTTCACTCCCCAAACTTTCCCAGAACTCTTTTAGCGTTCTTGCAGAAGCTGAAGTCTCGTCATGGGGTGTTAAAATACACCATCTATTTTCAAACAAGGTTGAAAACCCTGCATCCGGCCCACTTTTTTCTGTCCCTGCAATTGGGTGACCGCCAATAAATTCAATCCCTTCCGGCAAGATCGGCGAGATGTCACGCTCTATGCTTTCTTTTACCGAACCAACATCGCTAACCAAACAACCTTTTGGTAACAAATGAACGATTTGTGACAATGCATTTGCCATCACCCCCGGTGGTACAGCTAATACAACTAAGTTCACGGCTTTCAGTTCAGAACACGTACCGAGATCATCAATCACCTGATTGGCAATTTTTAATTCACGAAGCCGAGAACGAACATTTTCGTCTCTATCTGTCATCAAAATTGTTTTTACTGTGCCGTTCGCACCACATGCCCTTGCCAATGACGAGCCAATCAAACCACCGCCAATGATAAGAACTGTATCCACAACAAAAGTCATGCCGACACCTCTATAGGGCGAGGCAAAATGCCAATAATTTTTACACTGGCAAATTCATTTACAAGGGAGATAAAACGAGTATCGCGCGTATCAAAATACTCATCGACACTATAGAGATACTTTGCTTCTACCTCAGCCCGCATTACGGCTTTCAATCCTGCATGTGTCAAAATACCGTCTATACTACGTAGGGAACCTATATCTCCCGGTTCGATATACAGAAGGGTTTGGTCAGAGCCTGAAGGCAAGCATTCTGCTTTTGAAACCGCCACAGCCTCTGGCCAGCTCCAATTTCCAATGCGCGGCAGGGCCGCTAAAATATGCATTTCAGGCGCCGCCCCATTGGGGCCTAATGCCGTCCACCAATTATTCATGCCTCCAGGGGCTGGCAAAACCGCTACCCCTTCCGGATCAGCATAAGCTTCTGCAAGGGCTGTGCTTTCCGTGGGGTAAGTAAAACTTGGGATCGCCCCACCAAACCGGTCCCGTACGAGAATACGTGCCGACAATGTATCAATGGCAAGAGAGACGTGCAGGTTTATCGGCCCTTGCAAACTTAAACTGGCACTCGTCAATTCCGCCCATATTCTTGAGACTAATTTTGGAGAAATATTAGATGCTTTTGCAGCCAAATCTCTAATGAGAGATTCTTCACGGCTCGGTCGCCAGACATCTACACCAAATTTTGCGGCCCGCACCGCTTGCGCCAATTCCATACGCTCGGCAATCAAATCAAGCAAAGCGTTGTCCACACGATCAATTTCTGTGCGAATTTGCCCCATTGGCATTGATGGTGGTAATTTAGGATTATGTTTTTTCATGGGATCGTGGCGCAGTCTGCATTTCTGTTGGTTGATATATTTTACCTGAAGCTCCTAATGCTCCTGAAAACTTTGGACGTAATATTGTTTTTTTCTCACTTCCATTTTGCCCTACATAAAGACGTTTAACGGCCTCTACAAGAACTATACCGCTAAAGCCCGGCCAAACAGTTTCGCCAAAGGTTTCGAACATGCGGCTCATGCGGGGGCCAGACAACCGATCTATTGGTGGACAATATAATGCCCCTGACCTGACCAAAGGAACAAAACCTGCTTTTCGCAAAGCACTGCTTAACTGTGTGCGACTAAATGGACGCCCTGCCCCAAATGGCGTTTTATCAGAGCGCGCCCAAAGTCCTGCCCGATTAGCCGCCGCAATAACGATGCGCCCCTCAGGCTTCATCACCCGCCACAACTCATTTAAAACCAATTGTGCTTGTGCCGCCTCCTCTAGGCCATGGCTTACAAAGACCCGATCAAAGCTGGCGGGCATAAAAGGAAGTTGGTGTTCATGAACAAGGACACTGGAGTTACCACGTCGGGTAAGGTTTCGAGCAACCCCTTGCCCAACTGGCATTGCATGTATCATTCGATGGGTTTTGGCTTGGTAATTCTTGAGATAAGGAACACCATAACCATATCCTAGAACATCCAAATTTTCCATATGCGGCCACAAGCTATGTAAGCGACGCAGAACCATCGTCTGCGCGGCTCGCCCTAATGGCGTACGGTAAAATTTTTCAAGTCTGGTAACCGTTTGCGTCAAGTGATTGTCCTTTAACTTTCCTTCCACTATACACTAATAATAGGGGCCAATAGCAAAGAGATTTTTATGATACATATATTTCCCGCTCTCAATGATAATTACGGGTTTCTATTACATGATCCCGATAGTGGCCTTACCGCAAGCATCGATGCGCCCGATGCTGCTGAAATCGAGAAACAGTGCGAAAAACATGGCTATACCCTCACCCATATATTTAACACTCATCACCATTTTGACCATGTAGGCGGAAACCTAGCGTTAAAAAACAAATACGGGCTCACCATCATTGGGCCACAAGAAGATGAAGAACGAATTCCGGCCATCGACAAAACATATCAAGATAGCGATATTTTTAAATTTGGCCAATTCGACGTTCACGTAATTTCCACCCCTGGACATACCAAAGGGCATTGCGCCTACTACATCCCCAAACTGGCAAGTGTCTTTGTCGGGGACACCTTATTTGCCCTTGGTTGTGGGCGATTGTTTGAAGGAACTGCCGAACAAATGTTTAGCAGCATTGCCAAACTTGCCGCTCTCCCCTCGAAAACAAAGGTGTATTGCGCCCATGAATACACCTTGGCAAATGGAGCCTTCGCATTACACGCAGACCCTGAAAATGCATTTTTGCAAGATTATATGCGGGAAGTAAAAATACTTCGGGATAAGCAACAACCAACTATTCCGACTACCATTGCTCGCGAACAAAAAGCCAACCCATTTATGTTGGCAAAAACACCCCAAGAATTTGCAAAATTACGAGCAGAAAAAGACAATTATTAAAGCGAGCTACAGGCTTTTAGATGGTTGAACCGGAATTGCCCCTGGTAAGCCGAACATATATCCTTGCAGATAATCAACCCCTAAGCGGGTAAGCAAGTCGGCATCTTCACGACTACCCACCATTTCAGCAACTGTCTTAATCGAGAACGTCTTTGCCAAATCTACCATCATGCGAACGAATACTTGCTTATGCGGCGTTAGGGAAAGATCACGAATAAAACTACCATCTATTTTAATTTCGTCGGCTTCAACGGCCAATAAATTACTAAAGGTCGTGTGACCTGCGCCAAAATCATCAATCGCAAACTGGCATCCGAAACTACGGACTTCTTGCGAGAAATGACTGGCCATATCTGGGCTTTCCAAAGCAACAGTTTCGGTCATTTCAACAATCACCCGTTGGGTTCCCCGTCCAAGCCCTCTTAATGCTTGCAAATAAGCCTGTGCTGTATCCGGGTTTTGCACTGTCGCCGCAGATACATTTAAAGCTAACCTAATATCCGAATGATCCTGTAGAGTACGTGCCGCAATTTCAAGAGCACGGCGGTCCAGCAAATGCACACAGCCGAGGTCTTCTGCGGCCATAATAAATTGTGCCGCCGATATCAACTCACCGTCATCACGGCGAAGACGAAGCAAACATTCATAATGGTGGGTCTCACGGCTCTGGGCATGAATTAAGGGTTGATAAGCAAGGGTAATATTACGCTCATTTAAAGCGGTAATAATGTCATCCCTCGTGAACTCAACCATATTCTGGCGTGGTTTTAAATCTGGTAAATCAGGACTATAAATTACCAATTCACCGCCGCGTTTTTCACTATGGGTTAAAGCTGTTAAACTTCGTTCCATCACATCATTTGCACTTCGTGTATCTTCTGAGCAAGCGCAGCCACCCAAAGAAAACTCTGCATATAAATCGCCATATGGGCTGCCATAAGGGCGCGCAGTTAATGTATCAACTATGCGCTGTGCCACAGTCTGCATTTGCGTTGGGTCACAATCCGAAAGGCCCACCCCAAATGAAGATCCGGAAATACGCGCACAAATATCAGGTGCCCGCACACAAGAGGTAAGCCGTTTGGCCACTGCACTTAAGAGACGGTCTCCAGCCTCATAGCCGTAATTCATGTTGATATCGTTGAGGTTGGCAATGCTATAACTGATATATGCCGCAGGCCGATCATATCGACGGGACACAGCCAACATTTGTGCCACGCCTTCGCTCATGCGTGAACGATTCCAAAGCCCGGTTAAATTATCAAATGATGCATGATATCCAGCTTGCTCTTCACGGGTTTTGCGGGATTGAATATTGGTGAGTACACCAATCACTTTTGTGGCTCTTCCGCCTTTCCCTTCGAGGCGCTGGCCCCGTTCTTCTACCCAAATATTTCGCCCATCAAACGTGCGAATTTTATAATCAATTTGGAACTTGGCGCCGTCCCATGACAGAGAACCAAAAGCTTGCGCCCGCTTAGATTTCGCATCATCACACAACCGCTCGACCAAAGACGCTGTACTTTCCGGTACGTCTTCTGGCCGTGTGCAAAAGAGAGCTGCGGTTAGGAAGTTATCTTGCCAGATCAGCGCACTACCTGTTTCGCTTTCTTGCCAAACATAAGGAGACACAGCCATCAAAGACAAGATGGCCTGCGGGTCAGCTGTTTGTGCAGCGATGCGCTCATCCTTCGGTATTAAAAACTCTGTGCCTATATTTTGATCAATCACAGCTATACGTCCCTGTTAAGAACGCATGAACATAGAG
>JAJRSG010000025.1 GCA_024278915.1 Alphaproteobacteria bacterium
TAAACATCTCACATAATGCATGTAAATAGCGCATATCTTGCGTATCCAAACCAATATCATCGACCCCCAATCGTAATAGGGCTGTATCTGCGGCCTTTGAATCAATGGTTTTTACACCCACATGCTCAGTGAGATCACGTACACGGCGCAATAATCGTCCTGCCACACGAGGCGTTCCCCGCGCCCGCCTTGCGATTTCGCGCGCGCCTTCGGCATGCATATCAATGCCAAGTTTCGCCCCAGCACGAGCCACAATTTTTGTCAGTTCAATTTCGTCATAAAACTCCAACCGAACAGGAATACCAAAGCGGTCCCGAAGAGGGGTCGCGAGCAAACCTGCCCGTGTCGTAGCGCCGATAAGAGTAAAGGGAGAAAGATCAATCTTAATAGAGCGTGCCGCCGGACCTTCGCCGATTATTAAATCAAGTTCAAAATCTTCAAGTGCCGGATATAAAATTTCTTCAACTGTAGGGTTTAACCGATGAATTTCGTCGATAAACAAAACGTCCCTAGGTTCTAAATTGGTCAACAAAGCGGCGAGGTCTCCGGCTTTTGATATCACCGGCCCAGAAGTCGCCCTAAAATTAACCCCCAGTTCCCGCGCGACAATTTGCGCCAAGGTGGTTTTGCCTAGCCCCGGTGGCCCCGACAACAAGAGATGGTCTAAAGCCTCCCCGCGTCGCCCTGCGGCTTCAACAAAAACTTTTAAATTTGCAATTGCAGCCTTCTGTCCGACAAAATCATCAAAGCTAAGTGGGCGTAGTGCCTTATCCCGCATATCCCCCTGTTGGGCATCGCCGTCTATTATGCGCCCTTCATCCATTTAATTACCCAGTTCCTTTAAAGCCGCTTTTACAAGCGCACCGGTTTCTAAATCAGGACTAACCTTAAGGGCAGATGCTACGGCACGTAAAGCATTGCTTTGCTCTATACCTAAATTCACCAGTGCAGAAATAGCATCTTTTTGGGCGCTCATTTCGGGAATAACACTAGAACTCTCGCCCGTATGCGGCGGCAAACCTGCCGTAAACCCGCGACCAACTGGCGGGGCTTTACCGGATAACTCCACCACAATGCGACTAGCAAGACTCGGCCCTACTCCTGTTGCTCTGCTAAATGCCGTTTTATCTTCCAGACTCGCCGCACTTAAAATTTCTGAAGGGGACAACACATCCAAAATCGCCAAAGCTGCCTTTGGACCGACCTTTTGCACACTTTGTAATTTCACAAACCAAGCCCGCTCCTCTTCATCGGCAAACCCGTATAGTGTAATCGCAGTTTCGCGAACATGGGTTTCCACATGCAAGGTCGCCACTTTACCAACTGATAAATTCGAAAGCGTCCGCCGCCCACACTGGGCCAAATATCCAACGCCATTAATATCAATAATAACTTCGCCTGTGCCGACCACCAAGACATTGCCGGTTAACATTCCAATCATGCAAACCTCCTGTGTAAATTGCCCGCCGCACTGGCGCGGTGCGCATGACAAATCGCAATAGCAAGCGCATCCGCAGCATCACCTGCCTTCACACTAATTCCCGGCAATAGCACATTCATCATAGCCGCCACTTGGGCCTTATCTGCCTGCCCTGTTCCAACAACCGACTTCTTGACCTTCGTGGCCGAATATTCTCCCACATATAACCCTGCACGTGTCGGAGCGAGGAGACACATTGCTCTTGCATAGCCAAGTTTAATTGCAGAATTCGGATTGTTCTTTAAAAACATATCCTCTACGGCAGCTTCATCTGGCCCATGAATACGAATAATGTCACTAATATCTTGATAAAGCTCATCAATACGCAAAGCCAAATCTTGTTTGGGGTTAGGTTTTATCACACCATGTGCAACATGGGTGATCTTAAGACCCGACGCCTCAACAATCCCCCACCCGCATTTTACCAATGACGGGTCTAGTCCCAATATCCGAATCCGCGTGCTCATAAAAGAACACTACGCGAACATTAATGCCATGCCAAGGCTTTTTGCGTTAACAAAACCTTACTGTTTTTCAGGGTTAACGCCGATAAATTTGGCGTCTACATAGTTTTTCAACTCTGCGGCCTGTTCATCAATCGTGCCTTTTGGGTGAACAATTTTATCAAGGATAATTTGCTTTTTACTGCCATCCAATCCCGCAATAAAAATTGGCACATTCGCAGCCTGAGCGATACGCAAGAAACCAGTTTTCCATTTTTCGACTTTCGAGCGCGTTCCTTCGGGTGCCAAACCAAGCCATACATTATCATTTGTATCAAACCAATTTGCCATTTGTTCAATGATATTCGTTTTTTGATTACGATATACGGGGACACCGCCCAACCAGACAAACAACCACGTTAACGGGGCATAAGGCCACGATACCATTTCACTTTTCATCATATAGCGAACTCTCACTCCCATATATTGAAGAGCTGCCATTGCCACAATATAATCTAGATTAGAGGTATGGGGGGTCGCAATAATAATCAGTTTTTTTTCATCCGGTAAGCTTCCGACCAGCTCCCATCCTAAGAGCTTAAGCAAGCCACCACCCAATTTACGCCCAAGCCATGTGGTGCGTATAGGCGCAGCAGGTGAAAGAATTTCTTCGCGATTCATTACGGCAACATGCCACGCACATACAAAAATGCAAGCCTTTGAAAATTTGCCTTAGAATAAACACTCCCCTGTCACGAAATCACCCTAATTCCCTCCCACTTTTGCAAAACATGGAGAAATACATGACTTTTCGCACACTCGGCTTTTCGCTTTTATTTTCATCTGCTTTACTTTCAGCCTGCACAAGCACAACGCAAATGACATCCGGTGCAGATTATTTATCTCGTTATCAAGCAAGCTCTACTAACACTTTAAGCGACCTCGACGAACAAGTGCGAAAAATAGCCTCCGTTGAACCCGATTTGCATTTTCCGGCTCGTATCGGCATTGCGCGAATTGCCAAAAGACAATTAACGAACTCCCCAGTGGATGAAATGCAAGCTTGGGCGGACTTATCCCAAAAACTAGGAGCCCCATATGGTGAGTTTGTCCCCGTGAGCCCACTCTTAGCCGCAATGGTTAGGCCAGCACATGCAGAACCAATTACAGATCAGGTTGTCGCAGATATCCGCCGGGCTTCCGCTCGGCAACATCTGGATTATGTTCTTATTTATGAGGCCACCCAAAATACGTCCAGCAAAAGCAATGCGCTCGCCTTTGCAGATTGGACAATTCTTGGTCTTTATGTTTTGCCAACACGCTCATTAGCGATCGACAGCGCGGCAAGCGCGCTCCTCATTGATGTGCGCAACGGCTATCCTTATGGCACAGCAACAGCTTATGCGGAACGTAAAACGGCCACGACCGCTTTTGGTTCGGGACATAGTAATAAGAAAGCAAGAAATGACACCCAAATTCAAGCCGTTAAAAACCTGACGGGCGAAGTGGAAACCATGCTGAAAGATTTATGGGTCTTACAATCCGAACAAAACTAAACCTGCCTTACTTTTTGCACAATGCCACAGATCGCCACAAAGTTTCGCACCTTTGCCACAATTACCTAAAAATGCCATGAAAACAGCAAAATTATAGCAAATCATGGCCCTATTGCCTCCCCATAACATACTTAACAACAAGCAAATGGAGGCAAGTATGAATACCAAATTTAAAACAATCGCACTCGGCACACTTACATTGATGAGCGCATTTTCAAATGCAAATGCACAAATTGACAATCCCACACCTCGACTAAAAACCGCGGTTGTACAGGAAGCCGCTTATACTAAATTACCAACCTTACCTAAGGTCGGAACATCAAACAGGTTTAATATCAAGGCCACTATCGGCATTGCCCGCCTCGAAAAAGGCCGCTTGATTGCGGCCCCGTTAGGTGAATTGCAAGACTGGGCGTTCCTGAACAAACGAACGGCGCAAAAATTTGATATCATTAGTCCAGCAGCTCTCATTCAAAACATCCCCGAAGTGCCAATGAACGGTAGGGATAGTGACAACAAACTAGACGAAATCCGCATGACAGCATCTGATTTACGTATGGACTATGTCCTGATTTACGGCATGGGCCAAGATGCACAATGGGGTAGTTTCGGCGGCAAATCTCTCATGGAAACCGGGTTTGTTACTGGGAACGAAACGATATCCCCGCGTGGTGGTGCCAAAGCCCTTCTTGTGAATACTTACACTGGCGAAATTTACGGTACACTAACATCAGACGAAATTGAATTTGGCATTGGTGACCTAACAGATAAAGTGCAAGCCTTGGTTTCCGATTTGGGTAAAACCAACCACGACAACAAAGCTTGATGTTGCCCCTGAAAGGCCGCCCTTCGGGGCGGTCGCTTTTTCGTTGTTGTTACTCTCATAATACCCTATGACTACCCTTGATTTATAAGGGGAGTTTTGTGAAATCCGACTTGATCGTCACTAATTTCAATAAGAACTTCACAGGTGTTTCCGCGACTTGTGCCGCCGTTGTGAGAGAGCAATCCAAAACATTGTCTTTGCAACTTGCCGGACATAAATTACCTGATTGTCCACCTCCGGTTTCACCTCGCCTTGCCATCAAAAGCGCGCGGCACGGCCCCGAAACCAAGCCGTTTCAGATTTGGCATGTCCGGCGGAACTCCGAAATGCGAACCGCACTTTATGCCCGTGATATATTACGGTTACCCATAAAAATTGTCTTCACTTCTGCAGCACAAAGACGGCACTCGGCTCTACCCCGTTATTTAATTTCTAAAATGGATGCCATCATCGCCACGACGGAAGCAGCGGCAAGTTATCTAGAGAATGTCTGGGCCGTTATTCCGCATGGGGTCGATACACATATATTTTCACCTGCTAACGATAGAACAAAGTCATGGTACAAATCTGGGTATCCCGGCACACGCGGCATCGCTTGTATTGGTCGTATTCGATCCGAAAAAGGGACAGATCTCTTTGTTGATACCATGCTTGATATTTTACCAAAATGCGAAGATGTCACGGCATTAGTCATTGGCGAAGCAAAAGGAAAACACCGCGCCTTTTCACAAACCCTTCACAAGAAAATTGCGGGGGCAGGCCTCTCTGAACGCATCATTTTTACCGGAGAAGTTGCTCCGTCTGCTCTCCCAGCTCTCATACGGAGCTTGGATATGTTAGTCGCCCTACCGCGATATGAAGGCTACGGTATGACTCCACTCGAAGCCATGGCGTCGGGCGTGCCAGTCATTGCATCTGATACCGGATATTTTCAGCATTTTTTGGCCAATGAAGAAGCCGGTTATATTGTACCGCTTGAAGACTATCAAACCGCCGCAAAACAGGTTTTGCAAATGCTCACCGATGAAAGTTTAAGAACAAAACTAGCAACGGGCGCCGTTAATCGCGCTCGTGCACATTTCAGCCTTCAAAAAGAAGTCGCCAGCATCAATGAAGTATATGAACGATTATGGACGAATGGTTAAGCCGTTGCCGGATCAAATTCACCTGAAATAACTTCGTTTTTTGCCGCTTCAAGTACAGCATTTTCCAATGCGTCATCACCGGCTATTTCCCCTCCTTTGACCTTTTCTTTCACGACAGAAAAGGGTGAAGAAGCAATCTTTTTACCGGCAAAAGCCTGTGCCGTGAAGGTGTTTTTACTCCACTCACCTTTCACTGTGTAGTTTTTGTCTTTGTGTTTAAATTTTAGCGTTGCCATAAGATTTCCCAGCTCTGTTTGAATTAAAGAATTTACAGACTACGTAGCAAATTTCGTGCCAATTATACCTATTCTTGCTCTTCCAAAGCAGCCATGGCAGCATCAGATAACTCAAGGCTATGGTACACATTTTGCACATCGTCCAAGTCTTCCAGAGCTTCTACCAATTTGATAATTGTTGCAGCTTTATCAGGGGCATCTATCGGGTTTTGCGCCCGCCAGATCATATTTACACCTTTTGGTTCCGCACCTAGAATTTTTTCCAACTCACCAGCTACGGCGGCAAGCTCGTCGCGGGCAGTGTAAAAAGTATGTTCAGGAGAGATTTCAGGATCGTCTGTTGTCTCATCACTTTCCACATCATCCGCACCCGCTTCCATAGCGGCTTCCATAACCGTATCTTCATCGCCAATGGCTAATGGATACGTAATTTGACCAATTTGATCAAACCCAAAGGAAACAGTACCTGTCTCGCCTAAATTACCGCCATTTTTAGAAAATGCCGTACGCACTTCCATCGCCGCCCGGTTTTTATTATCCGTAGAAACTTCGACAATAATGCCAATGCCCGCAGGACCAAAACCTTCATAACGCATTTCGGAATAATCAGCACCTTCGCCGCCTGCCCCTTTGTTAATGGCACGTTGAATATTGTCCTTAGGCATGGATTGGCCCTTGGCATTATTAACTGCCAAGCGCAGACGCGGGTTCATATCGACATCAGGACTTCCGAGCTTTGCAGCAATCGTGATATCTTTCGACAACTTAGAAAATAGCTTAGAGCGCGCCTTGTCTTGGCGACCTTTACGATGTTGAATATTTGCCCATTTTGAATGTCCGGCCATAAAGCCCTCCGTGTTCTTATGTTTTGCAAGCTATGTAAGCCATGACGCCCTAGGCTTCAAGGCTACAATGTAGGAATTGTCTCTGATAAATGCGACGACCTACCCAGGTAACTCACCAAGGCTCCCTAAGCGTAGCCAATCTACAACCCCAATAGGTTTTTCAAGAGTTCCCGAAATTTCTTCAATTTTAGTAAAGGTGTCTTTTTCGGGATTCCCAAAGCTTACAAGTCCAGAAGGTAGATCTTCTTGTTCCATTTTATATTTTTCAACCGCCTTATGCAAACCTATATTGCCATCGTAATTACAATAAGAAATAGTACGTTCCTTGGCTTTTGCCCTAGGGGTTCCAATTTTCAATAATCGACAATTCGGACCTGAGAATGAGAACCCACAAGCATAAATTTCAGAAGCATCTTGAATAATAGATGCAGCTTCCTTTCTTGCATTTTTTATATTTTCTGGCACATTAAATTCATTCACAACATGAATTCCTTTTCCCCATTTCCAGCATGTCTGGGCAGGCTCAAAAATTCTCTCCTTAAGTTCACCACACTTGCCATGAACATGTATGATTTTAAAATACTCAGTATAATGCTTATACTCTTTTCCTTTTTCCGTATTACTGAATTGTTTTTCCAAAACATGTTCAAGAATTTGATCATAGTTAAAAGTAATGATTTTTACTTTGTTTTTGGATGTTACACTTCCTTCGCGTATTCCATGGCGAACAATATTTATTAAAAGATGTATCCAATTTCTTTCGCTAATGGGGTTTTCATTTTTTAGTGACCTCGACACTTCTCTTGCATCTAACGATCTTAAGCTCATGTAGATTTGATTTTCCTTTTTCTCATAAAGAGATGAGATAAAAGATGATGCAATTGCTATTTTAGTCAACTCTGCAAAAGATGGGTTTTCAACGATGAAATCATCAATAGTTTCACTAGTTTGGTTTCGCAACAAATTTGCGAGTTGACCCAATTTGTTATGTTCATTATCTAATGTTGAATCGAACCTGTTTATATTTGGGGAAGCATACTTAGAACTAACTGTTCCATAAATAGGTGTTTTTTCAAATCCACGACAACTTGCTGCAGCATCTTTTATTCTTTCGCGTTCCCAATACCCATCATTTTCATCATTATTAATAAAATCAATTTCATCAGTGAGGTTTTTGCATATCATATCCATCATGCCTCCGCCTAAAGGCAAACCAAATGGTAAAGACACGCCTGCGCCAAGAATTAGTACCGAATTTTTATCAGTTATTGACATATTACAACCTTGGAATTGTCTCTGATAAATGCGGGCCGACACGGATAGGGGCAATGCGCTTGGCAAGGCCTGTTTTATTATCAGTTTCGACAAATACTCCGCACAAGGTGGCTTCATTCGAGCCGACGGTAAATCGACCCCCGCGCATACGGGTTGTGAAACGGCGCATAGGTTCTTCTTTATCCATCCCGATCACGCCAGAATAATCGCCGCACATGCCGGCATCTGATTGGTAAGCCGTTCCCCCACCCAAAATACGTGCATCGGCACTTGGCACATGTTGATGTGTCCCAACAACAAGTGACGCCAAGCCATCACAAAAATGTCCCATGGCGTTCTTTTCTGAAGTGGCTTCGGCATGGACATCTACAAGAATTGCATCTGCCACCATGCCAAGCGGGCAAGCTTCCAGCTCTTTTTGTACTGCCTGAAACGGATCATCGAGCGCGTCCATAAATACCCGCCCTAAAACATTGATCACTAACAAACGGTAATCGCCAATATTATATAGATTAGCCCCCTTACCCGGCGCCGTCCCTTTCGGGTAATTTACAGGCCTGAGTAAACGCGGCTCTCGTTCAATATAAGTTAGCGCACCCGCATTATCGAAACTGTGGTTGCCAAGGGTAATCACATCCGCCCCCGCGTCATAAAGTTCCGTGGCAGTCTTCTCGCTAATCCCGAACCCACCACACGCATTTTCACCATTGATCACGACTGCGTCCAATTGCAATTCCTCGCGCAAACTAGGTACATGTTTTTGTACAGCACGGCGTCCGCATCTTCCGACCACATCTCCAAAAAATGCTAAGCGCATGTAAAATCCTTAAACCCTGCTTCCGTTAACACACAGTCTA
>JAJRSG010000026.1 GCA_024278915.1 Alphaproteobacteria bacterium
ACTGGCGCATCATTAAGATCAATAAACAGACCATAAGCCGTCAAATTACCTAGATCAAAACCTGTATATTTCGCATCAAGAATAATGGTATCTGTATCTAGATCGCCAAAAGGATGGTCATCACCAAAAATACGATTAACATTCCACACATAGCCACCAGTTAAGGTTAGATCCTCAATAGGCTTGGTAATAATCCCTGCCATATCCCACGTTTGGTCATTTTGACGCCATCCAACTGTCCCGACAAAGCGTTGATTGCCTAAGTTTAAAGCTGTACGCCCTGCAAGAAGGGTAGTGTTCTCAATACCTGTATATGCAATATAAGCCTGATTAACAGCGGTGACCTCTGGGTCTGCAATAACCGGGCGGGTAACCACACCATTAACCAATGAATTATAATTATCATCGCCAATTTGAGTCACATTCTCAAATTCGATAACAGCGGAAAATCCTTTGAAAATACCCGTTGAATATTTCAATTTTGTTCGCAAAGTTGAAGCCAATGCATCATTGGCAAAATTGGCCTGATCTACACTTTCCGCACGATAACGAAAATTAATATTAGCTTTGCCGTTGGTCAAAGCTTCTGCCAGACTTGCAGCTTCTTCAGCTGCAAATGCAGGGCTAGCGCCAAGAATGGAAAAGGCCGCAATGGACGCAAGGAGTGAGGTACGCATGATAAAATCCTAAATTTCCCTTTAATAAATCGGGAGGTTAACAGATTTGATCTTCGTACTTTATGTGGCGAAAAATGCTTTGATTTGAGTCAATATTAACGCTTATTTTTAAGTTTAATGCACCCGTTCATACGGTGTTTCAACGGCGCTAACAAAACCTTCTACACTTTCATCAAGTTTAAATCTGACGAGGTCTTTGCGGCGAAATGATTTGCGGCCAACCGTTTTACGCATGGCGCGGCCAACAACCGCTTTCACTACTTTTTCAGGTGCGGATGCATTTTCCCAACTTGGGTGCATCCCAAATTTTCGGCGCAATACACCATTGGCAAACATGCCCGCATTGGTGAATGCAGAACGTTTAGTGGAAAACTCCATCACCATGGAAACACAATATGTTACATTTTGAACCCTGTGCGGCGACCGAATAGGCCACAAGACGAGTTCCCCACCATGCAAATCTGCAGGAGCGACGATCGCTCCTTTATCCAGTTCTGGTGTCCACGGCACATCTTCGTCAACTTCACCCAAAACAATACTTTCATAAGCTTCATCTGGAAGAAACTCTCCTGTCTTGGGATAAACCCATGCTTTTTTATGACCGCGAATATGCCAAAGATGGGTCATGGTCGGATCAGCGTGATAAGGCGTGGAGGCATGGGCAGACGATATTAAAACCCCACCTCGACAATTTTGCCTGTCTTTATTTGTACCCACATAATGTTCCAACTCACGATGTAATTGATCTAGAACTTTTTTATATTCGGGTTGGCGGTTCATCACCTCACGCACATTAATCCATACTCGTCCCGGCGACTTTGCCGCTCTGATCATGGTAGCACCATCAGCCCCCGAAAAATCTACACTGACTTGCTGGTCTGGATAATCAGGGTTATCAGGAATATGTTGAAAATCAATTAGGTAGTTGGGGTGGCGATCCAGCATTTCTGCTAAAGCTTCGTCTGTAAACAAACCTGTTTCATTTAGTTTGTGCTGTACGATCATGACTTTCTTGCCATAATCCTTACGATCTTCTTCACTCCAATTTTCTATCAATTTCATGATTACCCGCCTAATCTATCCAATAATATTACGCTAAATACTTAGCAATTATTGTTTAAATTTCGGCGAATAATCATGCTTAAAAAATACTGAATCACCCACGTCTACGGACAATTTGATAACCTGTCCGGAACAAATATTTGATCGGCGCAGAGAAAATATGCACTAATCGGGTAAATGGGAAAATCAGGAAGATTGTCAAACCCAGTAAAATATGCAGTTTAAAAATCAACGGTTCACCGGCAATTTCCGCGGCAACATCTGGTCTAAAGGTTACAATCCCTTGCGCCCAATGAGCCAAAGCAATCATTGAGGTTGCTCCTTCAAGATGTTGGGCCGAGACCGGAATAGTCAATAGACCTAAAATGAGTTGCAAGAACAACAACAACAAGATCGCTAAATCCATAAAGCGCGTGGTTGCACGTACACGTTCATTTCCTAAACGGCGCCATATTAAAATAATCATGCCAAAGAAGCACATTGTACCAAAAATACCGCCCGCCGTCATGGCGAGAAGTTGTTTGTGCTCTGCAGAAATAAACGGCTCATATACCCAATGTGGCGTTAAGAGACCAACAAGATGTCCAAAGAATAAGAGAATAATGCCCACATGGAATAGATTGCTACCAAGGCGAAAACCCTTTTGACTCATCAATTGCGAACTATCCGCTTTCCATGAATATGGGTCACGATCATACCGTAAAATCGAACCAAAAAACATACTGCCAATCGCGATATACGGATATGCGCCGAATAGGAATGTATTTAAAAAACTATCCATCAATTTGCTCCTACAAATTCATCTTTTTGGGCAGGCATGAGCGGCATTGGATCACAGCTTGTACCGCAATCCCCAGCTCCACCAAAGGCTTCAGGCTCTTGCCATTCCTTATCAAGTTCATCCAGAGTTTGAATATTTGGCAAACTTGCATCTGCCGCCTTCTCGATTTCTTCCTTGCTCAACTTAGCACCAGACAGCTCCACGATGGCATTAAAGACATGTTGATAAGCACTTTTCTTACGCTTTAACTTCTCACCAATGGTTGCAATTACGGGTGCCGCTTGTGCCAATGTTTCAAGCCCTTCTTCAGGTTCGCAAATTGAAATAAATTCCAAAAACACGGGTAAATAATCTGGTAGTTCGCCCACACCAATATGTAGGCCTTTCTCTGCATACCGCTCGGACAAATCCAACATTGCCTGACCCCGAAAACGAGATTCACCATGAACATGTTCGAATAAGTGCAGACAATGCGCCCGCCCCCGATCGAAAATTTCAACATAAGCCTCTTGTGCTTCCATCAAATCAGCCGCGCCAAGGTCATCCAAAAACCCACTTAGCTTTTTCAAACTTCTCTTTTTCAGAAAGCCGTCTTCGATAAGAACTTCTTTTAAAGCATCGGTTTGTGCGAGTAATTCTGCGGTTGGGTAATTTAAAGCTCTTGAGAGCACGCGTAAGGACCTCATGACTGATCTCCCGAAGTGTTCCAGCCATCCCCTTTGGTCTGTGCACCAAGAGCATTGCCATTCATCGTATTAGGGTGAGTTTGTGAACCAAATAAATTGGAACGTTTAATCTCGCCACCGTCACAACCTGTACCAAAACTAAACCCACAAGCGGAGCGGGTTGAGAAAGCGAGTTCGTGATCGAACGGCCCATCACCTGCATATTCCTTGTGATTAGTCGGGATTACGAAACGGTCTTCATGATTTGCAATGGCCATCATTTGATACATATCATCCATTTCGTATTCGGTCATGCCGACCTGATCTAAAATGCTTTGATCTGCAACACCATCAACAGTCTTACCGCGCATATAGGCTCGCATGGCAAGCATACGCTCAAGGGCAGATGTTACAGGTGCTGTGTCACCAGCTGTCAAAAGGTTTGCAAGGTATTTAACCGGAATTCGCAAGCTATCGACATCGGGCAGTACACCACCACTTCCTTCACGGCTTCCCATCATACCATTTTCATGGGCTGACTGAATTGGGGAAAGCGGCGGCACATACCATACCATAGGTAATGTACGGTATTCTGGATGTAGCGGGAATGCAATTTTCCATTCCATTGCCATTTGGTAAACTGGCGAAATTTTCGCAGCTTCCAACCAGCTATCAGGGACACCGTCTTTACGAGCCTGTGCAATCACTTCTGGATCATGAGGATCTAAAAATAAATCGCATTGGGATTGATACAAATCTTTTTCATCCGGCACATTGGCGGCATCTTTGATTTTATCGCTATCATATAAAAGCACACCCAAATAACGGATACGTCCTACGCAAGTTTCTGAACATACGGTTGGCTCACCAGCTTCGATACGTGGATAACAGAACGTACATTTTTCAGATTTTCCAGACTGCCAGTTAAAGTAAATTTTCTTGTATGGGCAACCAGATACACACATGCGCCATCCACGGCATTTATCTTGGTCAATCAAGACAATGCCGTCTTCTTCACGTTTATAAATCGCGCCTGATGGACAAGAAGCCACACAGCTCGGATTCAAACAATGTTCACACAAACGTGGTAAATACATCATAAATGTATTTTCAAATTCACCGTACATTTGTTCTTGAATATCTCTGAAATTATAATCAGAACGGCGCTTATCAAATTCGCCACCCAAAATTTCTTCCCAGTTCACGCCCCAATCCGGCTTGTCTTTATACTTACCAGTAATGACTGATTTCATCCGAGCAGTTGGTACGGTTTTACTTTCCTTGGATGTTTTCAGATGATCATATTCATATGTATAGGGGTCATAATAATCATCAATTTCCGGTAAATTAGGGTTGGCAAAAATTTGGGTCAGAAGGCCGACTTTGCTCCCGGCTTTAGGCTGCAATTTTCCGGATTTTGTCCGTGTCCAGCCACCTTTCCACTGTTCTTGATCTTCCCAATTTCGTGGATAACCAAGTCCAGGTTTGGTCTCCACATTATTAAACCAAGCGTATTCAACACCGCCTCGTGAAGTCCAGACATTTTTACAGGTAATAGAACATGTGTGACAGCCGATGCATTTATCAAGGTTTAACACCATCCCTATTTGTGCGCGAATAGTCATTCTGCCGCTCCCTTCACCCATTGAATGTTGATAGGCTGACCTTCAACATAATCTTCTTCCATCCAATCAAGTTTATCTGCCTTACGAACAATGACAAATTCATCACGATTGGAACCAACTGTCCCGTAATAATTGAAACCCCAAGCGAGTTGAGCGTAACCACCAATCATATGGGTTGGTTTCACAACGGCTTTGGTAACCGAGTTATGGATGCCACCACGTTTCCCCGTAATGGAGTTCCCCGGTGTGTTCATCGTTTTCTCTTGAGCATGATACATCATACTCATACCTTCGGGCACGCGCTGTGATACCACAGCACGAGCAGAGATAGCTCCATTAACATTATAAACCTCGATCCAGTCATTATCTTCAACATCGATCTTGGCAGCGTCAATTTCTGAAATCCAAATAATCGGCCCCCCTCTGTTCATTGACAATAGAAGTAAGTTATCAGAGTAGGTCGAGTGAATGCCCCATTTTTGATGCGGTGTAATCCAGTTGAGGGCAATCTGTTTGGCACTATCACCACGTGACTGGATGGTATCATTAATTGTTCGCGTAGAAATCGGCGGTTTATAAACACATAGTGTTTCACCAAAATCATTCATCCACTCGTGATCAATGTAAAATTGCTGACGACCGGTTAAAGTCCGCCAAGGGATAAGTTCATGCACATTGGTGTAACCTGCATTATAGCTAACGTGCTCGTCTTCCAGTCCAGACCAGGTCGGAGAGGAAATGATTTTCCGAGGCTGCGCCTGAACGTCGCGGAATCGAATTTTTTCATCCTGTTTCGGACGAGCAAGATGCGTATGTTCACGGCCGGTAAATTCACCTAAAGCTTTCCACGCTTTCACCGCAACCTGACCATTTGTTTCAGGTGCAAGAGATAGCAACATTTCACAAGCATCAATCGCAGTTTCCAATTTCGGCTGGCCTTTGGAAATACCTTCTTCACGAACAACTTTATTCAACCCGCGAAGCAGGTCAATTTCGTCACCGGTTTTCCATCCGATACCTTTACCGCCATTCCCCATTTTTTCTAGTAATGGTCCAACGGAAGTAAACATTTTATGGAGGTTAGGATAGTCACGTTTCACAGAAACAAGGTTTGGCATGGATTTACCTGGTACGGCTTCACATTCCCCCTTCTTCCAATCTTTCACACCCAATGCCTGACCAAGTTCATTTGGCGTATCATGCAAGATCGGCACGCTAACCAAATCATCTTCCACGCCCAAATGCCCGTCACATAATTCAGAGAATTTGGCAGAAAGGCCTTTAAAGATA
Organism: Alphaproteobacteria bacterium; assembly: GCA_024278915.1. Taxonomy (GTDB): domain Bacteria; phylum Pseudomonadota; class Alphaproteobacteria; order Caulobacterales; family Maricaulaceae; genus Robiginitomaculum_A. The sequence continues at coordinate 6,101 of JAJRSG010000026.1, forward strand.
TCCCAATCTGAACGTGCTTCCCATGCCGGATCAACGGCGCGTGATAGCGGATGAATGAAAGGATGCATGTCTGATGTATTCAGATCATTTTTCTCATACCAAGTCGCAGCAGGGAGAACAATGTCAGAATAAACAGCCGTCGTCGACATGCGGAAATCTAATGTTACCACAAGATCAAGCTTACCTTCTGGTGCTTTTTCATGCCATTTCACTTCAGAAGGCAAAGCACTGCCCATTTGTGCAATATCCTCACTCATGAGTGAGTTAGAAGCCCCTAACAAATGCTTGAGCATATATTCATGCCCTTTGCCAGACGAGCCTAAAATATTAGAGCGCCAAACAAAGAGGTTGCGCGGGTAATTATTCTCATGATCAGGATCCTCACAAGAGAATTCCAAATCACCGGAAACAAGCCGATCAACAACATATTGTTTCACATCTTTTTCGCCAGCCTTTGCTTTAAAGCTAAGCGGGTTTTCTTTAAATTGCGGCGAGGATGGTAACCAACCCATGCGCTCAGAACGCACATTGCAATCAATCAGAGAGTAATCGTCCCATTTACCTTTATCTGCCAATGGTGAGATAATTTCACTGACGCCAAGTTTTTCATATCGCCATTGGTTTGAATGGTTATAGAAATAACTGGTTGAGTTCATTTGACGCGGTGGGCGTGTCCAATCCGTCGCGAAGGCAAGTGGAATCCAACCTGTTTGTGGGCGAAGTTTTTCCTGCCCCACATAATGGGCCCAACCCCCACCTGATTTACCAATACAACCACACATGATAAGCAAGTTGATAATACCACGGTAGATCATATCCATATGATACCAGTGATTAATCGCCGCGCCCAAAATCACCATAGAGCGACCTCTGGTTTTATCGGCATTCTCGGCGAACTCACGCGCTACCTGGATAACTTTTGCCCGATCAACACCAGTGATGGCTTCTTGCCATGCTGGTGTATAAGGCACATCATCATCATAAGAAGCCGCAACATTATCACCACCCAAACCACGGTCAATTGCGTAATTTGCAGCCATCAAGTCATAGACTGTCGCCACATAAGCGTTCTTTTTGCCTTTAAGCGCGACCTTACGCACAGGCACATTACGAATTTGAATATCTTCATGATCTGTATGATTAAATAGTTTTTGATCATGCGGTTGATTGCCAAAATACGGGAAAGCAACGCCAAGCGCTTCATCACGGTCATCAATGCAGGAAAGTTGCGCCCAAATATCTTTCCCCGTCGCCCGATCTTTAGCTTCTAGGTTCCATTTTCCTTTTTCACCCCAACGCGATCCTACCGTACCATTTGGTGACACAACAGATTTGGAATGTTCATCATAAACAACTGGACACCAGTCTGGGTTATCTCCTTTTTTAATTTTAAGGTTTCCCGTAAAATCAGAGGCTCGCAAAGTACGACCAGGTTTGTAATAACCGTCTTTTTTCTCCAGCATAACCAACATCGGCATATCAGAATAAGTACGAATATAATCTTCGAAATATTCCGATTTTTTACCAAGGTGAAATTCTTTGAATACCACATGCCCCATGGCCATCGCCATAGCAGCATCCGTACCCTGACGTGGGTTAAGCCAAATATCAGTAAGTTTGGCAACCTCAGAGTAATCGGGCGTGACAGAAACTGTTTTTGTGCCTTTATAACGTGTTTCTGTAAAGAAATGGGCGTCGGGCGTGCGGGTCTGCGGTACATTGGAACCCCAAGCTATAATATAGCTTGAATTGAACCAGTCCGCAGACTCCGGCACGTCCGTTTGCTCGCCCCAAACCTGGGGAGAGGCGGGCGGCAAATCACAATACCAATCATAAAAACTTAAACAGGTCCCACCCATCAAAGATAGATAACGCGTACCCGCGGCGTAAGACACCATTGACATCGCCGGAATTGGCGAAAAGCCAGCAACCCGGTCCGGGCCATATGTCTTAACTGTATATATATTAGCGGCGGCAATGATCTCATTCATCTCATCCCATTCGCCACGTACAAATCCACCAAGGCCCCGCATTTTTTTGAAATCATTGGCCCGAATAGGGTCATCCATAATGCTAGCCCATGCATCCACAGGGTCACCATGGACAGCTTTAGCCGCACGGTAAGCTTTAAGAAGTCGCGCGCGCACGAGCGGGAATTTTAAACGCGCGGCAGAATAAAGGTACCAAGAGTACGATGCACCACGAGAGCAACCCCGTGGTTCATGGTTGGGCATATCAGGCCGTGTTCGCGGATAATCTGTCTGCTGAGTTTCCCACGTAACTAGCCCGTTTTTCACGTAGATCTTCCACGAGCACGACCCTGTGCAATTCACCCCATGGGTTGAACGCACAATTTTATCATGAGCCCACCGTCCACGGTAAGACCGTTCCCAGCCTCGATGCTCATTTGTTGTTATCCCATGACCTCCAGAGAATTTTCCATCAATTTTAGAAAAATATGTAAGTCTGTCGATAAAATGCCCCATGGCGTTCTCCTAGAAA
>JAJRSG010000027.1 GCA_024278915.1 Alphaproteobacteria bacterium
CGTTTGACATCATCGCTGTCATAGGGCGCGCCATTTTGTACCGTCCCCCTATTTTTCGGTAAATAAGCGTTCGTCGCAATAATGGCCAATTGCTTACTGTTATGCTCAGCCACTGTGCGCGCCTCACTTGCCGCTTTCACCCATGCTTTCGCATCTCCCTCGTTAAAAGGTGGGGTCAATGGTTTTGGCGCTGCATATTTTCGGCCATTACTTTCAATTTGCGCCAAAGCTTTTTGAACATCACCAATTTTGGCAATTTGCGCTTTTGCGCGTTGAAATTCGGCAGATAAGGCTGCACTCAGCAACTTGTATTCATTACGAGCCGCCTTTACATCGGGGTCTGTAACTTGCGGGTACCGCCCCAAAGCATCTGCAAATTGTTTCATTCTCTTTTTGCGTTTGGCGATAATATCAGCACTTTGAAACTGGGAAGGCCCAGTCGTGATAATACTACCGCGAACATTCGCCATATCCCTAGCCAGCTTTTTAACTCTTACCCGTTGTCCTGAAACAAGGGGTTGTTGAGCTGAAGCGGTAGGAATGAGAAAAGATTGTGTCAACGGGTTGGCACTTAATGCCCCGCCGACAAGTAAACATGCGTATAGATAATGTGAAATTCGTTTCATAATTGCGCCCCTGATTAAGATAGTCCGAGCCTAACGGATATCAAATTAGCGCGCAAGAAAAGGATACAGTTTTTACATCCGTTCTGGTGTTTCGATCCCTCAAATATCAAGAGCAAGGGTGAGTTGACGCAAGGTCAGTTCACACAAGGCAAGACGGGAAGCTTGAACATCAGCAGGTACGTCATCACCCAACACATGGCAATCAGCATAAAATTTGGAAAAGCTTTGTGCCACATTATAAACGTGTTCACACAAAATATGCGGCATACGTTTTGCTTCTGCATGCGCAAGGGCGCGATTGAAACTATCCAAGGTCAGCACCAAATTCTTCTCGGTCGCTTTTAAAGGTTTGATAAGGCCGGCTTTCACCCCTAATTTCTTTGCCTTGCGCAAAATTGATTTTATGCGAACCGAGGCGTAAAGAAGATATGGTCCCGTTTTTCCTTCAAAAGATGTGAACCGTTCCAGATCAAAAATATAATTGGTTGTACGTACATTTTGCAAATCTGAAAACTTAATCGCGGCAAGGCCAATCATACGTGCAATTTCCGCCCGTTCTTCTTCGTCCATATCCTTGGCAAGGCCAGCTTCAGACAGACGGTTTGCCGCTGCTTCTTTGGCTTGAGATAAAAGATCAGACAGACGCATGACGCCACCAGCGCGAGTACGAAAACGCTTGCCGTCTTTACCATTTACCGTGCCGAATTTAATGTGCTCCAACCCTTCACGCGGGAAGAGTCCCGTCTTTCCAGCCGCGCGGTAAACTTGCTCAAAATGTGAAGATTGGCCAAAATCCACGACATAAAGAATTACATCTGGATGCAAATTATCTCGGCGATCTTGAATCGTTGCCAGATCTGTTGTCGCATATAACGCCGCCCCTGCGCGCGATATTAAAATCAAGGGCGGTAATTCTTTTTTATCGCTTTCTTCGGCAACACGAATGATAAGGGCGCCGTCACTTTCTTCGGTAAACCCGTCCTTTTTGAATTTCTCCACCATCGGCCCAATGAGCGGATCAACAGCGGCCTCCCCTTTCCATAAATCGAAATGCACGCCAAGCGCACCAAAGTCCTTCTTGAGAGCCGCAATAGAAACACTGATAAAATGATCAAGAAGAGCACGGTACCCTGCGCGGCCTGCTTGTAGCTCAGATGTGGCCGTTCGCGAACGCTCCATGCGCTCCGCGTCTTCTTTGGCTTTTGCGCTGGCGACTGGGTAGAGACGAGATAAATCGTCAATTGTTACCGGCGATTCTTTCGGGTATCCGCTCGTGATATTTTCATCAAAATAAACAAGATCCGGCTGTTCGTCCTGTAGTTCCGTAATCAAATGCCCCATTTGCAAGCCCCAGTCACCAAGGTGAATATCGCTAACCACCCCATGGCCCCGAAACCGTAAAAGTCGTTGTAAACAATCCCCGATCACACTGGAGCGTAAATGGCCTACATGCATTGGCTTGGCTACATTTGGACCGCCAAAATCAACTACAATCTTTTGCAACTCATCTGCGGGTCTGGCGCCTGTAAGCGGACTAACGGCCAGATCATTTGACCTTTTGGTAATAAGTGCATCCGAAGGTGCCAGATTAATAAACCCTGGCCCACCAATGGAAATAGCTTGAAAGTCAGGATTACCTTCCAGTTTTTCAACAACGGCTTGCGCGATATCTCGCGGAGATTTTTTGGCAATTTTAGCTGCCGCTAACGCCCCATTACATTGAAAGGGAGCCATATCCGGCTTACCGGAAACAACCACAAGCCCAAGTTCAGCTGGCAAATCCAAAGCTTTGAAAGCCGCTTGCAAATGGGCATTTAAGGTCTGTAAAACCGATTGTGACATAAGAGTTTAGTTCTGGCCCGCAGATACGCGGAACCTCTTTCCGTCTGCATTAAACGCAATTTGCTCAGGAGTAAGAACAAAACCAACAATGATTTCAAAGTTGGCGCCTGATGTGCCTTCATTGGCACGCGGAATTCTGATTTGCCCGACAGTCTCTGTTGCATGAACAATATCCTGCCCTTCAGGGAAGGTAATTGAAATCGGGAATACTTCTTTATTGATCACGTCAATATCTTTACGCGTGACAGCAACAAAGTATTCATAAATCGCCGTTTGACCTACCGCGGCAGGGCCACGACCAAATGAGATATCCAAGGTCAAATCCGCATTAATCGGCCCATCGCCAACATAGCGGCACAGGCTACGCACCTTGTTGATTTCAGCGGTAAAGCCGACGTCAGAAAACGATTCTTTCCCATTAAACTGAACCAGACGAGACGTTTCATAGAGAGCAAAAGCCTCTGGGCATGGCCCAGGATTTTTCTCGCCCGCCTCTCCGATGGCGAAAACTTCTTGTGCCGTTTGGCACGCTGTCAAACTAAGCAACGGCAGCAGACAAGCGGTCTTTATAAATGTAGAAATACGCATATTTTTCCTATTTGAATTTGCCAACAACGATACCCTTAAAAAGAATAGGCAAATCACTTTTAATTCTGCTACATGTCTTATCTGTAAAACCCGCCATACGCAACGGCTAGGCGGTATGTCTTGTGAATTTTTAATGTCAGTCGTAAAGTAACATATATGAAGACTCCACTTCCTAAATTACATGTCTTGCTCGCCGCCCCCCGTGGATTTTGTGCGGGCGTGGACCGTGCCATCCAAATTGTTGAGCAAACCTTGGTGAAATTTGGCGCCCCTGTATATGTACGTCACGAAATCGTGCACAACCGCCATGTGGTAGAGCGTTTGGAGAATATGGGGGCTATCTTTGTGGATACTCTCGATGAATGCCCCAATGACCGCCCCGTTGTCTTTTCTGCCCACGGCGTGCCTAAATGCGTTCCTGCAAAAGCCAAGACCCGTAATATGACCTATCTTGATGCAACATGTCCATTGGTGTCTAAAGTCCATATTGAAGCCCAACGACATTATGATCAGGGGCGTGAAATTTTACTTATCGGCCATAAAGGACATCCTGAAGTGATCGGTACGATGGGGCAGCTCGACGACGGAGCAATCCACCTCATCGAAACCACTGAAGATGCAAAAAACTATCAGGCGAAGAACCCGAGTAACTTGTCATTGGTCACCCAAACAACGCTCTCGGTTGATGACACGGCAGAAATCGTCGCCATTTTAAAGGCCCGTTACCCAGAAATCATTATGCCACACAAGGAAGATATTTGCTACGCGACCACCAATCGACAAGCCGCAATTAAAGCCATCGCGAAAAAATGCGATCTCTTACTGGTCATAGGTGGCCATAATTCTTCAAACTCTTTACGGTTGGTCGAAGTGGGGAAAAAAGCAGGAGCCAAGCAGGCTGTCTTAATCGCGAGTGCCGAAAATATTGACTGGGATATGGTAAAACAGGCAAATGTCATCGGCCTGTCTGCGGGTGCCAGCGCGCCGGAAAACTTAACGGATGGTGTCATTGCCTCCTTGCAAGAACGCTATGACGTGCAGCTTGAAAACGTCGAAGTCACCAAGGAAGACATTGTCTTTCGGTTGCCTCGCCTCTTACGTGAAAATACCCATGCCTAGAACATCAAAGGAAAACCTCCAAGGTCAAGACGTCTTGACCATTTATACCGATGGTGCCTGTTCGGGAAATCCTGGTCCGGGCGGTTGGGGCGCGCTCCTTATTTACAAAGGGCGAGAAAAAGAACTTTTTGGCGGCGCCGCCGATACAACAAATAACCGGATGGAACTCATGGCGGCGATCAAGGCGTTAGAAAGCCTTAAAGCCGAATATAGCGGGGACATCATCATCTGGACGGATAGCGTCTATGTCAAAGACGGAATCACTAAATGGATCCACGGGTGGAAAAAACGTGGATGGCGCAAAGCGGATAGAAAGCCCGTCGTCAACCAAGATTTATGGAAAATGCTTGATGCGCAGGTACAAGGAAAATCCATCGAATGGAAATGGGTCAAAGGCCACGCAGGTATTGAAGGCAATGAACGCGCTGATGAGCTAGCACGGCGAGGCATCCCATCAAGCAAATAAAAAGGCGAACCCGCAGGCTCGCCTTTTTGTCAAATATTGATAAAATCTATAGCGGTTCTACTTCTAGCGTCGTGCCAACAACTGAAACAATTTTCAACTCGTCGCCAGCTTTGACTTCACCTGTTTTCATCTCGGCGCGCCATTGTGTATCGCCAACCTGAACCCGCCCACGTCCTGTTTCAAAATCGGCAACGGCTTTTACCCGCATACCAATCATTGAACGTGCCCGATCATTCAAATCAGACGGCTCACCGCCCTGCATTTTGGGCCGCAAATAAGTATGGCCTACATACATAAGAACGACGGTTAAAACTGAAAATAGCAGCAATTGCATTTGCCAACCCATAACCGGCATGATGAACATGATGACACCGACGATCATGGCGGACGCGGCGATCCAAAGCATATACATGGTACCTGTCAGCACTTCCAAGATAAGCAAAGCAAAGCCGATCATCAACCAACGCGAGCCGTTCATGCCCTCAAAAAATTGCAAAATCATATTTGGTTCCGTATCCATAGCTTCTCCTTATTTACCCTTTTTACCCGCTTTTAAGAGAGCGTCCAAACCACCAACCGTAGAGGCCAGGGCAGATAATTCTGCTGGTACAATCACCGTGCTTTGGTTTGGCGAAGTTGCCAACGCTTTAAATGCTGCCACGTAATCTTGGGCCACAAAGTAGTTAATCGCATTAACATCACCTTTAGCGATGGCTGTAGAAACCATTTCAGTAGCTTTGGCTTCGGCAAGGGCTTCACGTTCCCGAGCTTCCGCGTCCAAAAAGGCCGCTTCACGACGACCTTCCGCTTCACGAACAGCCGCAACTTTTTCACCTTCTGCGACCAAAATCGCTGATTGTTTCGCGCCTTCGGCAGTTAAGATTTCTGCACGTTTTTCCCGCTCAGCAATCATTTGCTTGTTCATCGCTTGCGTAATATCTGCTGGTGGAGACAGGTCTTTAATCTCGATACGGGTTACTTTTGTACCCCATGAGTCGGTTGCCGCATCAATCACACCTAAAAGCTTGGCATTAATCGCATCTCGTTTTGACAGCACTTCATCCAAGTCCATCGAACCAACCACTGTACGAACATTGGTCAAGCACAGGTTCTTAATTGCATTATCAAGATTATTTACCTCATAAGCCGCCTGACGGGCATCAATCACTTGAATAAACACCACCGCGTCAGCAGTGACCATAGCATTATCCTTGGTGATCACGTCTTGGGATGGAATATCAATGACCCGTTCCCGCATATTCATTTTATAGCCAACCGCATCAATGAATGGCACCAAAATGGTCAAGCCCGGTTTCAAAGTTCGTGTATAACGGCCAAATCTTTCAATTGTATATTCCATGCCTTGGGGCACGGTTTTCACTGTCTTGATCAAGACAACCAATGCCACAATGGCTAGTATAATCGGTAGTGCAAGTTCCATAATCTTTCCTCTCTTCTAATAATATTTTCTAGCACAATTTGTGCAAAACACCTAATAACCGCTTAGGTAGGGTAAATTTTGTGTACGTCGATAAAGCGTACATCCAGCCCCCACTCCATTTGATGCTCTTGAACCGCTTCAAGCAGGGCTTGGTCAATTTCATCTGCGCTCGCCAAAACTGTCTTCAAGGTCATAGATTTAATGAGTTTTAGCATTTCAAGTTCACACTTTAAACGCACACTCGCATCACTGTCCCCTATTTCATAAGCCAGTTTATGGGCATCAACAACACGCACATATATATCCGCGCTACCGGTAATTTCAGCATTGTCTTTGGTCTTCAAATCCGGGAATTGCACAGGTATTTTGCGCTCCCGCATATTCACCTTATAGCCAATACGGTCCATAAAAGGGACCAATATTGCCAGCCCCGGCTTTAACGTCTTGGTATAGCGCCCCAGTCTCTCAACCGTATATTCCATGCCTTCAGGCACAACCTTGATAGCCTTAGCTAAAAAAACGGCAACAACAAATAAAAATACAAGCGAATATATCGGTATGAAAACCTCCTTGGTGACTTAAATTATGGGTAAAATTATAGTTGCTCTAACATATGATCTGCGGAGGAAACTTTGAACTCTCCCGGCGCTTCTACATTTAAAACTTCGACCACACCGTCATTAACAATCATTGAATAACGTTGCGCTCTTTTCCCCATGCCAAATCCGCTACCGTCAAAAGACAGGCCGATCGCATCTGAGAATGTCCCATTTCCGTCTGCTAACATCATGACGTCAGATCCAACCTCTTGGTCTTTTCCCCACGCATCCATGACAAATACATCATTTACAGATACACAGGCAATACGATCAATGCCCTTGCCTCGCAGAGCATTTGCCTGCTCTTTAAAGCCGGGTAAATGCTTAGCCGAACACGTCGGAGTAAAGGCACCAGGAACAGAGACCAAAGCCACTCGTTTACCACCAAATACATCAGCTGTAGACAAAGGCTCAGCCCCGTCTTGACCAATATGCATGAATGTTGCTTCCGGTAATTTTTCCCCGATTTTGATCGTCATTATTCTCTCCCTTTTTATACATATGGGGTGTTTTCACGAAAATTCAAGATATGCGCTTCGAATTTCAAATCCAAAAGTGTTTACGCTCTTGATTTCTGCCCCTTTCCGCGCAAAGCTTACCTCATGATCCTTAGCGCACAAAGTAAAAACTCACCAACGGGCACAGATGCTTCAAACAAGTCTGAAGATGGGTATTTTGCTGGAAAATTTCTCATAGCAGGCCCGTCAATGGGCGACCGCAGATTTAGAGGCACTGTTATTTATTTATGCGTGCATGATGAAGATCAAGCCATGGGCATCATTATTAACAAACCAAAGTCTGATTTAAAACTCTCGACCATGTTGCCTCATTTAGATATTGAGGGAGATGTTACCAATGAAGACAATTATGTTCTTTACGGAGGACCGGTTGAAGTGGAGCGCGGATTTGTATTACATTCACGAGATTATTTCAATGTCGATACTTCCCTGCCCTTAAGTGACACCTTAGCTTTGAGCACCAATAAAGACATATTAAAGGCTCTCGTCAGTTCCCACGCGCCTAAGCTTTCCGTACTTGCTCTTGGTTATACGGGGTGGCACGGCGGACAATTGGAAGACGAAATCAAAAATAATGGGTGGTTGGTTACGGACGCCGATGAAGATATGATATTTAAGGGCGACCCACAGAAAAAATGGAAACTAGCTCTTGGCAAATTAGGTATCAGCCCCGAACTATTATCTGCTCAGGCAGGGAATGCTTAATCGCCAGAGAGCATAGCAAAGATCATATGATCCGCCCATTTACCGTCAATCTTTAATAGCCCTCGCGCCGTCCCCTCTAATTTAAATCCTGTTTTTTCAAGTAAGTTAATCGAGGCCGTGTTTTCGGGCTGCACGGCGGCTTCAACCCGGTGCAGTTTCAAATCTTTAAACGCAAATCGAAGGCTAGCCCGCACCGCGGCCCGTGCAAAACCATTGCGACAGTAATGTTCGCCGACCCAATACCCAATCTGTGCACTTTGCATCGAGCCACGCTTAACCGAGGTCAAATTACAAGCACCAACTAATTGGTCATCGTCTGCGCGAAATATGTGGAAAGGATATCCGGTATCACCCGCAACCATTTTCTTAAAAATCGCCAGTCGACTACGATACGAACTACGGGTCAGATGAGATTCATCCCAACTTGGCTCCCACGATTTTAAATAAGTTCTGTTCTCACGACGTAGCGATACCCAGCTTTCAAAATCCGCCCATTTTGGTGTTGCTAAATATATCCTGCCACCGATACAGGGTTCATAAATCGGCTTGGGGGATTGGCCGCGTTTAGGCATTTTCGTTCTTTTCCATCCGCAATCGCCCCTGCTTTTTATGCAAAAGAAAATATATCACTAATAAAATAAGTGCGAAACTATACCAAGTCAGCATATAGTCGAGATGGTTATTGGCAATTTCGGGAATGCGTACGGGTAAATCTTCAGCGGACTTTATATGTTCCACTTGGTCAATAAAATACACAGTTGTTATCTTTCCCCCGTCACTCCAATCTAAAACATCAGGCGCCGCATTAAAAGCAAACCAACGATTGGTTTGAAGATCACTCTTGGGAATCGTCCAATTGGCATCTTGTACCAGACGAACATAACCAATCAGTTTTTTTTCTCCTGCCAAAGCATGTGGAGGATTATCTTTTTGCACTTCCGTAAATTCTCGACTAGCCACATAAGCAAAGTCTTCACCAACTTGTACAGGTTGATATAAACGCCATGTAAATGATTTGCCATTTGACCTAATCAGGTGAAATGGTTGTCCATCATTTAAACGTGGTAGCATAAAATTGGCATTCATAGAAACCCGGCGAAAATCCACTGGTTTTCCCTGTGACAATAACTGATTAATCTCACTGAGGGAATGAAGTGGCGCGGCATGGGCCGCCTGATCAATCTCTGCCAGTATTCTGGTTTTCCATTGTAGGCGTTGATATTGCCATGTGCCAAGTGTCAGTAAGATGCCAAGACAAATTATGGTCACAATAGTCAGACCCGGCATGGGCTTAAATTTAATCTTCATCGTGCTCTTCTAGCTCACCGGGAGCCGCTTTATTCATAATTTGCAAAGCAAACATCATACCTCGAAACGGGCGAAGTAAAACTAGGCACATGCCAATGATGGCAGGTACAAAGATCAATAAGGTCAGCCAAATCGGTGCATCCAGTTTAATTTGGAATGCCAACGCCATGGGCACCACGATAATCGAAGCCAGTAAAATCACAAATACGGCTGGACCATCGGCCACATCATTGCTGTGGTAATCAAAACCGCAAGAAGGGCATTCCTTGGCAAATTTCAAATACCCGTCAAACAAAGGCCCTTCATGGCACTCGGGGCAACGGCCCCGAAAACCTGCTTGTAAAGTCTTTGATTTATCCGCAGGGTCGGGAGAGGACACAAGCCCTACCCCATTGCAAAGACAACATAGACAAAGGTGAATAAGAACAACCAAACCACATCAACAAAGTGCCAATACCAAGCAGCGGCTTCGAAACCGAAATGTTGTTTAGAAGTCATGCCGCCTGCGTTAAGGCGCAACCAGATAACGAATAAGAAGATAGCACCAATTAGCACATGCAGCCCGTGGAAACCTGTTGCAAGGAAGAAGGTAGATCCATAAACATTTGAATCCAGCCAGAAACCATGAGTATCCCGAGTAGCAAAAGCCTCTACGTACTCGACAGCTTGCAAGCCGATAAAGAAGACACCCAACAACACGGTCAAAAGAAGACCTGTACTTGCCGATTTTCTGTCCCCTTTTATCAATGCATGATGAGCCCAAGTGACAGTCGTCCCAGAAAGCAGCAGTACCAATGTATTCATCAATGGGATATCCCAAGCATTAATAGATGAAATAGCGTGTCCGCCTGCATTTACGCCAAAGCCTTCGGCATATGAATCGGCACTTTCTAGCACGTCCTTATTCCAACCAGCGCGTATTTTGTGAAATAACCCAAATTCAAAGAACATCCAGAACCAACCAACGAAGAACATCACTTCTTGCATGATAAACATAATCATGCCGTAGCGTAGACCAATTTGAACAACGGGCGTATGATCGCCTGCTGCACCTTCTTTGGCAACATCTCTCCACCAGCCGGCCATCACGAAGGCAGCCATTAAACAACCAAGAAGTAGAATAATCCAACCACCATTCGATACTTTTTCGTCGCCAAACATATCCATGCCGCGCGAGAATAAAAATTCCATCATGCCGTTCGGGTTTTCCGCATTTCGCGGATAAAGACCTGCAAAGAAGGCAACCATACCTGTGCCCCAAATCGTTGCGGCAACACCTGCCAAAAACGGCCATGGGCTAGGCGGTAAAAGATGATAATCGTGTTCTACGGCGTGGTCAGACATATGTCCTCCAAAATTGATTTGTTAAAGCTATAGCTTGAGCGGGGAAATGCGGCAATATGCTTAAAGCTTTTTTTTAAGTTTTTTTAGTTATTTTCCCCGTTTTTACCCTATTTTTTATTGGGTCAAGCCCAGTTCTTGTATTTCTTTTAAACGTATTTCTCTCTCAGCTGCCGTATAGGCACCCTCGCCCGGATTATCTACATTATGAAATGTATAAGACAAGGTAATGGTTTTAATTTCATCTAGGCGTTCGTCTTCATTGATTAAAGGGTCAACGAAAAACAGGACAGGCATACGAACTTCTTCTCCCGGTTCAAGGCGTTGCTCGGTAAAGCAAAAACATTCCAGTTTCGAAAAATAAGGAGCGGCTTTAATTGGGGATACATTATAGCTTGCTGTTCCAACGACCGGATATTGAGAATCGTTTTTCGCCTTATAAAATGCCAGAACATTTTGGCCAACATTCACAGTCACAGATACTTCTTCTGGTTTAAATGTCCACGGCAAATCACTTCGTGTATTAGAATCAAAGCGAACCGTAATTTTACGGTCAAGAATTGTATCACTGGCAATTTCTGCCACCCGCGTTGTGCCTGCATACCCCGTTACTTTACAAAAAGTATCATATAGTGGTTTTGATGCAAAACCGAGACCAAGCATGGCCAGTGCCATCCCCCCCAACAACCAACTGGTCTTGCGGTAAGATACGGGAGTAGTTTGTTGGGTTTGATCTGGCATAATTACTTAAACACGCCCATTTGTATCAACATCACAAAAAATACCAAACCAACAAAACCAAGTAGACCAAATGCAATGGCCACATTTCTTTTCGAGCGTGCCTTAAGTTCTGCGCTTGAAGGGGTTACATAATCTTCAATAACGGGGTTCATGGGATCAGACATAAATTTATCCTTTTAAGATATGCGCGGCAGCCAGAATGGCGAAAAGAGCAAAGAGGTATAAAATCGAATAGGCAAATAAATTACGAGCAGCCAGATCGCCCGCCCTTACTTCATATAATGAGGCTTCGTCTTCCGCTGCCGCTTTTTCGCCGGCTCTGGATTGCCATACTTTAAAAGCCAAACCGATAAATCCCAAATTCAACAGACCAGCCACCCCCATATAAAGAGGAGAACCAAGCGAAGTGAATCCGGCTAGGGCGCATACTCCTGCCAAAGCCAATGCGTAAATAAAAATTTGAAACCGAGTGGATTTGGCCCCTTTTACATTTGGCATCATCGGAATATTTGCTTTGCCATAATCCCCTTGCTTATACAGCGCCAGCGCCCAAAAATGTGGGGGCGTCCATAGAAAAATAATTAGAAATAGTAAGACGCTTTCGGGCGTCACCGCCTGTAATAACATTTGCATAGATACAGGATCAGAAGATACCCCCCCTGCGGCGGCGGCGTACCCGACCATAGGCGGAAATGCCCCTGCGGCTCCACCGATAACAATGTTTTGCGGCGTCGAACGCTTTAACCACATAGTATAAATGACAAAATAATAGAAGATGGTGAAGGCGAGAAGTGCCCCTGCGTAATAATTAGAAGCCAATGACAAGCCAATGACGGCAAACAAGCTCATAAAAATACCAAATGCCAAAACACTGGAAGGTGACATTTTTCCGGCAGGTAAAGGGCGTTTTTTAGTCCGGCTCATCACCGCGTCAATGTCGCGGTCATACCACATATTAAGCGCCCCTGCCCCACCTGCCCCAACAGCAATACAAAATACAGAGACAAGTGCAAGAACAGGGTTCATGCTACCCGGCGCGCAAATAAGACCCGCAAGTGCGGTAAACACCACCAATGACATCACACGCGGTTTCATGAGCGCATAGAAATCCGATGGCTCAGCAAGGCCGAGGCCTGCGTCCGCCTGCAAGCCAAAAGCCGCACCTTTTACAGATGCGGCTTTTGTTGTTGCGATATGGGCTACTGTGCCGCTCACTATTTTATGCGCGGCAAAGTGTTGAATTGGTGATAAGGCGGTGGAGATGGCAATGTCCACTCCAACGTATTTGCACCTTCGCCCCAATAATTATCAGATGCTTTACGTTTAACGATAAAGGCTTCAATCAACCAAATGATAAAGAAGGCAACACCAATCAAAGTAACCATAGCACCCAATGAAGAAATTTTATTCCAGAAGGCAAATTCAGCCGGATAATCTACATAACGGCGCGGCA
>JAJRSG010000028.1 GCA_024278915.1 Alphaproteobacteria bacterium
ATGGCAGCCTTTAACCGGGATAGCTTACGGGCCTCAGAAGCCGGATTGAAATATTTTGTCCTCGGGGCTCTATCCTCCGGATTATTATTATACGGTATTTCTATGATTTATGGCTTCACCGGCAGTATAGAATATGAAGGTATTGCGCAGTATTTATCAGATCACGAAGGTGTCAGCACAGGTGTAATTGCTGGGTTAGTATTCCTACTAAGTGGTCTTGCTTTTAAAATATCGGCAGCCCCATTTCATATGTGGACACCGGACGTGTATGAAGGTGCGCCGACACCTGTTACAGGTTTTTTTGCAGGTGCACCAAAGCTAGCCGCTCTTGCACTAATTACGCGCTTAGTAACGGGGCCGTTCGGCGGTATTGAACATAGTTGGCAACAAGTCCTTGTTGTATTGGCTGTCCTTTCAATGTTGGTCGGCGCCTTCGGTGCCTTGACCCAAACGAATATCAAGCGCCTGATGGCATATTCCTCGATCGCCAATATGGGCTATGCGTTGGTGGCATTGTCTGCAGGAGGTCAAGCTGGGGTTAACGGCATGTTGGTGTTTATGTCTATCTACCTTGTGACGATTATCGGCACATTTGCTTGTATTTTACAAATGCGTACGCGTGACGGCATGGTTGAGCAGATTAGTGATCTTGGTGGTTTATCCAAAGCAAATTTGCCTTTGGCGGTGATTATGTCTGCCCTCATGTTTTCTGTGGCGGGCATTCCGTTCTTCGTCGGTTTCTTTGGTAAATGGTTTGCCTTCGTGCCTGCATATGGTGCGGGTCTGACATGGCTTGTCGTCGTGGCTTTGTTATCGTCGGTTGTTGGTGCATTTTATTATCTACGCATTGTTAAAACCATTTGGTTTGACGATCAGGCACAAAGCTTTGTAGAGGCTCCGCGTTCTTTGGCTGTATTATCATCAGTTTCTGCGTTACTTCTATTTCCGGTTTTGCTACTGCCATTCGTGGCGTCTCCAGTACTTGCCCTCATTGAAAGAGCTGCGTCCAGCCTGTTTTAATGCGATTTTTGCATTTTGAAACAATTGACTCGACCTTAAGCGAAGCTAAAAGGCGAGCCGCTGTTGGTGATCTTGATACTCTCTGGATTTCAGCGGTTTCCCAAAGTGAAGGCCGCGGACGGCGGGGCCGAGAATGGGTGTCTGATCACGGAAATCTGTACTGTACTGGATTATATCTTCACCATGGAGAACTGGCATCGGCGGCACGATTGAGTTTTGTTGCGGCTCTCGCAGTAGCACAAACTCTGGAGCAGTATATTACCCCTGACTTGATATCGATAAAATGGCCGAATGATGTTCTTGTGGATGGCAAGAAGATTGCAGGCATATTGCTGGAAAGCGGTACATATGAAGGGGAAATCTGGGTTGCCGTCGGAATTGGCATTAATTTGGTGTCTCATCCAAAACTAGAATCTTATACGGCAACTCATTTATTAGCGCATATCAGTAAAGATCAGTTGAATAGTGCCGAACCAATCTTTACTGGCGCACAGCCTGTGCTAGCGATTCTTGCGCAAAAATTTGACTTTGGGTGCCGACTCTACACAAATGAGGGATTTGAACCGATCCGGCAGGCTTGGCTTAAACGCGCCGTTGGCATCCAGGGTCCGGTAACGGCGCGCTTGGCAAATGAGACAATTGAAGGCGTCGCCGTTGGTATGGACGGAGAAGGTGCTTTGGAAGTGCAGATATCTTCTGGCAAAATCGTGAAAATACATGCTGGAGATGTTTTCTTTTCCTCCCGCGTCCTATAAGACCAAGGTAGAGGAGCTTTATCCATGTTACTTGCGATTGATAGCGGCAATACCAATACACTCTTTGCAATCCATGACGGTAAGTCATGGGTCGTAGAATGGCGGATTGAAACCAATGAGGCGCGTACGGCAGATGAGTATGCGGTTTGGCTATATCAGCTCATGATGATGCAAGGCTTTAAATTCTCGGATTTGTCCGCGTGTGTAATTTCTACGGTCGTTCCTCAGTCTCTTTTTCATATGCGTAATTTATCCAAACGCCATTTAAACATTGTGCCTTTGGTCGTTGGCGAGCCTGATGTTGATATTGGCGCCAAGGTTACTCTTGCCAATCCAAATGAAGTGGGAGCGGACAGGCTGGTAAATGCCGTGGGCGCACACAAAGCCTACAACGGACCACTGATTATTGTGGATAGTGGCACAGCGACAACATTTGATGTGATTTGCGAAAACGGTGATTTCGAAGGAGGGGTAATTTCCCCTGGGATTAATTTATCTCTAAGAGCTTTGCATGAGGCTGCCGCAAAATTGCCCCGAATTGCGATTAAAAAACCTGATAAAGTAATTGGGCGCGGTACCATTGAAGCGATGCAATCTGGTATTTTTTGGGGGTATATCGGTTTAATAGATGGATTAATTACACGCATGCGGGCCGAGGATGACCGAAATTTCACGGTGATTGGTACAGGGGGGGTCGCGTCTTTATTTGAAGGAGCGTCAGAGTGTATCGATGTCTATGATTCAGCTTTAACGATTAACGGCCTGTACGAAATATGGCGTAGGAACTCTTCTTAAATGGCTAAAAACAAAGATGAACTCGTATTCTTGCCACTTGGGGGGTGCGGCGAAATCGGCATGAATTTGAACCTGTATGGATTAGGACCAAAACATAACCGGAAATGGATTATTGTTGATTTAGGCGTGACCTTCGGTGGTCCCGATACGCCGGGTATTGATATTATTATGCCCGACATTGAATACCTTGATCATATTAAGGGTAATATTCTTGGCATTGTTTTGACACATGCTCATGAAGATCATATGGGGGCTTTAGCGCGTCTTTGGCCTCGTATTAAATGTCCGGTCTATGCCACACCATTTACCCATTATTTGACAGAAGGGCGACTTGCTGAAGTTGCTTTGTTAGGTGAGGTTGAACTTCATAATATCCCGTTAAAAGGTAGGTTTAGCTTGGGGCCGTTCGACATTGAATTAATATCGCTGACGCACTCTATTCCTGAACCTAATGCACTAGCTATTCGTACGCCACAAGGGGTAATCCTCCATACGGGAGATTGGAAAATTGATCCCGAGCCACAAGTAGGCGAGGGGGTTGATGAAGATACCCTTCGGCAAGTTGGTGACGAGGGTGTGTTGGCGATGGTGTGTGATAGCACCAATGTATTTAGTCCCGGCATCGCTGGTTCTGAGGCTGGCGTGCGGACGGAGCTGACAAAACTGATTGGTGAATATTCTGGGCGTGGGGTGGCTGTGGCGTCATTTGCATCCAATGTTGCCCGTCTTGAGAGTGTAATGATGGCGGCACAAGATAATCACCGCAGCGTATGCCTGATTGGACGGTCTATGCACCGCATGTGTGAAGCGGCGAAGGCCGTTGGTTTGCTGGCCAATGTTAATAGTTTGTTGAGTGAAGATGAAGCGCAGGCCATGCCTTCTGGCCATGTACTATATCTATGTACAGGTTCGCAGGGGGAACCGCGTGCTGCCCTGACAAGGATTGCAAAGGGTGAACATAGAACTGTAAAACTTGGCAAGGGGGATGTGGTGATTTTCTCTTCCAAAATCATACCGGGAAATGAAAAGGGCATTTTTGCTTTGCAGAATAGCTTGGCAGACCAAGGGATTGAAATTATTACAGAAAAATCAAGAGATATTCATGTATCTGGGCATCCTTGTCGGGATGAATTAGCAGAAATGTATAGTTGGGTTAAACCGCTGATTTCTATTCCTGTGCATGGTGAGCGGCGACACTTATTAGAACACGCCAAACTTGCCAAGGGAGAATTAGGTATTAAACACACCCTTGCCCCTCATAATGGCGAGATGATTTTATTATCAAAAAAGGGGCCGAAAATTATAGATATTGTCCCCAATGGGCGATTGCATGAAGACGGCGGGGTGATTGTGAGTGCCGATGATATGAGTTTACGAGAACGGCGCAATTTAGCCTATTCTGGACATGTCTCTATTAGTGTTGTCATTAACAGCAAGGGGGAGATTATTGGCGGACCAGAACCACGTGCCAGTGGGTTTCCACATGGTAATAATGGACAATATATTGATGCTCTTTTAGACGAAATCGCTGATGTTGCAGATGGTGCATTTTATTCCTTGCGCAGAGAACATCGTCGCGACGAAGATGAAATTGAAAACAGAATTCGTTCGAAAGTGCGTCGCCTTATACGGGAACGTACTGGAAAGCGCGCCATCGTAGAAGTCACAGCAATAAAGGTATAAAAATGATTGGCCCACTAAACCATGTTGGTATCGCAGTTCCTTCCATTAAAGAGGCGGTGAAGCCTTATCGAAAATTATTCGGCATAAAAGAAATTACCCGCCCTAAAGCTTTACCCGCACAAGGAGTTCGGTACGCCTTTGTCAACTTGCCAAGTGGGCAAATTGAACTCATTGAGCCATATGGTGAGAATTCACCGATCGAACGTTTTCTAGCCAAAAACCCAAAGGGGGGGCAACATCATGTCTGTTTCGAGGTTGAAGATATATATGCTGCTAAAGCTCATATGGAGAAGAAAGGGGCGACAATTCTGGGGGAACCGCGGATTGGCGCTCATGGTACGTTGGTGATCTTCGTACACCCGAAAGATTTTACAGGTACATTGATTGAATTAATGGAAAATCCGAAGCATTAGCTAAAGTCAAATCCTACTATTACCGGACTTGTCCCGGCAATTTATAAGGAGTATGAGCTGAGGTTATTAGTATAATAAATTACCGTCACAGGGGCGGGAATGACGCGAACAATGAGGGATATGTCAACATGCCTATCGTAACTGCAATTGCTATTTATTTCGTCATTTGGTGGCTTTCTCTTTTTGTTGTGCTCCCATGGGGGATCCGTGGGCAACATGAAGATGGTGTTGTTGTGAAAGGGTCGGAACCTGGCGCGCCAACCTCTGCAATGATGAAGAAAAAAGTTATACAAAACAGTGTGCTGGCCGGTGTAATTTGGTTGGTGATTATGATTATTATTAAGTTTGAGTTGATTTCTCTCTCTGACATTCCCTTCTTTGCTGACCTCGTGCCAAAAGACATTTAAAAAATTTAATATCCCTTGTTGATTGTGTGCTTGCCGCCTTGCGTGCAAGTGATTATGGCTAGGGTAAGAATAGGAAACATTATGCGACTCTCCCGTTATTTTTTACCGCTACTCAAGGAAACACCTGCAAGTGCGGAAATTGCATCCCATCGCTTTATGTTACGAGCAGGGATGATCAAACAGCACAGCGCCGGTATTTATTCCTGGCTGCCCTTAGGGCACAAGGTCTTGACCAAAATTGGCAATATTGTTCGGGAAGAACAAAACCGAGCAGGGGCTGTTGAAATGTTGATGCCAACGATCCAGCCTGCAGAGTTATGGCGGGAATCTGGTCGTTACGATGATTATGGTAAGGAAATGCTTCGCATCAAAGATCGAGGTGATCGCGAACTTTTATACGGGCCAACAAATGAAGAGATGTTGACCGATATTTTTCGTACATTCGTTCGTTCTTACAAAGACTTACCGCAAAATCTTTATCACATTCAGTGGAAGTTCAGGGATGAACGTCGCCCACGTTTTGGCATTATGCGAGGGCGAGAGTTTTTGATGAAAGATAATTACTCCTTCGATTTAGATATGGAAGGGGCCGTGCGTTCCTATAACAAAATGTTTGTTGCCTATCTCAACACATTTGCACGTATGGGGTTAAAGGCTGTCCCGATGCGGGCAGATACAGGCCCTATTGGTGGGGACCTTTCTCACGAGTTTATTATTTTAGCCGATACTGGTGAAAGTGAAGTGTTTTGTCACAAAGACTTGGTCGACATGCCGGCACCTGGTGTGGGTGTGGATTTTGATTCTGATTTACAAGGTTTGGTAGATCAACGTACCGCTTTATATGCAGCCACAGAAGAAATGCATGATGTAAGCGCATTTGAAGAGCAAGTGCCCGAGGATAAGCGCCTTTCTGCCCGGGGCATTGAAATCGGCCACATTTTTTGCTTTGGTGATAAATACTCTAAACCCATGGGGGCAAAAGTTATGGGTCCAGATGGCAAGGAGCATTTTGTTCAAATGGGCTCATATGGTATTGGTGTGTCGCGACTTGTTGGCGGGATTATCGAAGCGAGCCATGATGATAATGGCATTGTTTGGCCTTTGGCCGTAACGCC
Source organism: Alphaproteobacteria bacterium (assembly GCA_024278915.1). GTDB lineage: Bacteria > Pseudomonadota > Alphaproteobacteria > Caulobacterales > Maricaulaceae > Robiginitomaculum_A. The sequence goes on from JAJRSG010000028.1 coordinate 6,189, forward strand.
TTTTGGTGCAGGGATATTGAACCTGAAAACTGGTGATGAAGATACGGATCGGGTGTGTGAAGACATATATGCCCGCCTTGGCACGGCTGGGGTTGATCCACTTTATGATGACAAACCTGACAGGGGAGGTGTTAAGTTCTCACGGATGGACCTAATTGGCTTGCCTTATCAAATTATCGTTGGGCCTCGTGGGTTGAAGGACGGGATTGTAGAAGTGAAAGACCGGAAAACGGGCGAGCGCCAAAACTTAACCCCTGATGAGGCGGTTAACTTCATTGTTGCGAAATACAAGGATATATAGACTTAATGCAGCCAATCTCTGATACAAAAAAAGGCTCTGCTCCATTTGGCAAGTTTGAACGCAAATTGGCTGCGCGGTATCTTGGGGCCCGAAAATCTGAGGGAGGTGTTGGTCTTATCGCAGTCTTGTCATTTTTGTGCATTATGCTTGCGATATTTGCCATGATTACGATTATGTCGATCATGAACGGGTTTCGTGAAACTACACTCAGCTTAACTCTGGGTACAGACGGGCATATGTATGTTGCAAGTGCGGCGGCAAACCCACCAAAAGAGCAAATTAATGGCCTTCGTGACCGTATTTCGCAGGTAGAAGGTGTGAAAATTGCCTTTCCTTTCACACAACACGAAACTTTCGTTCAATCTTCGGGGCGCAATGCAGGTGCTAAAGTTATCGGACTTTCGCCCGAACATTTACAGGAATTAAAGCTCATTAGTGAAAGTATCGTAATTGGTGATTTACAAGGGTTTGGTAAAGGCCTGAATGGTGGCAATCAAATAATTATCGGGATTGGCATGGCCAATGGTTTGGGGCTAACGGTTGGTGATCATTTGACCATTTACTCCCCGACCTTAAAAGCGAGCCCACTTGGGTTTCGCCCTGTTTTTAAAGGGTATGAAATCGCTGCCGTGTTTAAAACCGGCCTTTATATCGCAGATAGCGCCAATATTTATATGCCGCTTAAGCAGTCTGAACTGTTTTTTGAACAAGGGCGGGCGGCTACCGAAATACAGCTTCGGCTTTATGATCCCGATATGATCCGTCAACTCATTAACCCTTTGCGCGAAGCCGCAGGTGAGCCTATCTTTATCCAAACATGGGAAGATAAAAATGCAGGCTTTGCTACAGCCTTGCGGACGGAACAAATTGCGATGCGGTTTATTTTTGGTATTGTTGTGATTATCGCGGTTTTTCCAGTTCTGGCAGCGATGATTATGTTGGTGAAAAACAAAAGCAAGGATATTGCTATTTTGCGGACGATTGGCGCAACCAGTGGTTCTGTCTTGCGAGTATTTCTGATGTCAGGTGCTGCCATTGGCGTTTTCGGTACCTTTGTGGGGGTTGTTCTCGGGATATTATTCTGTCTTAATATCGGGGTAGTGCAGCATGTAATCGAGGGGCTTACCGGTACGGAACTGTTTCCAGGGGAAGCATATGGTATTGATGAATTACCGGCAAAAATTGTTCCCTTAGAGGTGTTTTGGGTTTCATTTTGGGGCTTTCTTGTTTCTACAGCCGCAACCTTTTTTCCTGCATTAACCGCCTCCAAGATCGATCCTGTGGAGGCTTTGCGTTATGAGTAATAAAACGCCTATCCTTTCGGTTCGGAACTTGCATCGTTCATTTAAGTCGGGCGATAGCACGCTGACTGTACTTGAAGGGGCTGAACTGGATATCTACCCCGGTGAAATGGTTGGTCTTGTTGGGCCTTCCGGAAGCGGGAAGTCTACATTATTACATGCGGCTGGTTTGCTTGAAAAACCTAATGCGGGCGAGGTCTGGATTAATGGACGGGAGTGCCTGGCGCTTTCCGATAATGAGCGTACAGCTATTCGTCGTAATTCCATTGGAGTTGTCTACCAATTTCACCATTTGCTACGTGAATTTGATGCCCTCGACAATGTAGCCTTGCCGCAAATGATTGCTGGAAAATCTGAAAGCGCCGCTCGTAAAGAAGCCGCGCGCCTATTAGGGATTATGGGGTTATCAGAACGCTTAACGCATCAACCGGGGCAAATGTCTGGCGGGGAGCAACAAAGGGTGGCGATTGCACGTGCGATTGCGAATAAACCAAAAATTCTACTTGCCGATGAGCCAACAGGAAATCTTGATCCGAATACCTCGGGAAACGTATTTCAGAGTCTGTTCGACCTGACCCGCCTTGAAGGTGTCGCGGCACTGGTAGCGACCCATAATATGTCTCTTACCGCCTATATGGATAGGGTGTTTACGGTTAAGGATGGGCAAGTCGTGCCCTATGTGCCGAAGCAGGCGGTGTAAATATACAATATTTATTTTCTTTCATTCTTGACTCTACTTACGTTGTTCCATAAAAGAACAAAACAAGAACATAAATCAACAATTATTGTGGGGTAATGCCTACGACGTATAAAGGAGGGGATTATGAAACAATTGGTTATTGATATTTCGAGCGGGATGGTGCTTGGTGGGGCAATGGTTACAATGACGGTCTGGATGATGATTCTGGGCGGATAATAAGGGTTTAAAACAATATGGCGCGTGCGATCTCACAATTTGTGCCCTTGCGGTGCAGGACGCCATATTCAATCCTTGAAGGCGCTCTCAAAATTGAGGAATTAGCCAAGCGTTGTAAAGAGTGGCGAATACCTGCTGTTGGCCTCACAGATACAAACAATGTGTGCGCAGCGCTTGAGTTTTCAGAGAAAATGGCAGGGGCGGGAATACAGCCCATCATGGGGTGTACATTAAGCGTTGATCTCGAATCTGCGGAAGATCAATTTAACCCGCACGGTAGTCGGGAACATTCGGGAACAATTGTCGTGTTGGCACAGTCAGAAATTGGCTATGAAAACCTAATGAAATTATCCAGCGCTTGTTTTTTGGATGTTGACGCAAGTGAGCTGCCACATATTAAACTATCGCATCTACAAACCCATAATGAAGGCTTGATTGTACTTTCTGGCGGTGGGGATGGGTTTATTAATCGTTTGATTTGTGCAGGACAACTAGAAACCGCCAGTGAATATATTGGCAAGCTGTCCCTATGGTTTGAAGGACGTTTTTATATAGAATTGCAAAGGCATGGGTTAGCTCGTGAAGTGGAGGCCGAGCCGCATCTGATCGATCTTGCATATGCACTAAATATTCCCCTCGTCGCAACTAATGAGCCATATTTCCTCGATAAAGATATGCACAAAGCGCATGACGCGCTTCTGGCAATTTCCGAGGGGAGCTATATTTTAGAGCCAGATAGGCGACATGTATCGGTTGAAGCGTATTTAAAATCACCAGAACAAATGGTGGAGATCTTTAAGGATATACCCGAAGCAATTGAAAATACAGTTGATATTGCTAAGCGGTGTGCATATCGAAGCCCCAAAAGGGCTCCAATTTTACCAGGTTTTAGTGATGAGTATCGTTCTGAAACTGAAATTTTGGTAGACATGGCGCGGGACGGGTTAAAGGCCCGCCTACAAAGTATTGATCCGGCGGCTCCTGAACAGGCATATTTTGATCGTCTTGATTTTGAATTAGATATCATCTCGCAAATGGGATTTCCTGGGTATTTTTTGATTGTTGCTGATTTTATCAAATGGGCCAAAGAGCAAAATATTCCGGTCGGGCCCGGAAGGGGGTCGGGAGCTGGCTCCGTCGTAGCTTGGGCCTTGACAATTACCGACTTGGACCCGCTCCGTTATGGTTTGCTTTTTGAGCGATTTTTGAATCCTGAACGGATTTCAATGCCTGACTTCGATATCGATTTTTGTCAGGAAAGACGTGGTGAGGTCATTCGCTATGTTCAAGACAAATATGGCAAAGACCAAGTCGCGCATATCATTACATTTGGTACATTGCAGGCGCGTGCGGTGGTGCGTGATGTTGGCCGTGTGTTGCAAATGCCACTGGGGCAAGTTGATCGACTCGCTAAACTTGTACCTTCCAATCCGGCCAACCCGGTCAGTTTGGCAGAGGCCATCAAAATCGAACCCGATCTTCGTAAAGCTCGCGACGAGGAACCTGCTGTGGCGGAACTCCTTAATATGGCCCTACAACTTGAAGGCTTGTACCGTAATGCCTCCACTCACGCGGCTGGGGTTGTAATTGGCGATCGTCCACTTAACACATTGGTCGCACTATACCTAGATCCACGTTCTGATATTCCTGCCACACAATTTACCATGAAGTGGGTAGAAAAGGCGGGCTTGGTGAAGTTTGACTTTTTGGGCTTGAAAACTCTAACGGTAATCGACCGCGCTTTAAAGTATTTGAAACAACAAGATATAGATGTCGATTTGGATACAATTTCACTTCATGACGAAAAGTCATACAAGGGATTGGCAGATGGTCTTTCTCAGGGTGTGTTCCAGCTTGAGAGTTCGGGTATGCGTGACACATTGCGTAAAATGGCGCCTGATACCATCGAAGAACTCACCGCTTTGATATCATTATATCGCCCGGGTCCGATGAAAAACATTGATAGTTATATCAATCGAAAGTTCGAACGTGAAGAAATTTTATATCCTCATCCGAGCCTTGAAAGCATTCTAAAAGAAACCTACGGCATTATTATTTATCAGGAACAGGTGATGCAAATTGCGCAGGTTCTATCTGGTTATTCTCTAGGCGATGCGGATATTTTACGACGTGCTATGGGTAAAAAAGATAAAGAAGAAATGGCGCGGCAAAAATCTATATTTGTCGACGGGGCTGAAAAAAACGGCGTCAAAGGTTCTTTGGCGAGTGATATTTTTGAGCTGGTCAATGAATTCGCGGGGTATGGGTTTAACAAGTCCCATGCGGCCGCTTATGCCATGATTTCGTATCGTACGGCCTATTTAAAAGCCAATTATCCTGTTGAGTTCATGGCCGCTTCTATGAGCCTTGATATCGCTAATGTTGATAAATTAGCTTTATTTCATAAAGAGGCCGTTCGTATGAAGTTGGACTTGGTATTGCCGTGTGTAAACACTAGTTTTGCCGATTTCGAAGTGAAAGGTGGGAAACTTCTATACGCGCTTGGGGCCATTAAGAATGTTGGTGTTGAAGCCATGCAGCATGTTATTGAGGTTCGCGAAAAAGGGGGCGCTTTTAAGGACATGTTTGATTTTGCCCGCCGCGTAGATGCGCGGAGCGTCAATAAACGCGCCTATGAAAATTTGGCGCGAGCGGGAGCCTTTGATGCGTTAGAACCTAATCGGGCGAGAGCCTATATGGCCGCGTCAACCTTGCAAGCCATTTCAGCCCGCGCAGCAGCGGAACGTAACTCTTCTCAAGTAAGTTTGTTTGGTGATGTGGATACAGTGATGGCCGAGCCGGATTTGCCGGATACACCAAAATGGGGCTTGGTTGAAAAATTGGACAAGGAACTGGCGGCAGTTGGCTTTTATATTAGTGGTCATCCTTTGGAGCGGCAACTCGCCAGTTTGCAAAATCGTAAATTCACAATGGTTGAAGATATTACCGAAAGCTTGGCTAGTCGGGCGCAGGTTATCCGTGTTGCAGGCGTATTACATAAGCGACAAGAACGGATTTCTGGGCGAACAGGGAAACGCTTTGCTTATTTAAATTTGTCCGACCCGACAGGGGAGTACGAAATATTTATTGGTGAAGACTTGTTAGTGGCAAACCGTGAACAACTAAATGTGGGTAATTTGCTAGAATTACAAGTTAAGCTAAATTTACGTGAGGGTGAAATTCGTATGAGCGCAAATTCTATCCGTGCGCTTGATAATCATGGGGAGGGAGAAGATCCTGCTGACTCTGCACCGACAGCACCTGAAATTCACGGTATAAATGTATATCTTCGAAATCAAGAAGCCCTTGAAGCCCTTAAACGCTGCATTGCCGGGTTGGATGCCGCACCAGTACAGGTAAAGGGTAGAATGCATGTGGTTGTTCCTTTGGATGCCACTCGTGAGGTAGAGTTAAAACTACCAGGGAAATATAGTCTAGATAGTAAATTCCGTTCAGCACTGAAGGCGGTCGCTGGTGTGGAAAAAATAAGTGAGTTCTAACTGCTTATTTGTGCTTGCAAGTTCAAAATGAACTGCTATACACCGCCCATTAATTCGCGAGCGGGTTTCGGCTGCCATGTGTTATGGTTCGTCGCTTCCGGTGAAAGGTGAAACTTTCCAACCCCGCTCTCAGGCCAACCGGAACAAGGAGAAAACCCAATGGCACTACCTGAATTTTCTATGCGTCAATTACTTGAGGCAGGCGTACACTTTGGACATCAAACCCATCGCTGGAACCCAAAAATGGCACCATATATCTTTGGTGCACGTTCAAACATCCATATTATGGATCTATCCCAAACCGTACCATTACTTCACCAGGCTTTGGTGCAAATTCGTGATGTTGCTGCTAAGGGCGGCCGTATTTTGTTTGTTGGTACAAAACGTCAGGCGTCTGATGTAGTTAAAGAGTCCGCATCGCGTTGTGCTCAGTATTACGTTAATCACCGTTGGCTTGGCGGCATGCTCACTAACTGGCAAACAATTTCAAATTCAATCACTCGCTTACGTGAACTTGATGGAATTTTAGGTAGCGAAGACCAAACGGGTCTTACTAAAAAAGAGCTTCTGAAATTAACCCGTGAAAAAGATAAGCTTGAGCGTGCGCTTGGCGGAATCAAAGATATGGGTAAAATTCCTAATTTAATTATCGTAATTGATACAAACAAAGAAGCTTTGGCAATTAAAGAAGCCAGAAAATTAGGCATACCTGTCGTCGCTATTTTGGACACTAACTGTAACCCTGAAGATGCTGATTTCCCAATTCCGGGTAATGATGATGCTGTACGGGCGATTTCTCTATATTGTGACCTTATGGCTGATGCTGTGTTGGACGGTATGACAGAAGGTGCAATTTCTGCCGGTGTTGATATTGGTGCTGCTGCAAACCCTGTTGAAACAGCAATTGCTGTTGAGCCAGTTGAAGAAACAAAACCTGCGGCTGATGATATTTCATTGATTGATGGTGTCGGTCCGGCATATGAGAAGAAACTTATTTCTGTTGGTATTTCTACATTTGCGCAAATTGCGGAACTAGACGAGAAAGCCATTGAAGAATTAAATGAAAAATTAGACCTTAAAGGTAAAATCACCAGTGGTGAGTGGGTTGAGCAAGCCAAAGAGCTCTTGGCTGGCAAGCCTCCACGGGCAAAAGTTGACCAAGAAAAGGCGGCTAAGGCCGAAGCTTAGAGAATAGGGAAGGGTGTTCATTCAAAATATCCTTCCTATATAAGGCAAAGTGGGAAACCACTTTGCATTCACCCCAATATATATGGAGACTATGATGGCTAAAATTACAGCTGCTCTGGTAAAAGAACTTCGCGACAAAACATCTGCAGGCATGATGGATTGTAAAAAAGCCTTAACTGAGGCTGATGGTAATATCGAAGCTGCAATCGACTGGTTGCGTAAAAAAGGGATTGCTAAAGCAACAAAAAAATCAGGACGGGTAGCGTCCGAAGGTTTGGTTGCTTTTTCTACGAATGGTACAACGGGTGCCTTGGTGGAAGTAAACTCTGAAACTGATTTTGTTGCTCGTAATGATGAATTTCAAGCGGCTGTTCGTGAAATCGCGGCTCTTGCTGTGAACGCAAATGGTGACGTTGTTGCTCTTGCCAATGCAAATACAAAGGCTGGGCCAAGCGTTAGCGAGTTTTTAACTGGTTTGATTGCTAAAATTGGTGAAAACATGAGCCTCCGCCGCACAGAAGCGGTTAGTGTTAATGACGGTGTTGTTGCTGCATATATGCACGGCGCCACATCAGATGGCCTTGGAAGTATCGGAGTTTTAGTTGGTTTGGAATCAACCGGAGATAAAGACGCCCTAAATGCGTTAGGCAAAAAAATTGCTATGCATATTGCTGCGACATCTCCATTAGCTTTAAGCGTAGACGATCTTGACCCTGCTGTCGTTGAACGTGAGCGGACTGTTTTATCTGACCAAGCGCGCGCATCTGGTAAGCCTGAAAACATCGTAGAAAAAATGGTTGAAGGCCGTATTCGTAAATTTTACGAAGAATCTGTGCTTCTAAATCAAGTTTTTGTTATGGACGGCGAGCGTACAGTTGGAAAAGTTATCGAAGATGAAGCAAAATCTCTCGGTACTGATATCAAAATGACCGCATTCTCACGTATGGGCATTGGCGAAGGTATTGAGAAAAAAGAAGAAGATTTTGCGGCAGAAGTTGCTGCAATGAGTGGTTCCTAAGGACACTTTTCTGACATTAACTGACATTTACCTACTTCTAGGCTTAGACGTGGACGCATTGGTCAGTTATATTCCTTTAAATGAGTCGGCGCGTGTGTCACAACACGCCCGACAATTTGGGGGTTACTTATGAGCGAAAAGCTAAAATATAATCGGGTTTTACTGAAAATATCAGGTGAATCCCTGATGGGTTCTCAATCTTTCGGGATTGATGTTGCCATGACCAGCCGTATCGCTCTGGAGATCGCCAGCGTATATGCTAAGGGTGTTGAAATTGGCCTTGTAATTGGCGGCGGTAATATATTCCGTGGACTATCAGCTTCCGCCGCAGGTATTGAGCGCACCACTGCTGATTATATGGGAATGTTGGCAACCATAATGAATGCGCTTGCCATGCAAAGTGCTTTGGAACATGTAGGGCTTGAAACACGCGTCATGTCGGCTATTCCGATGACGACTGTGTGCGAACCTTATATTCGGCGCCGTGCTGCTCGACATATGGAAAGAGGCCGTATCGTTATCTTTGCAGCAGGTACAGGGAACCCATTTTTTACAACAGATACTGCCGCTGCACTTCGTGCCGCTGAAATGGGCTGTGATGCCTTGTTAAAAGGCACGAAGGTTGATGGTGTTTATGATAAAGACCCAGCTTTGCATGATGATGCTAAACGGTTTGATCAACTCACATATCTAGACGTTATCAATAAAGACTTACGTGTCATGGATGCGTCGGCCGTGACTTTGATGCGAGAAAATGATATACCGATTATTGTCTTTTCGATTGCGCAAAAAGATAGTTTTGGTGAGATTATGCTTGGAAAAGGTGTCTCTACCATAATTGGGACTTAATCCCTATATAGAGACTTGGAAAAGACGAAGGAGAACAATATGGCTGATACAGACTATGATCTCGCAGATATTAAACGCCGCATGGATGGGGCGATAACTGCATTAAAAGGTGAACTTGCCAGTTTGCGTACTGGGCGAGCCCATACGGCTATTCTGGACAATATTACGGTGGGAGCGTATGGGGCACAAACGCCTCTTAATCAGGTAGGGGCAATTAATGTGCCTGAACCTAGAATGCTAACTGTTAGTGTATGGGATAAATCTTTGGTTTCAGCCGTAGAACGGGCATTACGGGAAAGTAGTCTCGGCATTAACCCTGTTGTTGATGGGCAGACAATGCGGATACCAATGCCGGCTTTAACTGAGGAACGACGGGTTGATCTTGTGAAAATAGCAGGTTCTTATGTGGAAGGGGCTAAAATTGCCATTCGCAATGTTCGCCGTGACGGTATGGAAATCCTGAAAAAACTTGAAAAAGATAGCAAGATTAGCGAAGACGAGCAAAAAAAGTCATCTTCAGACGTGCAAAAAGCAACAGATGAGCACATTGCAATCGCCGACCAAGTTTTGGAAGCAAAAACCGAAGAGATCATGCAGGTATAGAGCATGACATCGCCGTTACATTCCAAAAATATGCCTGCACATATTGCCATAATTATGGACGGGAATGGACGTTGGGCAAAGGCGCGTCATAAACCTCGTGTTTTTGGGCATCAAGAAGGCGTAAAAACGGTTCGCAAAATAGTTGAATACGCTTCGGAAGTTGGCGTTAAGTGTTTGACACTTTATAGTTTCTCTACAGAAAATTGGTCGCGTCCAAAGGCGGAAATATCAGCGCTTTTTGCATTATTACGCAGGTATGTTTCGGATGATTTAAAAACCTTACATCAGCGTGGTGTGCGCATTCGGATATTAGGCAGCCGCAAAAACCTGAACGATGACATGTTGGCTTTGCTTGATAAAGTTGAAGATACAACACGAAATAACACTAAATTTTATCTAAATATTGCTTTTAATTATGGGGGGCGTGACGAGATATTACGTGCCGCCGAGGCATATGCTAAAGACGTAAGCGTAGGCGTTGAAAATGTTGGTTCATTAGATGAAACCAAGTTTTCTGGCTATCTGGATACAGACGGGCTTCCAAGCCCGGATTTGGTTATTCGAACGAGTGGTGAATACAGAATAAGTAATTTCTTGCTCTGGCAAGCTGCCTATGCAGAGTTTATCTTCACCGATGTTCTTTGGCCGGATTTTAGCGAAAAAGATTTCGATAATGCAATTAATGTATATTATGGCAGAGAACGCCGATTTGGTGCTGTAAACCCCGCAGAAGTGGCCTGATTAAAATGGGGGGGGACGTCACAAACACACAACAGCCAAAGAAATTTAAAAGCCTCGGTATTCGGATGGTGTCCGGATTTGTTTTATTACTGATTTGTGGCCTACCAATCTATTTCGGCGGCTGGCTGATGACAATGCTGGTGGCTACCTTCGGCTTTATTATGATCCGTGAATGGGGTCGAATGACCGAAAGCGGGAACTTACCTGTATTGGCGACATCTTTACCGATTATCGGTTTACTAAGCGCCCTTGGGCTTGGCACTTATGGACACTGGGAGTGGGCATTATTAGCCATTGCTGTATGCAGTATTATTGGTTTTTTAGAACGTACAAGGCGTGGCGGCGCGCATTGGGCCGGTTTTGGCGCTATCTATATTATTCTCCCTTGCTTAGCGTTTATTTGGCTGCGGGCAGATGGAGGGTTGGACGGCGGCGCAATTGGTTTTCAAGCGCCTGGCTTTGCAAAGTTGGTTTTTATCATTGTTATTGTGATTGCGGCTGATTCATTTGCTTACTTAGGTGGTTCCACATTTAAAGGGCCTAAATTCGCCCCTAAAATTAGCCCTAATAAGACATGGTCAGGTTTCTTTAGTGGCGTAATTGGTGGAGGCTTAATCGGTATGTTGGCTGCGAAAATCATTGGGTTTGATCCAATGCTCGGTTTGAAAATTGCAATTCCAATCGTTGTGGCGTCTGTATTTGGAGATTTACTGGAGTCGGCGTTGAAGCGAAAACTAAATGTAAAAGACGCAGGTGATCTATTGCCGGGCCATGGAGGTCTTCTGGACCGGTTGGATTCATTAATGCTGGCAGTAATTGTTGCTAGTTGCGCCCTGATTTTATGGCCCGGGATGTGGCCAGTATAAATGGGAAAGCGCGTTACGATACTTGGCTCCACAGGGTCTATTGGCGAAAGCACGCTGAGCTTGATCGATCATGCAGGTTCTGATCAGTATAAAATTGTGTGTTTAACGGCACATACTAATGCAGAAAAACTTGCGAAACAGGCTTTAAAGTTTCGACCTGAATATGTCGTACTGGCCGACCCTATGAATGCGGAAACCTTGCGAGAGGCATTGCACGGAAGCGGGATTGAAATTGGAATAGGGCGCGAAGCTTTAATTCAAGCAGGTGCTTGGGACGCTGATTTTATTATGGCGGCTATCATCGGGGCGGCAGGGCTTGAGCCGACTTTAGCGGCGGTTGCTCAAGGAAAACATATCGGTCTTGCCAATAAAGAATGCCTTGTTTGCGCCGGTGATTTATTTATGGACGCGGTGAAACAAAGCGGCACGACGCTTCTACCCGTTGATTCTGAGCATAATGCAATTTTTCAAGTTCTTAATCCGGAAAGGCGACACGAAGTTAGAAAATTAATTTTAACCGCTTCGGGCGGTCCTTTTCGTACATTTTCACACTCCGAATTACAAAATGTTACGAGAGAACAGGCCTTGTCCCACCCTGTTTGGGAAATGGGGGCGAAAATTACGATCGATTCCTCTACATTGATGAATAAGGGGTTGGAGCTAATTGAAGCGAGCTATTTGTTCGACCGGGCTTCTGATGACATCGACATCATTATTCACCCTCAATCAATTGTACATAGCATGGTAGAATATGTAGATGGCTCAGTACTTGCGCAAATGGGGTCGCCAGATATGCGAACACCAATTGCCTATGCCATGGCATGGCCGGAACGTATGGAAGCACCGGTTAAACCTCTTGATCTGGTTGAAATATCAAAACTTGAATTTAGCGCGCCTGATCCGAAGCGTTTTCCGGCTTTACGGTTGGCGCGAGAAGCGCTTACGCACGGCGGCGCGGCTCCAACGGTGTTGAATGCAGCGAATGAAATTGCTGTGGACGCATTTTTGCATGAGAAACTCTCTTTTCTTGGTATTTCTGCGTGTGTAGACAAAGTACTCAATAGCTTTATAAGCGAGCAAAGTTTCGCTAAGCCTTTGGCTTTGTTAGATGATATAATAGAATATGACCAAAGTGCGCGAAGACGAGCACAACAAATGGTTTCGGGAATAGGGTAATATGCTTCACGGACTACTCAATACGCTCATTGGTACCTTTAGCTTTATGCTGGTGCTTGGCCTCGTGGTGTTTATCCACGAGCTTGGCCATTATTCCGTTGCCAGGTTCTTTAAAGTAGCTGTTGAGAAGTTTTCTATTGGATTTGGGAAGCCGATTGTAAAATGGGTCTCAAAAAATGGCACGCAATGGTCAATTGGACGAATTCCACTTGGTGGTTATGTGAAATTTATGGGAGATGCTGGGGCTGCCAGTAATCCGGATGTAAAAAGATTAGAGCAAATCAAACTAAATATGAACTCGAAATTCGGTGAAGATGCTTGGAAGTCTTGTCTACATTTTAAGCCCTTATATCAACGTGTTTTTGTTGTTGCTGCGGGTCCAATCGCGAACTTTATTCTGGCGGTCGTGATCTTTGCTGGTTTGGCATTTGCCTATGGCAACAATGTCTTGGTAGCGAAGGTTGCGAGTGTTGTTCCCGGAAGCGTGGCGCAAGAGGCTGGTTTTTTGGTTGGTGACGAGTTCGTAAGTATTAATGGCAAGGAAAAAACAATGTACCGCGAGGTCGTGCAATCCATTGTTTTGAGTAGTGGCACTCCTTTAACTGTTGTTGTCAAACGTAATCAGGAGATGAAGCAGCTTATTGTGACGCCGAAAAGAACAGAGAAAAGGGATGGCATTGGCGGTAAATATCACGGCGGCCAAATTGGTGTTGGGTTTTCAAATAAAAATGTTGTGCACAAAAATTACACTCTCGTTCAATCAACGCAAAAAGGAGTTGCCGACGTATATAGTTCTCTGGCGAGCACGGGAGTTTATTTAAAGCGTATCTTTAGCGGTAAAGAAGACGGAAAGGCGCTTGGTAGTATTACTAAAATAGCTGCAATCACAGGAAAAGTTGGCGCTGACGCTGCAAATGTTGAAGGTAGTATCGGACATAAAACCAAAATTTGGTTGCACGATGTTCTCGCATTAGCCGCTTCTTTATCTATTGCCTTAGGTTTCGCAAATTTAATGCCGATTCCTGTTCTCGACGGTGGACATTTGCTTTACTACGGTTATGAAGCCATTATGCGGCGTCCGTTGAGTGAAAGAGTGCAAGAAATTGGGTTTAGGGCTGGTTTTGCTGTGCTCATTACACTGTTTTTAGTTTTAACTTGGAACGATATAGGCTATGTCGCTAACTTGTTTGGTAATAAGGGATAAGCCTAGGTTAAATATGATAAAAATTACACCATATTTCAACATGCGTAGCGCATATTCTATTTTAGTAGCATGTGCTGTCTTTTTGATGGCGAGCTTAAGCTTTACGTCTGTTGCACAAGCGCAAAACGCGGCCGCGCCTGCCGCAAATGCAGCGCCTGCTAGCCCACCAACAATGATTAAATCAATACGGGTAATCGGGAACCAACGTGTTGAAGCAAATACGGTTGCCTCTTATTTGCTTATTGCGCCGGGGGATCCATACAGCGAGCAAAGAATTGATCTTTCGATTAAGACGCTCTTCTCGACTGGCTTATTCGCGGATGTACTGATTGAGCCAAATGATGGAAATATTTTGATCCGTGTTGTGGAAAACCCTATTTTGAATCGGGTGATCATTGAAGGTAATAAGGCGTTAAAAACAGAGAAAATTACGGATGAGCTTGAAGCTGCGCCGCGTGCGGTGTTTACCCGTTCACGTGTTCAGGCCGATGTACAGCGTATTGTTGATCTTTATAGTCAGTCAGGGCGTTTTGCGGCTACTGTTGTCCCTAAGGTCATTCAGCAGGAGCAAAACCGGGTTGATTTAATTTTTGAAATTACCGAAGGACCTGTGACAGGGGTGAAACGGATTAACTTTATCGGGAACAACCAATTCTCTGATCGACAACTTCGTAAGCAGTTGGCCACTAAAGAATCAATTTGGTATAAGTTTTTCTCTTCAAACGATAATTATGACCCAAACCGTTTGGAATATGACCGTGAACAAATCCGAACCTTTTATACTGACCGTGGCTTTGCAGATTTTAGGGTTGTGTCAGCGGTAGCAAAACTGGTTCCGAACCAAAAAGATTTCTATATTACCTTCACTGTTGATGAGGGTGAGGAATATACATGGGGCGAAATTTCAGTTGATACACAGTTGACCACGATGGACAAAAACATTTTGCGTCGTATCGTTCCAATCAAAACGGGAAAGATTTATAAATCAAGTGAAGTGGAAGGGGCGATTGATACTCTTACCTTTGCCGCCGGCGCTGCTGGGTACGCATTCGTTGACATTCAACCTGAAATTAAACGGAACCGCGATTCTAAAACTGTCGACCTTGTCTTTAAGTTAAGAGAAGGGCCAAGAGTATATATTGAACGCATTGACATTGTTGGTAATACAACAACTCTTGATTATGTTATTCGCCGCGAAATGGAACTCGTCGAAGGTGATGCCTTTAACCGTGTTTTGCTTGACCGTTCAAAAAATAGAATTAGAGCATTGCGATTCTTCGAAGAAGTTGAAATTACCGAGGTACAAGGGGCGACTCCTGATCGGGCTGTTGTTGAGGTGAAAGTTACGGAGCAACCAACTGGGGAATTATCATTTAGTGCCGGCTTCTCTTCCGCAAACTCATTCTTACTTGATTTGTCGATCACACAAAGGAACTTACGTGGACGCGGGCAGCTGTTGAAATTTGTCATCAGAGCGAGTGCGAACCGTCGTGAAATAGATTTGCGGTTTACAGAGCCGCGTTTCTTAAACCGAAACTTGGCCGCGGGTATCGAACTCTTTAATGTTAGTAATGACTTCTTTGATGAAGCAGGCTTTAAATCCACACGGATTGGTGGGCAAGTTAGTCTCGGCTTTAGAGTAACTGAATACACCACTTTACAAGCTAGGTACTCACTGCGTCGTGAAACGGTTGATTGTACTCGTGCTTTAACGGTGACAAACCCACAACTTTGTTTGCAGGATAATAACCGTTTATCATCTGTTTTAGGTGCAACATTTGGTTGGGATCGACGTAATGATCCGATTACACCGACCCGTGGATTCGATGTGTTTTTCACGCAAGACTTCGCAGGTGTTGGTGGCGATGTGAAATATTTACGTACTGAAGCTCGTGCAAATGTATATTATGGTATTTTCAAAGACATTATTGCGACAGGTAAATTATCCGGTGGTTATATTACAGGTTGGGGGGGTGACGGTGTTCAAATTAATGACCGCTTCTTCAAAGGCTCCACGACATTTAGGGGCTTTGATAATGCTGGTATTGGTCCTCGCGTTATACAAATTGCTGATGATGGCTCAATTATCAGGGGGAATGCTCTTGGTGGCAATGCATTTGGGCTTGCAACGGCAGAGGTGAGTTTTCCGCTTGGCATTCCGTCCTTACTTGGTAGTTTATTTCTTGAAGCAGGCACAGTTGGTTTGATTGATGATGAGTTTAAAGTGAGCACGGATCCAAACTTGATTATTAAAGATGACTTATCATTGCGATCAACCTTCGGCGCCAGCGTGTTCTGGGACTCCCCATTCGGGCCTATTCGGTTTGACTTTACCAAACCATTAATCAAACAAGACTTTGACCGCCGGAAGTCCTTCCAATTTACGACAAGTACAAGGTTCTAACATGAAAATTTTTAAGATAATTAGCGCATCCATTTCAGTTTTTGTTGCGACAATGCTTTTTTCAACGGCGGCGCTAGCCCAATCAACTGTTTTAGTGGTTGATCAAGCACGTGTATTGCGTGATTCAGATGTTGGGAAGCATATTCAACGTCAGGTGATCTCTATTGGTAAACAAATGGGTACAGAAATTAAATCTCAGACATCTCCTCTTGTGAGTGAAAGAGATAAACTGGTTGCTCAGTTGAAAGGCATGGATATCGCTGCTTTGAAAACGAGACCTGATTTGGAACAAAAAGCTGTGAAATTACAAGAGGATTTTGAAAAATCTAAACTTGAACAAGCTTATAAACAAAAAGAGTTACAAATTACCGAGCAGAAAGCAGTTGCTAAAGTAAATGCTAAAATTGCTGAAATTTTAAAAGCGATTGTTAACGAACGTAAAGCAGATATCCTTCTTGATCGGACTCTTGTTATCTATAGTGGCGAAGCCGTTGATGTTACTGAAACCGTGCTCACCCGCCTGAATAGCCAAATGCGGACTGTAAGTGTCATCCGTGAGCGTATTACTCGCAAGCCATTGCCACAACGTAAAAAATAAGGCTGCGAGTATATTGTCTAAAAAAATAGGGGTTAACATGGTGGATCAGAGGTTTTATCAACATCTTGGTCCTATCTCTTTAGCAACTTTACTTGGTTCATTGGATGTTGAATGCGGTGACAAGAGACACGGCAAAATACAAATTCATAATGCAGCACCTGCTGACTTGGCGGGTTCACAGGATATTAGTTATTTAAAACGGAGCAAGCGCCCAACTAAGCTTGAAAATTGCAAAGCTGCCATTTGCTTTGTACATAATGATAATATTGATCATGTGAAAAACTTTTCCTGTGTTCCGGTTGTTTCCAAGCATCCTCGAGCAGACTTTGCTCATATTTTAAGTAAATTATATGCTGAAAAAGAGTATGGGTCGAACGATCATAACAAATATGACAAGGTAAAAATTGGGGCGAACGTTGTTATTGGGGCGGGAGCTGAGATTGGTCAGGGCACAAAAATTGGCCCGAATTCTACCATTGGGCCAGGCGTTGTATTAGGCGAAAATTGCACGATTGGTGCAAATGTAGTCATTGAATTCTCCCTTATCGGTAATAATTGCAAAGTTCATCATGGCGCGGTGATTGGTGGTACAGGATTTGGCATTGCCCTTGGTGCACAAGGCGGTGTTGATATTCCTCATGTTGGCCGCGTTGTTATTGGTGATAATGTGAGTGTTGGCTGTCAGACGACAATTGACCGAGCTATGTTTGGCGATACGGTGATTGGAAATGGCTGCAAATTTGATAACCTTGTTCAAATTGCCCATAATAATAAAATAGGCGATAATTGTTTGTTTGCAGCACAGGTTGGGATTGCGGGAAGCTGCGATATTGGTTCTGGTGTTGTGATGGGAGGAAAAGCAGGGGTTGCCGATCATATCAAGATTAGTGACGGAGCAACTTTGGCAGCACATGCATCTACTATGCATAATATTCCGGAAGGTGAGGTTTGGAGCGGCGTACCGGCCATGCCTATCCGTCAACATATGCGTAGTGTCAGTGCTATTCGCAGGTTGACCCGTAAGAAAGTTAAACCTGCCAAAGAACAGGGATAAATGATGGTTAAAGACATAACGTCATTGAACCCCGTAGACATGAGTGAAAATGAAATCATGTCATACTTGCCACACCGTCCCCCTATGCTCATGCTTGATAAGGTGACGGGTTATAACAAGCTAGAAATACATGCTGAAAAATATTTGGACAATGATGCCTTTTATTTTCAAGGGCATTTTCCAGGAAAACCGATGTTACCCGGTGTTATGATTGTGGAAGCTATTGCGCAAGCCGGGGCTTTAATTGCTGCTCTAAACGGGAATTTCGATCATGAGAAATCATTATTAGCTTTTGCTGGGATTGATAAAGCAAAGTTTAGGCAATCGGTGTACCCAACTGAAACACTTTGTGTTCATACAAAAATTGTGAAACAGAGACGAATTTTGTATAAGTTTGAAGGACATGCTATGGTTGGCTCAAAGCTTGTTGCAAATGTCAATTTTTCAGCAACACAGATACCCAAAACCATATAACGGATTAGGAAAATATCATGAGCGTAATTATACACCCATCAGCTCATGTGGACAGAAATGCACAACTAGATACAGGCGTCGAAATTGGTCCGTTGTGTGTGGTCGGTCCACGTGTGAAACTTGGAAAAAATGTAAAGTTAGTTAGCCAAGTAAATATTGCAGGCAATACCAGTATTGGCGAAGATTGCGTGCTATATCCATTTGTCTCTCTAGGTCACCCTCCTCAGGATTTTAAACACAGGGGCGGGGATGTTTGCTTGAAAATTGGCGCCCGCACCATTTTACGTGAACTTGTAAATATTCATCCTGGTACGGATACAGGACGCCCGGAAACAGTTGTCGGCGATGATTGTTATTTTATGGTGGGTTCTCATCTTGCTCATGAAGGACGTTGCGGTAATCATGTCGTATTTTCTAATGGAGTGCAGGTAGGAGGGTGTGTAACCATTGGTGACCATGTGATCTTAGGTGGGTTGTGTGCTGTGCATCAATTCACACGAATTGGTTCTCATGCATTTGTTGGCGGTATGGCTACGGTAACAACGGACGTTATTCCTTATGGCTCGGTTGTCGGGAATACAGCGCATCTGGCGGGGCTGAACGTCATTGGCCTAAAAAGACGAGGCTTTGACCGTCGTACGATTCGTGACTTGCGCGCTGCGTATCGGTTACTATTTGCCCAAGAAGGTACATTTAAAGAGCGTTTAGAAGATACGGCACGATTATATAAAGACAATGAACTCGTAATGGATGTTGTCGGCTTTATTAAGACACAAGACAAACGACCAATTTGCATGCCAGATTTCGGGTGAATTTATGTTAGCGGCTAAAAAAATTGGCCTCTTGGCTGGTTCGGGGGCTTTACCGCATGCTGTGATTGCTGGTGCGATTGATTCTGGCTATGATGTATTTGTGGTTGCTCTAGATGGGTTTGGAGAAGTCTCCTCTTTCTCTCAACCGGCACAATTATTCAGAATTGGGGAGCTAGGACGTCTGCTCAAAACTTTAAAACGTGAAAAATGCACACATGTTGTTATGGCTGGCCAAATTAACAGGCCAGATTTTAAGAAAATAAAGCCCGATTTAGGGGGAATGAAGTACCTTCCGAAAGCCCTCGCAGCGGCAGCAAAAGGTGATGATGCGCTCCTTAGGTTTATATTAGAAGTATTTGAAAAAGAAGGTTTTTCTATCCTTGCTCCACAAGAAATTTGTAATAGTTCGCTTATGCCATCTGGCTTACTGGGCAAGTGTGAACCAACGGATAAGGACAAAGTCGATATAGAAAAAGCATTAGATATCGCGGCTTATATTGGGGCGGAAGATATCGGGCAGGCTGCGGTTGTTTGTAACGGTTTGGTCTTAGCGGTCGAAGCACAAGAGGGTACGGACAAAATGCTAGAAAGAGTAGCGGCACTGCCTGTAAGTGTGCGTGGAACACCTGATGACAAATTGGGCGTCTTGGCAAAATGCCTAAAGCCAGCGCAAGAAGACCGTATAGACTTACCAACGATTGGCGTGGAAACGATAAAGAATGCACATCATGCAGGTTTGTCTGGTGTTGCTTTAAAGGCGGGTGAAGCTTTCGTACTGGATCTGAATGCTGTGCGGAAATACGCGAATTCTAAAGGCTTATTTGTGATTGGAATTGAAAAGTAAATATGAATAAACGGCATGTTTATATCGTTGCTGCGGAAAAATCAGGGGATGAGCTTGGAGCCAAACTCGCAAAATCCTTACGGCAACAAACCAATGGTGAAATACATCTTTCTGGAATTGGTGGTTCTGCAATGCATGCCATTGGCTTGGAAAGCCCAATCGATATTAGCCCCTTGTCTATTTTAGGGTTTTTAGAAGGTTTGAAGTCCTACCCAATTATTATGGAACGCGTAGCCGAGACCGTTGATATTATCATTGCCAGCAAAGCCGATGCTTGCATTTTAATTGATTCGTGGGGCTTCATGATGCGAGTTGCCCAACGCCTTAAAAAAAAGGGCTTTATGGGGAAAATTATTAAATATGTTGCACCGCAGGTATGGGCGATGCGGGAGGGGCGTGCGAAAGTTTTAGCAAAGGGGGTTGATCATCTTTTAACAATACATTCTTTTGACGCTCCATATTTCACTCGTCATGGCTTAACTGTTAGTTATGTTGGTAACCCTGTCTTTGATGAGAGTTATGATACAGGGGATGCTCAAAAATTAAGGCAAGAATACAGTATTTCGCATACGGCTCCAGTGTTGGTGATGTTATTTGGAAGCAGACTTTCAGAAATTCAAACTTTGGCTGCACCATTCTCAGACGCAGTCGAGAAATTAAAAAAAGCTTTGCCAGACTTGGTTATTGTTGCTCCGGTATCCGATACGATATCCACCGACGTTATGGCGGCGGTTGCAGAGCATCCACCACTCCAAGATGTGATCCTGCTAAATGAAGAGAAAAAACTGGATTGTTTTGCTCTCGCAGATGCAAGTATTGCGTGTTCGGGCACTGTAACAACGCAGCTCGCAAGTGCAGGGGTGCCCAGTGTCGTCGCATATCGGTTGAATGGATTGACTTATATGCTCGCGAAAAAAATGTATAAACCTGATTACATCAGCATCATAAATATTGCTGCTGACGAGCCATTAATGCCAGAATTTATACAAAACGAGTGTACGGGAGATAATTTAGCGCAAGCGGCATTAAAATACTTAACGGATAAAAAATATCAGGAAATAAGTCGTAATAACTTACTTGCGGCTGTTTCCGCTATGCGTATTGGTGATGGAAAAATAGAGGCGGGCCATTCGAGTGAACGAGCCGCCAATGCTATTCTTGAAGTGTTAAATTAGCGGTTCGCTAAAGGGATATAATCTCGTGACGTTGCACCCGTATAAAGCTGCCGTGGGCGACCAATTCTTTGGGTTTTATCTTCCAACATTTCATTCCACTGTGATACCCAGCCGACGGTGCGGGCAAGGGCAAATAGAACTGTAAACATTGAAGTTGGGAAACCAAGAGCAGAAAGAACGATTCCGGAATAGAAATCTACATTCGGATATAATTTCTTCTCAACAAAATACGGATCGTTTAAGGCGATTTTTTCTAGTTCCATGGCAATATCAAGAATTGGGCTATCTTTAATGCCTAGCTCTCCCAACACAGCATGAGTTGTTTTTTGCATGACTTTGGCTCTTGGATCGTAGTTTTTGTAGACCCTGTGCCCAAAGCCCATAAGGCGGAATGGATCATTACGATCTTTTGCCCGGGCGATAAATTCTGGAATTCTGTCAACAGAACCGATTTCTTTTAACATGTTAAGGCAAGCTTCATTGGCACCACCATGTGATGGCCCCCAAAGGCAAGCAACACCAGCCGCGATACAAGCAAATGGGTTGGCGCCTGATGATCCGGCAAGGCGAACAGTAGATGTAGATGCATTTTGCTCATGATCTGCATGCAGAATGAATATTTTGTCCATAGCGTCGGCGATGATTGGGTTAACTTCATATTTTTCGGTCGGGACTGCGAAACACATTTTTAGGAAGTTTTCCGCATAGTTCAGCGAGTTGTCAGGATAAATTGTTGGTTGCCCAATGGAATATTTATATGCCCTGGCAGCAATTGTCGGCATCTTCGCAATGAGACGGTGCATGGAAATATCGCGTTGTTCATTATCTTCTATATCAAGGCTGTCATGGTAGAAAGCTGACAAAGCACCAACTGTGCCACATACCATCGCCATTGGATGAGCATCACGGCGAAAACCATTAAAGAATCGCTCGATTTGCTCATGAAGCATTGTGTGATTGGTGATAATATTCGTGAACTTTGTAGACTGATCCTTTGTTGGGAGTTCGCCGTGAATGAGCAAATAGGAAGTTTCTAAAAAAGTGGAATGTTCTGCCAGTTGTTCAATCGGGTAGCCACGATAAAGGAGTTGCCCTTTGCCACCGTCAATGAATGTGATTTGTGATTCTGTACTACAGGTCGAAGTATAACCAATATCGAATGTGAATAGGCCGGTAAGTTTATGTAAGTTCCTCACATCAATGGCACTAGGGCCAGTGGAGCCGGAGTAAATAGGAAGCTCATAGGTTTTACCATCAACTGTTATTTTAGCGATATTCGTTTGTTTGATTTTGTTTTCCATGTCTCTCTATTCCTTGTTCTTATAATATACATCCAGACAATCCTGAATGCGGGCAATCGTTTCAGACTTGCCAAGCAATTCTAAAACCAGTGCCAAATCCGGTGATGGTGCACCTCCTGTGAGGCAAGCACGTAAAGGCGGGCCAATTTTCCCAAAGCCAATATCTTCTTTTTCAATATATGAATTCAAAAGCTTTAGAATATGATCACTATCCCATCTATTATCATTTACCCCAGATAGGAGAATAAGTAAATCACGAAGCCTATTTTCTGCGTCCGGTTTTAAAGGTTTTTTTGCTTTGCCTGTTAGAGGAATTGGGCGGGTACGGGTCGTGAAATATGTTTGGTCGGCCAAATCAATAAGTGTTTTGGCCCGCCCAACAATATGGGGCAGAGCAGTCATTAGACGTTTTGACTGTTTCGCCGTTAAGGGGCCTTCATTTTTATCTTCAAAAAATCTCTGCCCATATTCCCAAATTCTTTTAGTGGTACACCGAGATAAATGTTGGCCGTTAATATAAGCCATTTTTTCAAAATCAAGACGGGCAGGTGCTTTGTTAATGCCGGAAATGTCGAATACGTCTGTTACTTCTTGGTCCGTGAAAATTTCCATGTCGCCGTGGGCCCAGCCAAGTCGTGTCAGGTAATTACGCAATCCTTCGGGGAGATACCCCATGTCAGCATAGGCATCGACACCGAGGGCACCATGCCGTTTAGACAGTTTTTTTCCGTCAGGGCCAAAAATAAGCGACACATGTGCAAATTGTGGAACGTCCCATCCTAGAGCTTGGTAAATTAATTTTTGTCGTCCACCGTTGACCAAATGGTCATCACCGCGAATAACATGTGTGACTTCCATATCATGGTCATCAACGATGACGGCTAACATGTAAACGGGGCTTCCGTCAGCACGCAGCAAAATCAAATCATCAAAATCTTTATTGCTCCATTTAATGTTACCTTGGACACCGTCCTCAAGAACAGTTTCGCCGTCTGGTACACGAAAGCGTATGACGTATGGAGAATCTTTTGGGGCTGTTTTTCCGTCACGGTAGGGCGATCTAAAAGCACGTCCTTCTTCGCGTGATAACTCTCGTTCTGCCGCTTGCTCATCGGATGTAAGGTAACAGGGGTAGGCGTGGCCTGA
>JAJRSG010000029.1 GCA_024278915.1 Alphaproteobacteria bacterium
CCATTCTTGTTTCGCAAGAGCGCGCCTATACCTCACCAATTTGGTATACGCCTTAAGCTATAGAAGTCTGTTGTTCTGATAGAATGAAGTCCGCGCATCTTTCACCAACCATTAAGGTTGGTGCTGTCGTGTTACCGCCGGGAATCGTCGGGAACACTGAAGCATCTGAAATACGCAACCCTTCTAAGCCATTTACTTTTAGGGTTCTTGCATCAACCACAGCATCATTATCTATCCCCATGCGGCATGTGCCTACAGGGTGGTAATTTGTGTCGGCATGTTTGCGAATAACAGCTTCCCACTCACGATCTGTTTGACAGTTTTCGGTGAACATATCTTTGGTAATCAGCGAGCTTAAGGTCGTTGAAGATGTAATCACGTCGCGCATTTTTTTTGCACCTGCAATGATACAAGCCATGTCGTCTGGATGACTTAAAATGGCAGGGTCAATTAATGGCGCATCTTCAAAATTAGAAGACCTCAACTTTACACTTCCTCTAGATTTTGGGCGAAGGCATAATATATGACACGAAAATCCATGTTGCCGAACAAATGTGCGGCCATGGTTGACAACAGGCGCGATTACAAAATGGTACTGAACCTCTGGCCGTGGGCTATCATGCTTAAGGCGTAAAAAACCGTTGATTTCCGCAAAATTTGTCGCAAACATTCCGCGTCTTTCTTTTCTATAGCGCAGCATGTTTTTAAATAAATACCAAAGCCCTTTTGGTGAAACCCCTAACAAACCTTCGGGGTCAGGAAGATGGTAGGCCATTATAAAGTCAGGGTGATCGTGACAATTTTCTCCCACATTTGAGAGGTCGTGAACTATGTCTATCCCATGCCGTGACAGATCGACAGCATTGCCTACTCCAGAAAGCTGTAATATTTGCGGTGTTTGTAGTGCGCCTGCGGCGAGAATAACTTCTTTGTTGGCATAAATATATCGGTGTTGCCCGTTCTGACTAACTTCAACGCCAATTGCTTTTTTGTCTTTAAATATAACCCGCATTACTTTGGTGTTGAGGTGTATGGTTAGATTGTCACGCGTGTCCGCAATTGGATGTATGAATGCATCCGCTGCGGAATAACGCTCTCCATTTTTTTGCATAACTTGGGAAAGGCCAAAACCTTCTTGATGTGCCCCGTTAAAATCGTGATTTTCTTTAATTTGGCTCTCTAAACATGCATCTTTGAAAATATCTAAATAGGGGTTGTCAGTTCGTAGCGCCGCAACGTTCATTTCACCATTTTGGCCATGAAACTCATCGTTCGAAACTTCATTGTGCTCTGATTTTTTAAAATATGGTAAAACGTCCTCATATCCCCAACCAGGACACCCATTATTTGCCCATTCATCATAATCTTTTCGATGGCCGCGCATGTATACGAGTGCATTAATTGCCGTGGATCCACCCAGACCCTTCCCGCGTGGCTGGTAGCCAACTCTTCCGTTTAAACCTTTTTGCGGTACAGTATCAAAAGCCCAATTATGTTTTGTTTTCCCTGTTGCATTTAGGATGAGTAAAAGCGGCACTTTGACAATGAGGCCTTTTCCCGGCCCGCCTGCTTCTAACAAACAAACACTTGTTTTAGGGTTCTTCGACAAACGGTTGGACACTACACTTCCGCCGGGGCCGCCACCAACAATAATATAATCATGTGCTTCTGTCATACTTTCTCACCATAAGGTTCGATTTTGAATGTTACGGGGTTTGATAAGTAGATATCTTCCCTTTTGTTCCATAGTGTCTGTATTAATGCGACGGCACCACTCATATTAGGTCTCCAATGTTGTTGAATGAGTTATGACCTAGATCAAATAATTAATTTGACTACAGGTGACACCGTGGTGATTGATCGGTCAAACAGTGTTTTGAAAATGTTACTATTTGAAGAGAATGGATAGATTTTAAAATAATAAGGACATGCATGGCATATCGATCAAATAAAACAACAATGGGGAATGCCGCTGCAGGTGCACGGTCTCTATGGCGTGCAGGTGGTATGAAAAACTCAGATTTTGGAAAACCAATCATTGCTGTCGCGAATTCATTTACTGAATTTGTTCCGGGGCATGTTCATTTACAAGATGTTGGACGCTTAGTATGTGAAGAAATATGGAACCAAGGTGCCGTACCACGCGAATTCAATACGATTGCGATTGATGATGGTATTGCCATGGGCCATGACGGCATGTTGTATTCGTTACCGAGCCGAGACCTTATCGCCGATAGTATAGAATATATGGTGCAGGCACATTGTGCAGATGCATTGATATGCATATCAAATTGCGACAAAATTACACCGGGTATGATGATGGCCGGTTTGCGGTTAAATATACCAGTTATCTTTGTGTCTGGTGGACCTATGGAAGCTGGCCGTATAACGGTTAATGGTAGTGTACAAAGGCTTGATGCAACAGATGCATATGTTGCTTCGGTTAATCCTGAACATTTAGGGGGGCAGGCTCAGGAAGCGGAAGAAGTCGCGTGCCCGACTTGTGGATCCTGTTCGGGAATGTTTACTGCGAACTCTATGAATTGTCTCGCCGAAGCTTTGGGGCTTGCGCTTCCTGGAAATGGATCATTGGTTGCAACACATATGGAGAGGAAAAAACTCTTCCAGAATGCGGCTAAAAAAATAGTCCAGTTAACGAAACAATTTTATGAACAGGATGATGTTTCTGTTTTACCACGAGCCATTGCAACAAGGCCCGCATTTATGAATGCGATGGTGATGGATATAGCTATGGGAGGTTCGACAAACACCATATTGCATCTTTTGGCGCTTGCACAAGAAGCACATGTTGATTTCACTATGAATGACATTGGTGCACTTTCACGCAAGACACCTTTCTTATGTAAAGTTGCGCCTGCGTGCCCTGATTATTTCATGGAGGACGTGCACAAAACGGGTGGTGTCATGGGAATACTGGGAGAATTAGAGCGAGGGGGAATGATCGACACTTCTGTTTTACACCTTGCTGCAGAAGCGGGCGGCACTTTGCAACAGGTTCTTGAAAAATGGGATATTAAACGAAATGTATCTAAATCGGTAAAAGATTTTTACCGAGCTGATGCAAGTGGTATTGTTGGAGCAAAAGCATATTCCCATGATACACGCGCAGATGCATTGGATTTAGATCGTGAATCAGGCTGTTTGCACAGCGTTGAACACGCTTATAATTCTGAAGGTGGCCTCGCTGTTTTGTTCGGTAATATAGCTGAAAAGGGTTGTATTGTAAAAACGGGTTCGGTCAAAGAACATATGTTTTCATTTAAAGGGAGGGCGCGAGTTTTCGACCAGCAGGAGACAGCTGTGCGCGCCATCGGTAGCCGAGGCAAGGGGGGTATTGTGCCAGGAGATGTTGTTATTATCCGTTACGAAGGCCCTAAAGGCGGCCCAGGCATGCAAGAGATGCTACTGCCGACGATGGCACTAAAGGCAATGGGGTTAGCCGATACATGTGCGCTCATAACAGATGGCAGGTTTTCTGGTGCCACAAGTGGTCTTTCCATTGGGCATGTCTCACCTGAAGCGGCAGCAAAGGGAGGGCTAGCTTTGGTTGAAGAAGGTGACACAATAAGCATTGATATTCCCAAACGAAGTATTTCTCTGGACATTAGTGATATGGAACTCAAAACGAGACGAGAGCGTATGGATGCCCATGGAAACTGGGAGCCAAAAGGAAGCCGGACGCGCGTCATTACTAAAGCACTGAGAGCTTATGCGGCATTCGCATCTAGTGCCGATAAGGGAGGCGTGCGAGAAATATAATGACCTATAAAATTTTACTGAGTCGCGATATTCCCATTCCTCCTTTAACTGTTGGGGGTAATCCTGTTGAAATTGAAGTTTATAAACCAGAAAACTCCAATCATGGGAATGCAAGGGTGTATTGTACAACTGCATTGGATAAAGTAGACAGCGATTTAATTGATAGCTTACCAAAGAGTGTAGGCTTGATTGCGAATATTGGTGTGGGAACAGATAATATTGACCTTGCTGCCGCCCATGCGAATAATATGCTTGTTAGCAATACGCCGGTGGTTACTGAGGATACTGCTGATTTAGCTTTCGCGTTAATTCTTGCTAGTTGTCGACAACTTAGTGCGAATGAAAGGTTTCTCCGCGCTAAATCATGGTCAACGGATCGTGCTCATGCTCTTTTGGGATCAAGTGTACAGGGGAAGACGCTTGGTATTCTTGGGTTTGGGGCGATTGGTCAAGCTGTTGCTCGGCGGGCGCAAGGCTTTAATTTGAAAGTTATCTATCATGGCCCCAATGAGAAAACCATGACAGGCCAATTATCCGAGGCGAAATACGAGCCAAATTTTCAAAAGTTCTTATCCAGTATAGATATTCTTTCGCTTCATTGCTCCCTCAATGAACAAACATACCACATGATAAACCAAGATAGTCTTAGGGCTATGAAGCCTGGGGTTATTATCATTAATACTGGGCGTGGAAGTCTAATTGATGAGAATGCTTTGGTTGACGCTTTAAGTGATGGCCATGTTGGCGGCGCGGGTCTGGATGTTTTCGAAGATGAACCAAATATCCATCCGGGGTTATTAAAGAATAATACAATTACGTTAACTCCCCACATCGGTAGTGCTACTCAAGAATGTCGGATGCAAATGGGCGCCCGTGCGATCGGAAATATCCTACATTTTCTAGAACACGGAAAACCGGTTGATCTTGTGGATTAAAGTGCTCTGGGAAGTTGTCATGAGCATGCTAATATTTTTTGCTTGCAACCATAACTTCGAGCCATTGAGTTAAGAGCCGTCTCGTCCAAAAACGTCAATGAACAAGACTAAAGTTACTCTTTTTATATGTTTAAAATAAAGAGCTTGCATAGGAAATATATCACATGGCCGTGAATAAATATAAATTTTTGATCTCTATTGCTGATAATGACATCGATGATTTGTCACATGTAAATAATGCATCTTATGTAAAATGGGTTCAAAATGCAGTCGTGGCTCACTGGAAAAAATTTGCCAATGGAGATTTGCAATCTCGGTATCATTGGATGGCAATTCGTCACGAAATCGACTATATCAGAGAGGCTTTCTTGAAAGATGACCTAGTGGCAGAGGTCGCGATACAAGAGATAAAAAAGGTGCGCGTAACATATAATACAGTCATCAGAAGGGGAGAGGACACAGTCGCTCGTGCGGTATCAACATGGTGTTGCATTAGCGGTGTTACGCATCGCCCTAAACGTATCGGCAGTGATATCTTGGCTGCGTTTGGGCTTAAGTACTAGCTAAATATGTTGATTTTCAGTGGCGCGGCTTGCTGAAATTCATCTTGTGCAAGGCTTTGTCAAGTTAACGAGGTAGGTTGAGCTTCGGCCTGTGTTATTTTTCTAAGCGTACACTGATGCCGTTACAACATCCCACTGGTTCTGTGCTTGATGTCTGAATTTTCGAAATGAATGTCTTGAGATTAGGTGACGTCTGAGATTGAATAAATTATAGATTTGACTGTGAGCTGATAACAATCTTTATACAGCTTTTATAGATCGAAACTTCTGCGCTTTTCGTTCTCGCCTTTGGATAGGAACGTGCGAACATTCAGCCCAGCTGCCAAATGTTAGAGCGGCGTTCAGACCCCGCTCGCAAGTGCTTTGCGTAAACATAACCGAACTTATCGGCCCGCTGGCGCAGCGTTTCATAGGATCCACCAACACCCTGTTCTGCCATCATTTCCTCGATATCAGGAAAGCTCAAGTTAAATCGAAAATACAGCCAAACTGCTCGCTTGATAATATCAGGATGGTAACGGCGGCGGGAATAAATAGATGTTTTCCTGCAAGTCTGATAGCATTAGGTGGAAAACAGGTGGTTAATTTGACAAAGCCGATAAAAGTGAGGCAAAGGCATTATAAGCGTAAAGCCACTTAAATCTAAGATGCCGTTAACCCCCTAATTTAGGCGGCAATTTGTCTCCA
>JAJRSG010000030.1 GCA_024278915.1 Alphaproteobacteria bacterium
GAGCAAAAACAGTCGCGTTCAATAAGTCGCTGCGCAAACAAAGCCAAAAGGTGAGCGCGCTATATGAGGGCATCTCGCCTATTGGCTTTGCCCCTCAAGGCTGGGTCACTTCTAAATGCCAAAACAGGGTCAGTTTTAAACACTCATTGACAACACAAGTCACCAAAAGAGAGACAAAGATTGGCGATCAACGTGAAGTTGCAAAATTACAACATCAATCTGCAACGAACCGGTCGGTTTGCCTCAAAATTGTCGGATTTCTGGTTCAAGTTTTTCTTAAGTGTGAAAAGAACAATAAAAATAGATTTGGAAATATGTCATGTTGAGTAGTTCTAAAGTCTACTACTTCATCTTTGCAGCCTTTTCGATGAGCGTGGCTGCCTTGTACCTATCGTCGGGCACGATGGAAGTTAGAGGTGTAGTTTTTAGCGCAGAAATATCGTTTTTGGCACTCATTTGTTTCACTCTAATAGCCGTGTTGATGGTCCAAATTAGCCGGGTTACACGCATTCGTCATAACAAGAGGAAAATTGATGCCTTGGGGGTGGAAAATGAACTTGTTTACAAAGCCCTGAACACACATGCGATTGTCAGTGTGACTGATTCAGAAGCGAATATCCTTCAAGTCAATGACAAATTTCTGGAAGTTTTTGGATATACAAGAGAAGAGTTGATCGGAAAAAACGTTTCGTTCCTGCATGCCGCAGTAGCTGGAGAAACCGATTTTTCTGATATTCGTGATTGCACAACAAAGGGAAATACCTGGAAGGGCGAGCACTCCGCTACCTCGAAAACTGGAGAAACGCGTCTATTTCAGGCAACTATTGTCCCCTATCTTGACAAAGACGGCAATTGTCTGCGGAATGTGTGTGTACGCACTGACGTGACAGAAATGCGTAAAGCAGAAGAACTCCGCCAGAATGAGACCATCTTGGATAAACTCCAAGACGAAATCTACATCTTCCGTACAAGCGATCTTAAAATTATTTACGTTAATGATCGCGCGATGCAGCGCTGTGAGTGGACCAAAGAAGAGGCGCTGCAAAAGAGTATTATTGATACCGACGAGAATTTCCAGGAAACCATGTTCAGAGCACATGTAAGCCCACTATTAAGTGGTAAAAAGGACGCTGTGGTCATCTCTGTTAAACAGAAAAAGGGATTTGTGGAAATAAACACTAGCCGGTCGGTGCAGCCAGACGGCACCGAAGTATTCGTTTCTGTATTAAGAGATATCAATGATCGTGTTAAACTTAACAAAGCCAAAATGGAATCGGTTTCGGTTGTCAGCCATGAATTACGCACCCCAATAACGAGCATTAAGGGTTCAATTCAACTTTTGCAGGCGAAACTAGCAAAAGAAGACAGTACTTCTGCCTCCTTGTTCGATATTGCGCTGCGCAATTGTGATCGGTTAATATTTATTGTTAACGATATTCTTGATCTCGAAAAAATCGAGGCAGGAAAGATGAAGCTCAATAAAAAGCCGCTGAATGTTTGCAAACTGTTGCTTGAATCGATTGCTGTCAACGAAGGCTATGCTAAAATAACAAACGTAAATCTGCGTTTTACTTCTGAGATTACAGGTGCAGTGGTTAACGGTGACAAAGACCGGTTAATTCAAGTCATGTCCAACTTAATGTCTAATGCAGTCAAGTTTTCCAACGCCAATGATTTTGTGGACATTGGACTGGTAGATAATGGAACCACATGGCGGATCACAGTGGCCGACTCCGGACCAGGTATTTCGATCAAGGACCGAGCAAAATTGTTTGAGAGTTTTGTTCAGGTTGCGTCGAATGATCATAAGAAGCGTGCTGGCACTGGGTTAGGTTTGGCAATCACCAAAAAGATCATACAACTCCATGGAGGTAAAATCGGTCTGGATAGCAATATTGACAAAGGAACGATCTTCTATTTTGATTTGAAGAAATACGACACCGGCACGAGCAAACGCGATGAGACAATATTAATTGCCGCAGAATAATAGCGATCTTTGAGTGTCTTGGTCCAGTTTGTCTAGCAACTGTATCTTCAAGTTTCCCTCCAGCATGTATTTCGGGCCAGCATAGCGTTTGCCATGACTATGAGTTTTCTTGCAACGGCGATGAGAACCAGCTTGTGCGGTTTTCCTTTAGCCTTCAGTCGTTTGGCGAATTCCCTAAGTGTCTGATTCAAAACCTACTGGGTGATATCAAAGCCTTACGATTCTGCGGGTGAGGGTTCTGATGTGGGCGATGAGTATCCATGCCGTTGCGCTTGCGATGGATTTCTCCCAATCTTTAGCCAATCTGCGACAGCGATTGGCCATGCGAAGGTGCGTTCGACGATGAACCACAGCTTGCCGCTTTGCATCGGGCGTTACCACTTTTTTGAGTTTACGTCCCGCAGCATGGCGTTATCCAGCATCTGTTCCGCCAATAACTTCTTCATTTTGTCCGTCCTTTAGTTGGGCGGACTCTACATTAAACTGGAGGAGTTCTAGGGGCGCAGGTCAGCCTCAAATTGAACGCAAAATGCTTTAATTCAATCACAAGCGACACGCTCTAGTATTTTGTCAATGGTAGTTGAGCTGCGTATTCATGAGCACAACTTGGCACCTTTCACCCTCGATTTCGCGCTTTGGTCCATAAGCTCCAGCATCGATCTTTAGCCGCCGGATCCAACGGCTCCAGAGACAGGGCACTATGCCAATTACAAAGCTTGCACCCAGTTTGCGAGCTGTTTTGGCCATGGACTGCAAAAGCAGGCCTTGCACTTCAAGTCTCATGCGCCCTGGCACTTCATCCGTAACAAAAATCCGAGATGCTTCCCATACAGTTGGGCTGACTGGCGCTTTGCATATTAAAAGATCAGAGGGTATATTTGCCAATAATCCGCGTTGTGCATCCCGGATCATATATGAGTATACTCCGCATTTTGCTGTTGTTGGTGTCAGACGCACGCCGGCAAATATCTCACCATATTGGTGTAAAACGATCCACCTGCTAAAAGGATTGTCGTACTGATCGAATTCATACCCATCAACACTAGGCAGCACCCACCCTCGCTTTTCTATGAATACACGTTTGCGCACCTGCATCAAATCGCTAAAGAGTTCACCATATTTGTGCATGTTGCCAAAGGACAGGGTGCTGACCTTAATTCGACTGTGATTGTCAGAAACTTGAGGGGTCTGCTGCTGCTGTGGTCGCGCCTGCATTCCAGCTTCGCGGTCCTGCTCTACCAGATCCATCAAACTTGAAAAGTTCGAAGGTACAGCTTCGGCGCTAGCCGAATGCATGGGATGGCGGGTGATTTTCATGAGCTGCTCTCATTTGATTTGTTGTTTTTGTTATTTCAATTAAAATCATAGATTGCGCGCAAGACAAAGACATAATTGGTCATTCTTCGGCTTTAAAAATGCCTCATTACATGTTGAAAGTATGTGATTTTTCCTGAAAGCTGCCAACCTATCTATGGATGTACCATTATCGACAAATTGAATTAATTTTAAATCCATATATTACAATCTGTTACCGGGATTTTTCTGCACTCTAAAGGATACCTTCCAATATCTCTATTAGTCAAAAAAGTATTAGCATTACAACTTTTGGGTGGCTTAATTGTCACGATACATGATAAGGAGATAGTACATGATATGTTCTTGATAAACTGCTACCTAGCCTTAGGTGTACTTGCTTTTGCGCTTAGCTTGAACATGGTCAAATATAGTTAACTCTGGCCAGTATTGTGCAAAGGCAGCCAGAGCTATTTCCCAATGCTGTAAGGGTGTTAAATTAGTGCGAAAAAAAACTGAGCTGCCGAAGGGTGCAAACTCTCTGACGCGTTTGCAACGCCAAATGGTGGATTACGTTGGCGGTACCATGCGTTTGATCGTGCAGCGGCAAGCGATCTACCTTTCGGTGACGATACTTGCTGCTGCCTACTTCGACTTCTGGATAGCATTCGTTTGTTATGTTTCGATCCAAGCGACAGAGATCATTGATATCTACTTTGCAAAAAAAATCCAGGCATTCAATTTCCTGACCTCTGACAGAGAGGTTAAACGATTTTACACAGCACTAATGGGTAACACTGTTTTCAGCGCAGTTGCCATCAGTTTCTTCGTGTTCATGATTGCGCGACAAGAAGGTAACACGTCTCACTTCACACCACTGTTTTTTCTATTTGCGGCGGCGTTGTTCGCGGGGATGAACAACCATCAGCTTTTGCCGGTTCTTTTTACACGACTTGCTATTTACACTTTCACCTTTCTAGCGATTCCAATCGTAGATATTTTGGCAGTAGATGCGACTATCGGATCACTCCTCTGGCTTCAGTTTTTCACTGTTGTGTTTGTTCTATTTTTTGTTGTCGACAGTTCATATATTTACATCAAGCTGTATAGGAGTAATCTGGATCAGCTTGAGAGTCTAATGGAAGAGAAAGAGAAAGCGACAGCGGCCTTAATAGCAAAGTCGCAGTTTTTGTCGACTATCAGTCATGAACTGCGCACACCCTTGACGTCGGTAGGTGGTGCTCTGTCACTTCTCAGCAGCGGCGTGATGGGCGAAGTGCCTGAAAAACAAAAAAAGGCTCTGACCATTGCCGAGAGAAATACCCGATTCCTAGCTGACTTGGTGGGCGATGTTCTGGATGTGCAGAGTCTTGAGGCGGATGAGCTAATCCTGAACATGGAAAGTGTAGATTTGGCCGATGTTGTCGAGGTATCTATCGGGCGGAATGAGGCAAAAGCGCTGAGTGCCAGCATAGAGCTAGATTTGATACGCCCGCTTACTTCATCTCCTGTTTGGGCGGACCGAAAGCGTATCGACAGGATTTTGGATTGTCTTATCTCGAACGCAATTAAATTTTCCAACCCAAACAGTGCTATAAGGTTAGGTGTGGTTTCGAAAAACGGGGAGTCGCAGATAACTGTTATCGATGAAGGCGAAGGCATAGCTGAGGGGAAAGAAGACGTCGTTTTCTCGAGTTTCGCACAGATTGACGGCTCAGATGTCCGTAAAGTTGGTGGCGTTGGAATCGGTTTATTTCTCGCTAAGTCCATTCTAGAAAAAATGGGAGGTACAATTGCATACAACAGCGTGGTCGGAGCCGGGACAACTTTTACGGTCAGCTTTAAACAGTTGGAGGCGAAGAATAATGCCTCCGGAGACGCACAAATCCCTTGAATGGGTCGACACATTAAGAATTGAGAAACAAAATGACTGATCTAACGAGAATACTGCACGTCGATGACGAAGATGACATTCGGTTTATTGTCCAAATGGCTTTGGAGATGCCTGGGGAGATTCAGGTGATGTCTTGTGCTTCGGGTGCCGAGGCACTAAAAGAGGCGGCATTGTTCCAACCACAACTGTTTCTTTTAGATTTCATGATGCCTGAAATGAACGGAGAAGAAACTTGGGAGAAGCTAGCTTCTTTGGAGGGGCTAGCCGAAACACCGACGATTTTTATGACCGCGAAAGCGGAGCGGAGCACCACTGAGAGGTTAGTTGCTTTAGGTGCACTCAGTGTTATAACTAAACCCTTCGAAGCGAGCGAGATATGCAATATCATAAAGGATTTGTGGACTCGAAGCCTCCAAGAAGTACAAAACTGAAGCCCAAAGGGAGCGTTTGAAATTCCGTGTCATTTCTATAACTGAAGAAAAGGAATGACACATGCGAGAAGAGTTTGATTTTGATGCGGCGTTGGCCGCGTTGCAAGATGGGCGCGGCCTCACAGGCAAAGATGGCATCCTGACACCTCAGGAATTTGCAGAGAGGAAAGCATTGGACAAACTGGCAGCTTAACGCCATCAATTCAACCTCAAGGACTCTCCATAAAGTTGGAAGATACTTGGGGCGCAGGTCACGCAGGCCACATTTTACAAATACAAATCGAAGTATGGCGGCTTAGAGGTCTCGGATGCTCGTAAACTTCGGGCTTTGGAGGACGGGAACAACAAGCTGAAAAAGCTGTTGGCAGAGCAGATGCTAGACCATGCCATGCTTCGGGATATCTGAAGTGGTCCTGCAAAATCGGGCAGTCTGTTAAGGTGTATTCCAACACGACGAAGGAATACAGAAATGACGAAGAGACGGAAGTTTTCAGACCAGTTTAAGGCCAAGGTTGCGCTTGAGGCGTTGCGCGGCGA
>JAJRSG010000031.1 GCA_024278915.1 Alphaproteobacteria bacterium
ATTGTTGGTATGTTATATGAAAAAACGGATACACGACGCGATAGTGCTTTCACGCTTTATTATGTTGGTATCAACCTCGGTTCTACATTCGGTGTACTTGTAGCGGGTGGACTTGGCGAAACCTTTGGTTGGAAATACGGTTTTGGCGCTGCCGGTGTTGGCATGTTGCTTGGCCTGATCATGTTTGTAATTTACAAACCTTTGCTTGGCGGCAAAGGCGAACCTAAAGATTTAGGTTTTTTGAAGCAAAAAGTTTTCCTTGGTCTAGACCGGGAATGGCTAACATATATTGCGACGGCTGGCGCTGTGTTGGTATTTTGGCAATTGGTTCGAAGTCAAGGTACAGTAAATCTGTTGCTTGTCGGTTTCGGAATTTTGGTTGTTGGCTATATCATACTGACAAGTGTAATGCAGCTTTCTCCACATGAGCGTAACCGCATATTTGTCGCTTTGTTCCTGATCAGTGTTAATATTCTATTCTGGGCGTTGTTTGAACAAACCGGATCATCTTTGACATTGTTTACGGATGAACATGTGAATCGCATGTTTATGGGTCAAGAAGTTAAAACTTCTTTGTTCCAGTCAATTAATGCCATTTATATTGTGCTCTTGGGCGCGCCGATGGCGGGAATGTGGACTTGGCTTGCCCGCCGAGGTTTAGAGCCTTCAACACCTATGAAATTTGCACTGGCAGTTTTTCAGGTAGGACTTGGCTTCCTTGTTCTCGTATGGGGTGCAGGTAACGGTCAGGACTTAACTCCGATTATCTTTATCTTCCTGATTTATCTTTTGCATACAACAGGCGAGCTTTGTATGTCGCCAGTAGGATTGTCTGCGATGACTCGTTTATCGCCAACAAAGATGGTTGGTTTAATGATGGGGACTTGGTTCTTAGCTTCGGCTGCCGGTAACTCTGCATCAGCTTTAATCGCGCAAGCAACGGCTGTGGCTGGCCCTAATGGAGAGAGCATGGTTTTAAGTGTTTATTCCAAAGTGGGTTGGTATGCGATCGGCATTAGTGTTGCGATGGCACTTGCTGCGCCGATCATCAAAAAAGGCATGCATCTTGATACCTTAACGGATGATGTTAAAGAAGGCGTTGCGGCTGAGTAATTAACCGCAATAATTTATAAGTAATAAAAAACCCGGCTCTGAGAATTTCAGGGCCGGGTTTTTTTATGTTGATGATTTTTGTTTGTTTGTCTTTGGGGCTTAGCGCCTCATCATGCTTTTCATTGCCATGCCAAGGACGTCGTCCATCATATTGCCGTCACCATCTGCGTCCAAGAGTTTACCAAGGATGCCCATGCCCTGTTGCTGCTGTTGTTGATAACCACGTTGACGACGTGAATTTCCGCCTGTAAGCGCGCCGAGAAGCCCGCCAAGGCCACCAGATTTTTGTTGCTGACCACCGCCCAACGCAAGTCCAGCCAGTTGACTTGCCATGCTTGGTTCGCGGGTTTGTTTGGAAAGAGAACCCATGGCCATGGTGGCGACCATTGGTAACATTTTTTTCAATACGTCTGCACCAAGTCCCGTTTGCTCGGCGGCGCGGCTTGCGACGGCACGGCTAACGTCTTTAGAACCAAACAAATGCCCTAAAATCGCATTGCCTTCATTTTGCGTCGCAGAATGAGAATATACATCAGGGTTATCCATATAACGGCTGTGGTCATTGCCTTGCAGAGCGCCGAGCAAGCCGGCCATTCCTTGTGGAGAGACCGTATTTTGTTTAAGTGCTGATGAAATTGCAGGCAAGAGAGCCGCAATTGCGTTTTGTGATTGTTGTGCGTCGAGGCCCAATTGCCCGCCTGCACTTTGGGCAATCTTGCCTCCTTGTGCTTGCATAATCATTTCTAGTAAATTCATTCCGGCCATGTGCCTCTCCCAGCTTAAGTTAAAGTATGAACACTTTGTAACCGATTGGCCAGAAAAAGGCCAGTCAGGATGTCAGTCTGCTCTGATCCATGCGCAGCGATGGATAATTTTTGCGGGTAAAACTTTTTCTGAAGG
The DNA here is from genome assembly GCA_024278915.1 of Alphaproteobacteria bacterium. GTDB lineage: Bacteria > Pseudomonadota > Alphaproteobacteria > Caulobacterales > Maricaulaceae > Robiginitomaculum_A. Next base: position 2,014 of record JAJRSG010000031.1, read on the forward strand.
GCACCGTAAGGAAGATTGAATGTTTGATAAGCTGTGCCCGATGGACGAAAACCTAGCTATAAATTAGGTCGCGTCAAATTTGTATTATGGCAGTAAAATGCCTCTAATCATGAAGAACAAGGCCGCGGAGAGTAGGCCGGCAACAGGAACGGTGAAAACCCAAGCGGCGATAATTTTTAACAGCATAGAGCGCTCGACCAGCTTTGCTTTATAGGCTTTTTTCACGCGCCGTCTTTGGCTCCATGAAAGTTCTTCCCGGATCGCTTTTTGTTTGAGTTCGCGTAAGAATTGTTTTTTCTCGACCATAGAGGCGGCGTCGAATTTTTCGATGAAGGCTTGGATGGTTTCTTCGTCTTGGTTTTCTTCTTCGCGCATATGAGTGCGAATTTTATCCAGATTGCGATTGTAACCTGTATGCAAATGCTCTCGTAAAAAACCAACGCCGAAAATGCCGCCAACGGCGATATGGGTGGAGCTTACCGGTAGGCCCATTTGTGAAGCAATGATAACCGTAATGGCCGCGGCAAGAGCCACGCAGAAAGCGCGAATCTTGTCCAGTTCGGTGATTTCATTCCCAACTGTTTTAATCAGCTTCGGGCCATAGAGAGCAAGACCAACAGCAATTCCAAGTGCGCCGATCAGCATAACCCAAAGCGGGATATGTGCTTTGGTGTGGGCACCGCCATTGATGACCGCATCATTAATCGCGGCAAGTGGGCCCACAGCATTGGCAACATCATTAGCGCCGTGAGCAAAGCTTAAAAACGCTGCCCCGACAATCAATGGAATCATAAATAGCTTATCAATGCCTTCTTTGGTATTTTCAATCCGCTCGGCACGTTTCGTGATCAAGGTGCGAACAATAATATAGGTCAAAACGGCGGCACCAAACCCGATACTGACAGCAATCGGGAATTCAATTTTGATAATTTTCTTGATGCCTTTAAGGATCAAATATGTCGTAAATGCCCACGCCATAATCGCCATCAAAATCGGAATGACTTTCTGTGCCGCCTGCTTCATGTCGGTTTTATACATGACACTTCGTTTGATTGCATAGAGGAAGGACGCTGCAATAATTCCCCCCATGGCAGGTGAGATTACCCAACTGGCAACAATTTTTTGGACTTGCCCCCAATCGGCAATTCCCCAACCGCCAGCGGCGATACCTGCACCGAGAACACCGCCCACAATGGAATGGGTCGTGGATACAGGGGCGCCGCTATAGGTGGCGATGTTAAGCCAGATGGCAGCAGATAAGAGTGCGGCCATCATGACCCAGATAAAGGTTTGGGTGTCGGCAATCATGGCAGGGTCAATAATGCCCTTTTTAATGGTTTTAACCACATCTCCACCAGCAATGAGGGCGCCACCGGATTCGAATACAACAGCAATCAAGATAGCACCGAGCAAGGTCAATGCGCCTGCTCCAACCGCGGGGCCGACATTGTTGGCAACATCATTCGCGCCAATATTTAAGGCCATATAGCCACCGATCACGGCAGATATCAGCAAAAGCGTGCTGTCAATACCTGTGCCAGCTGGATTTGCTTTTATAAAAAACAAGATGGCGATGAGAAAACAGGCAGCCAAGCCTAAACGCATACCGTCCATCATGTTGAAGTTTATTAACTTACCATTTGCTGAGCCAGTCGGTTTGCGCATCACACCCTCATTTGTCGATTCTTTATATTTTCAGAAAATAGTCACATTTTCTGCACAAAATAGCAAAATCTTATTTATTCCAAGCGGTAAATAATTGTGGGTGCTTTTGCCATTGTTTCTTGAAGCCTATCTCATGAGAGAGGTGTGAGCTAAAACCCCAACCCCGCACATTCTCGCGAAGGTGGGGTACCAGACTTTAGGGGGAAATATGACCTTGATTTGTTTGTTTTAAACGAAATGTCGACTGGATTCCTGCCTTCGCGGGAATGTGCGGAAGAGGATGTGTATCTTGACATTTTCTCATGGAAGAGAAGGAAGGGTTGAAATTAAATTCCTGCTTTCACGGAATGACTGAGTGGGATTATATGACTGATCTACCGCTCCATTATAGGCGCATTTCTTTCATGAGCCAATTTGAGTAATATCTAATGTTAACATTAGGAAGCACGGTTTTTAGATGATTAGCTATTTGGATTCCTTGCTTATCTAATGCCTTGTTTTTCTTCTCATCTGTATATTGTAGAAAATGGGCCATCTCGTAGTCAGATAGCCACTTGTTGATCTCCCGAATAAGTGAGGGTGGAATTTTCAGGTCGCTTAAATGTACGTACCCACCATTGAGAGCATCACGAACCCCTGTGCCTGACAGCATCCCATCAACTATTAGCTCATTCGGTGTTATCATTTATTTGCCTAAAAATTGTGTGGTCAATAAGTCGGTGTCAAAGGAAAGAGTATAAATGATGAATCGCTTGGTTACTGTGGAATATGTTGAATGCCCTGATTGTTCCACAAAACTTCTTTCCCCACTCGTTTAAATCCACCCGTTGGCATGGGAGTGCCTGAATGGTCGCGAAAATATAGTGGAAGGCCTGTGGTGTAATAAAGACCATTAGGTGCTTGTTGTGTTATGGCGTAGTGAATATGCACATGTGGTTCAGAGGTGTTACCACTGTTCCCACATTGCCCTATGGGCTCACCTTCTTTGATGACCATCCCCTTTTTTACGATGATGCTCCCTTCTTTCATGTGAGCAAGAATTAATTTGGTTGCCGTGTTTTTTGGCTCAATAACTACGTGATTGCCAAATGCATTTGCTTGCAAAATGGGGTGTTGGCTTGGTGTTTGATCAGGGTTGTTGTTGATAACGTTGATTATTGTTCCTTCGATTGGTGAAACTATTGTTTTTCCAAAGCAGCCGTAATCGCCCAAGTTTTCTGACCGCAGGCCGTGTGGTGCGACGACCATATCATATGCCCAACGTTGTGAAGGTGTTGCCGCATGGTAGTTATTTTTGACCAGATCTCCTCCCCACGTAACAATTACCATTTCGTTTAGTGGAAGCCTAACGGTCAGGCTCGGTTTGGTTGTTTCTAGGCGTGCCGGGTAAGCCATACCAAATGTTTTTGAAAGTGTGGGAGTTAGGATCGCGACGATTGCTAATATCATAGTTGTCAAGCCAACAATTGTTTGTGGTCGTTTAAGGGCATACCTATAAACAAGGCTGCCAATGAGGATGATTCCACCTGAAAAGCGTAATAACTTACGCATCCCATACCATGATTGTATTCGTTTTGGCTCTTCTACTCCGCCTAATAAAAACCATTTTGTGATTAAAACAACGAGAAGGATACAAGATAAAAATTGTAATAACTTTGATATTTTTGGCATTGCCCGCCCCCCTTTGATCATCCGATGAATACCATATTGACCAGTAAGAAACAATGTTGAAGCTAACTGGCCGTATATCTAAATATTAAAAAACCCTCATACAATGGAAAGGGGGGTTTAATTTGTGGGGGGCACAGCCTACATTACCTTCATGAAAAAATATATTATTTCGTTTTTAAGTGGCGCTTTGGTTTTAGGGTTGGCCATTGGGCCGCGGGTTTCACCGCCTGCAAGTGCCGCCCCCATTTTAGATGACCCGATCAGCATCGTCCCGCAAAGTGCGGCGCAAATGAAAATGTCTTTTGCACCCGTGGTCAAGCAAACGGCTCCAGCAGTTGTGAATGTTTACACAGAACGTAAAGTCATTCGCCGTGAACGTGATCCTTTCTTTTCTTTTTTCGGTCAAGGGATGGCACGTGAACGTATTGAACGGTCTTTGGGAAGTGGTGTGATTGTTCGGAGTAATGGTGTGATTGTCACTAATGCCCATGTGGTTAAAGGCGCGCAAGAATTGAAGGTGATATTAAATGATCGCCGTGAGTTTGCTGCAAAAATTATCGCAGAAGATAAGGACAGTGATCTTGCTGTCTTGCAAATTGATACCAAAGGTGAGCGTTTGCCCGTCTTACCGATTGATGATCATAATTCTCTGGAAGTCGGAGATATTGTTCTCGCGATTGGGAACCCTTTCGGGGTTGGCCAGACGGTTACGAGCGGAATTGTTTCCGCTTTGGGACGTACACAGGTTTCAGATCTTGCCTCATTTATTCAAACAGATGCGGCCGTGAATCCCGGCAATTCTGGTGGGGCGTTGGTGGATATGGACGGACAATTAGTTGGCGTTAATACGGCAATTTTTTCCCGCTCTGGCGGCTCTAACGGAATCGGCTTTGCAATTCCAGGTGAATTGGTCAGGCGCGCTGTGGACAGTGCGTTAACGGATGGAAAAATTATTCGTCCTTGGATCGGAGCCCGTACAGAAGGTGTTAATGCGGTGATGGCAGAAGCCCTTGGCCTTGATCGCCCACAAGGAGCAATTGTAGAAGAAGTTTATCCCAAGGGACCTGCTGACAAGGCGGGTCTAAGACGCCGCGACGTGATTATTTCAGTAGACGGAACCGATATTTTTGACGATAGCGGTTTGCGGTTTAAACTGGCTACATTTGCTCGCGGACATAAAGCCAAAGTAAAAGTTTGGCGAGACGGCAAATACAAAACTTTTAATGTGAAGGCAGATACACCGAAAGAAATTCCAGCACGGCATAAGATTGCGCTCGAAGGGACAAACCCCTTTAGTGGTCTTAGCGTTGTGAACATGTCGCCTGCATTAGCCGAAGAATTGGATTTCGATCCATTTGTGAGCGGTGTCGTCATCAGAAGTTTATCGCGACGTAGTCTTTCTTCTCGGTATGGTTTTCGTCCAGGTGATATTATTTTAAGTGTTATGGATACGGACATTACGAGTACGAAGCAATTGCAAAACCTTCTGGATGAATATGATGATAGCCGTGTTTGGAGCCTATCCCTAGAGCGCAATGGCCGCGTAACAAGAACGCGAATACGGTTTTAGGGGGGGCAAGAACAACCGCCTTGAACAAAACATCTAAACAAGATAGCCTTGCCCTGTTGAAAAGGGAGACCATCATGAGATATTTAAATTTAATTCCACTTTGTGCCGTTGCAGTCATTGGCTTGTCAGCATGCGCTTCGTCAGGATATGCCACAAGTGAAGAAAAAGCAGTTGAGCAACTTGTTGCTGCTAAAGGCCCATTAAAGCAAACTGTTGATGCTGATTTTGAAGGTGAAGCTTATGATCAAGACGGAGAAAAAGTCATCTGTAAAAAAACTGGGGTTACCGGATCACGGTTAAAGCAGTACACAGTTTGCCAATCAAAAGCAGATTGGGATATTGCGGAAGATTACGCCCGTACTAAAATGAAACGCTTGCAACAGCAAAGCGGCGCCCTTAAGGGCGATTGATCTAACACCCAAGCCGGTCATTGTATGAACGATCTATTTGTATCTGCCGGTTTGGAAGAAAGTGCCCCAAGGCCACTGGCGGATCGTTTGCGTCCAGCCTCTATCGATGAGGTTGTCGGGCAGGGGCATTTGCTTGATGAACAAGCCCCAATCGGTAGAATGTTGAAATCGGGCCGTTTGGTTTCCATGATATTGTGGGGGCCACCGGGTGTGGGTAAAACCACCATTGCCCGACTGATCGCCAAATATGCCGATATGGAATTTGTCCAGTTGTCGGCTGTGTTTTCAGGCGTTGCCGATCTTCGCAAAGTCTTTGAGGCAGCGAAAAGTAGACGGGTAATGGGGCGCGGAACTTTATTGTTCGTGGACGAGATCCACCGTTTTAACCGTGCCCAGCAAGACGGGTTCTTGCCCTATGTGGAAGAGGGTATTGTTACCCTCATTGGCGCAACAACGGAAAACCCATCTTTCGAACTAAATGGTGCGTTATTGTCTCGTGCCCAAGTTTTTGTGCTCAATCGTCTGGATGAAAGAGCGCAAGATGAGTTATTAACTCGCGCCGAAAAAATTACGAATGCAACCTTGCCGCTGACAAAAGAAGGGCGCGAAACTCTGATCGGTTTTGCCGATGGTGATGGACGTTATCTGCTTAATTTAGCTGAGGAAATTTTTGCCCTTTCCCCGCCAAAGCCTTTGGACGGGAAAGGGGTTGCCAAGCATTTACAAAAACGTAGCCCTGCTTATGACAAAAACAAAGACGAGCATTATAATATCATCTCTGCTTTGCATAAATCTATTCGTGGGTCTGATCCTGATGCGGCCTTATACTGGCTTGCCCGCATGTTAACAGGGGGCGAAGACCCGCTGTATATTGCCCGCCGTATTATTCGCATGGCCAGTGAGGATATTGGATTGGCAGATCCTTTGGCACTGATGCTCGCTAATGAAGCCATGAACACTTACCGTTTCCTTGGATCCCCGGAGGGAGAACTTGCCATTGCACATGCGGTGGTACACATGGCCACGGCACCAAAATCAAATGCGGTTTATACCGCGTTTAAATCGGCTATGCGCAGTGCTAAAAAAACTGGCTCTCTCATGCCTCCTGCCCATATTCTCAATGCCCCAACCAAGATGATGAAAGAGCTTGGTTACGGAAAAGGTTATGCCTATGACCATGATACGAGCGAAGGCTTTTCGGGGCAAAATTATTTCCCTGACGGCATGCCACGGGAGCAATTTTATACCCCTAAAGGAGAAGGCCGAGAACGAGAAATAAAAGTAAGGCTAGAAAAGTGGGCGAAAATTAGACAATCTAATTTACATGATTAGTTCTTTTATAAACGCACTCATATTGCCAAGCTGGAATTAAAATTCTGCAGAAAACCAAGCAGAAATTCCACTCCTGTACTCGCTATCTGTGTCGAGGTGAGTTGGGTCGTTCCTGATGAAAAGGTCGTCTCCTGTCTCTGGGTTAATGATTTCTGCTGTACGGTTACGCCAACCAAGTCTACCGCTTAAACCAACCGTTATATTGTTGGAATAGTAGTAAGCAAGATCTGCGTTTAAGGACAAATCATAATAAAAACCATCGTCTTTATCTTTAATGTTAATCGTAAAGTTTTGATCTGCGGAGCCGCAAAGCCCGCATATGTTGATTTGTTGAGAGTCCAGTTTTGCGTCCCGGTACCCGGCTTCTACCCTTGGGGTCAAGTATAGACCGACGCCGCCTTGTTTTTTACCATCTGGTTCAAATGAAATAGTCGAGTATCCGTTAAAGTAAAAATAATTCTCATCCAGCTTTTGAACAGATAGAGAACTAATATCATTAAAGCTTGGTGTTGTCACACTTGCCGTATGTTCTGTGTCTGTAATGCGCGCTCCGAAACCAAAGGCCGCTTTATTACGGAGCCTAGCGCCAAATGTGACACCACTGTCGGTTTCCGTACTCATATCGAATTGAATTCTTAATCGTGAAGTTGTTGATGAAGTGCTAACATCCAAGCCACTTGATCCAAGGTTAATCCCGGTGGAGCCGCTCGGGGCGAAATCTTGATAGACAATGCCAGCGTCATCTGAGCCGCTTGCAATTTTCCCTTCGGATATGCCGTCGGCGTATGAGTATTCAACACCGAAAAGATATACGCCGTCGGTTATAATGTCGTTATTCTTCCACTTGGCATATCCATTAATGGAGTAACCCTCAAGTTGGTCGTTTGTCTTCGTCGCAAATATTTCCTTACCTGGCATGATCGCAACACCATAGCCCGCGCGAGAAGGCTTAATCCTACTGATCCCAGATGAAAATGTGAGCCGGAGTCTACTTGTCTCCTTTTCTTCTTCATCTGAGTTGTCTAATTGCACGTCGTTATAATCTAAACCGAAGCGTCCATATCCACTTAATCTCACGTCAGCTTCTTGAGTAGGCATGTCCGTTGGTTCTAGCGCCGTTTCTTTGTTGTGAGTGGCGCATACTGTTTTGAATGATGCCAGCGGGTTAGGCATGTCGACTTTTGCTGGTGCAGATATATCCATAAAGGGATCATGTTCGCATTCTTGCCCCTGTACTAAACTCACTTCTTTATACATGACTTGTTGCGAATATAGTGGGTTTTCATTCGCATTGTTTTGATCGGTTAAGTTAATAGAGTTTACAGGCTTCTGTTCTTGAGTTTTAGCTTGAGCCTGAGTACTCGTAATCATAACACAACAAAGTGCTATGCTTGATATTTGTATTTGGTGAGTGAATTTCATTTTTGCGCTCCCTATATAATGATAGGTGAAATTTTTCACGAAAAGCCGCTTCGCACATCATGCAATTGCATTATTAATTGGGGGAATTAGCCGTTGTGGAGCATTCTGATGAGGTCCAGTTGCCCATTTGCACCTGTCTTATCGAGAATTCTTTGCATATGTACTCGGCCAGTATTGACCGAAATCCCCAAGTTTTTGGCATGATGGGGTACGGAGTGCCCCTCAACTAAACTGGTAAGAAGTTTTTCTTCTGCTGGTGTGAGATTGTGAAGTTTTGCAAAAGTTACCGCATCTGCGTGTGGATTATCTATGGCAGTTTGCATTTGATCGACTAGGTCAATAGCGAGTTGTTCGGGCATATAATTTATGATTTCACTCAACCTATTCTTCCATAAAAGGTTTTTATCCAAAGGTTCTTCAACAAGACCAATGTTCTCGGCCAAATTAATGAAACGAGATGATAGTTCGGAGGATGTGAGTTTTTTGCCCAATATTATGACTCCAGAGTATAAAGTGATCCCCCAAATTATAGCAAATATTGTTGTCTTTGTAAGACTGTTCTTTTTTGCCGAGATATGTTATACTGTTTGGTATGTTTTGTGGGTGGGGCCTATGGAAAGTGCAATATCGAGGATAAATGTATCTGCTACTCATCAGGTTAGTTGGCTTGAAGCCGAAAATATTGCTAAAAAAATAACATCAAAAACAAACCATTACATTCGTAAAATCGACCACGTTCAAGCCAAGTTTGAGAATTTTTTAATTGAACGAATTGTCGTGGGGCGGTTGAAAAAGGCTGTAAATTTATTTGATGACGAGCACGCCGCTTACAATTACTTACAAGGGCTACGTCGAGACTTTAGTCTCGGCAGAAAAGGGAAGTTTAACTTACTCTCCGTAAGTTCGGTTGAAAATTTTTTTGATGGAGGTGTTGGGGAAACAGATGACCTACACGATTGTGATGAAGGAAATTTGGAAAGTCACAGTAAACCGCTTTTGTTGTATGTTGCTGGCGGTGGATTTATCCTGCCTCCATCCCCCAAACAAGCCAGAATGGTAAAAAGGTTAGCGCAAGCTTGCGGATGCAATGCGGTCCTCGGGACGCATCGGTTAGCACCTGAAAACCCATTTCCAATTCCTTGCGAAGATATCGCCGACCAATATGAGAATTTGTTAAACTTGGCACCTCATCGGCGTATTTTAGTGGCTGCTGATACAGCAGGTGCATCTATATTATTAGGGGCTTTGCAAATTTTAAGGGACCGTAAAAAACCTCTCCCTGCGGGCGTTTTGCTCTTTTCCCCTTGGTGTGATTTAAGCCTAAGCGGTTGGTCATATGTTACACGAAGCATTTCATCAGTAAGCCCTTTTCGCATGGAAAGTGCAGCATTTTGTGCTCGTTTGTATTTAAAAGATGAACTGGCGACCCATCCGGTTGCTTCTCCTGTTTATGCAGATTTTGATGGATTCCCTAAATTGTGTATTCATACAAGTAAGCATGACATACATTTTGATGACGCTGTAAAATTGGCAGAAAATGCGCATAAAGCCAGAGTTCACGTTAAAATGAATTATTGGGATACGCCCCGACATCATTTAGAGCGACTTCCGTCGAAAGATGCTAAAAATTCTTTTGCGATTGCTGCAAAATTTGTCGAACAATGTGTTGCATAAGTAGAAATATGATAAAACGGCTTGCAATAAATTAGAATAATTCTTAAATACATCTTATGGGAAATACAGAATCAAATCAGAATGTGAAAAGCTATTTGCAAAATAGCGGGATTCGTCCGACAAAAATACGTCTTAGTATTGCAGGGCTATTGTTTGACGGAACTGACAAACATGTCACCGTTGATAATGTTATTGAAATGGCAAGGTTGTCCAAAATAAAAACATCCGTGGCGAGCGTTTATAATACCTTGAACCAATTTGCGGCGGCTGGATTATTGCGCCGTGTTACAGTTGAGCAAGGAAAAGCCTTCTTTGATACCAATTTAAGTGAACATCATCATTTTTTCTACGAGGATGAAGACCGCCTTGAAGATATTCCTATGGGCGCAATTCAAGTAGAAGGTTTGCCAGATTTGCCAGCAGGGCGTTCTATTAAAGCCATCGAAGTTACCGTTCGCATTTAATAAAAGCATGATACCTATTTTTTATTAGAATGATTCTAATTTATCTTGACCAATGGGTTAATTGGGTGTAATATGATTCCATAATCATAACCATCTAAGGAGATACCATGGGACTTGCGAATTCAAAAACACTCGATAACTTAAAAGATGCCTTTGCAGGCGAAAGTCAGGCAAATCGCCGTTATTTATACTTTGCGCAAAAAGCCGATATTGAAGGTTACAATGATGTCGCTGCCGTCTTCAGGTCTACAGCAGAAGGCGAGACTGGACATGCGCATGGTCATCTTGAATTCATGGAAGAAGTCGGGGATCCGGCGACAGGCCTACCTATTGGTGGCACCTCTGATAATTTAAAAGCGGCTATCGAAGGGGAAACGCACGAATATACGGATATGTATCCCGGCATGGCCCGCACGGCTCGTGAAGAAGGGTTCGATGAAATTGCGGATTGGTTTGAAACATTAGCGAAGGCAGAAAAGTCTCACGCTGGACGTTTCACGAAAGCCTTAGGAAGTATGGACGAATAGTTCGCCTTTCTGTTTCGACTGGCTGACCCACATCAGCCAGTCGATTTTGTTACTAGGAAATTGTTATGGCCCATCAACCTCCAAAAGAGGGTAGCCTTTCTGCGCCCACTCGTCATCCTATCGATTGGCAAAATGAAGACTTTTATAATGAAAGTTTCATAACGGAAGAACTTGAACGAGTGTTTGACATCTGTCACGGGTGTCGTCGGTGTTTCAATTTATGTGAAAGCTTTCCGATCCTTTTCGATATGATTGATGACAGCGAAAGCGGCGAGCTAGATAGTGTTGATAACGCACAATATGGCAAGGTTGTTGATGCATGTACGCTTTGCGACATGTGCTTTATGGTCAAGTGTCCTTATGTTCCTCCTCATGAATTCGATCTGGATTTCCCGCATTTAATGCTACGGGCGAGAGCTGCAGAATTTAAAAGAAAAGGGGCGAGTTTTACGGAAAACCAATTGGTTAAAATGGACCGTAATGGCAAGTTAATCGGCCCTATTTCCGGTATTGCAAATTGGGCTTCAAAACTTGGCAATAAGCTCACGCGGCCGATGATGGAAAAAATCACCGGGATTGATAAAGACGCGGAACTGCCTAAATTTCATAGTAAGACGTTTGAAAAATTATCAACGAAAAATGCGCCTGCCCGTAATATGCAAGCACCGGCGCATGCGCGTAAAGCTGTAATATATGCCACATGCTATGTGGATTATAATAAGCCAGAAAGTGGTGTGGCGGCTCAAGCTGTCTTGGCTAAAAACGGTGTGGAAACGGTGGTTGTTTATCCAGCATGTTGCGGCATGCCATATTTGGAACAGGGTAATCTTGAACAAGTTGCCAAGCAGGCCGAGATGGTGAAAAAGGAACTCTTGCCATATATTGACAAGGGGTATGACGTTCTTGCCTTAACGGCTTCATGTGGACTGATGATGAAGATGGAATGGCCATTGATATTGCCTCAAGACGAAGACATCAAACGTCTTTCTGCGGCGACTTATGATATTGCGGAATACATGGTTGATATTGCGAAAAATGAAGGTCTTGCCGAAGGACTTCACCCCATTGAAGGTGGGATTACTGTGCACAGCGCATGTCATGCCAGGGCTCAGAATATGGGGGCAAAATCAGCAGAAATGTTACGCAAAATTCCAGATACGAAAGTTGACATTGTCGAAAAATGCTCGGGCCACGGCGGCACTTTCGGAATTATGAAAGAAACGCGACCAATGGCAGTGAAAGTTGCCCGTCCTGCCGTCCGCCAGATAAAAAGTAAGGGCAATGAGAATTTATGTTCGGATTGCCCGCTGGCTTGCAAACATTTGATTAATATGATGGGGGCACCTGAAGAGGGGAAAGCGCCGCTTACTCCGGATCACCCGATGGAATTAATGGCCCGTGCTTACGGGTTAATATAGAGATACATATGCCAAAAGAACTACGTAAAATCACAAATGAAGATATTCTTTCCAATGACGAATTTGGCCCCGTACGCAAACAAAGGCGTGCGGCACTAAAGCCGGCAAAAGCATTGCGCCGTATAGACCTTGGTCGGGACTGCACTTTTTATTTCGAGAGTTTCGAGACCATGTTATTTCAGGTTCAAGAAATGCTCTATATTGAAAAAGGTGGCGATGAACAATTGGCCGATGAATTGCGGGCATATAACCCATTGATCCCGAATGGTGATGAATTGGTTGCTACGATGATGTTTGAAATAGATGATCCCGTGCGGCGGCTAAATCTTCTCTTGCAACTTGGCGGGATTGAGAAGCACATTTACTTACAAGTCGGGGTTGAGAAAATTTATGTAGTCCCTGAAGATGACGCGGAACGAACCAGTGCGGATGGCAAAACTTCCTCGGTTCATTTCTTCCATTTCCCCTTTACAGGCGCGCAAAAAGAAATGTTTAAAACCGAACAGGTTGTTTTAGGTTCAGACCATCCTGCTTATGCACACATGACGGTATTGGGCGCGGATACGGTGGCGGAGTTAGCGCGCGATTTTACTTAAATTTCCGCTAACATGTCTTCGGTCATATCCCACAGTTTATCCGCCCTTGCGGGGTCATAAATCCAACTGCGTGCATGTTCATAGCGTTGGGAATTTTCATCTGCAGCTTGGGCAATATCGCAGTCTTCACAATAAACGCCGCCGATTTCGTCTAGGCTAGGACTGGTTGCACACCAAAGTGTTGTCGCCCCGCCTTGCGCAGGGGTTTTAAATAATTGCTCTGCCTCTTCGGACATGGTGCCATCAGCATTTTTCCACCCCAATGCAACCATATCTTCAAAAGTCATATGTCGCTGCAAGCCGGTGAAAATACCGCCGGGGTGCACAGAAAAAGCGCGGACACCGTCTTTTTGCCATTTTCGGTCAAGGCCAAGTGCAAAGAGAGCATTGGCAGATTTGGCTTGGCCATAGGCTTGCCATTTGCCGTAATCCTCTGTTTGAAAATGTATATCATCCCAGTGGATATCCGTAATGATGTGCGCGGCGGATGAGAGGGCTACAACCCGTGCCCCTTCTGTGTTTTTTAGGCAAGTTTCCAGACCTTTGGTTAGTTCAAAATGACCGATATGACAGGTCGCAAATTGTAGTTCCCACTCCTTACCAATCCGCTTGAGCGGGCACGCCATAACCCCGGCATTGTTGATGAGGCCATGTAGTTTTTGTCCCGTATCACGATAGTCTTGGGCGAATTTACGGACGCTGGCTAAATCCCCCAAATCCATTTGGGCTACTTCGATGTCGCCAGAAAGGGTGCGAACGGCTTCTTCTGCCTTTTTAACTGCGCGGGAAGGGATGATGATGCGCGCCCCTGCTTTCGCCAAGACCTTTACCCCTTCGAGGCCAATGCCCGAGTAGCCGCCCGTAAAAATATAATTCTTCCCACTTAAGTCCACGCCCTTGAGAATGTCATCAACCGTGCTTTCTCTGTTAAATCCTGATCCGATAGGTTTTTGCTGTGTTTGCTTCATGGTTTTGCCCTTTTTTAACAAACTAGCAGGTTTCTCTATCTTGCACAATATTGCGCCAAGGCGTATCACCTCGGATATGAATGGACTTTTATATGTAGCTCTTGGCGGAGCATTGGGCGCTTCAGCCCGCCACATGCTCGGCATGGCTATGTTTCGGGTTATGGGGCCTGGCTATCCGTGGGGCACATTGTTCGCTAATGTCATTGGCGGGTTGTTGATGGGGATACTCATTGGTTGGTTAGCCTTTAAGGTTTCAGGCGGTGAGAACCTCCGATTATTATTGGGTGTGGGCGCGCTTGGCGGGTTTACTACTTTTTCTTCTTTCTCTTTAGAAGCGGTTCGAATGATCGAAACCAAGGCATATGGTTTGGCAGCAGGTTATATTTCGGCTTCGGTTATTTTGTCGATTTTGGCTGTGTTTATTGGCTTGATGATGGCCAGAAAATTATTTGCATTATGAGTGGTGTTCAAAAAATTATTGTAGCCGAGGGGGACGAAGGTTCTCGCTTGGATCGTTGGTTTAAACGGCAATTCCCGCATATTCCTCATGGGCGTGTGGAAAAATTACTACGTACGGGTCAGCTTAGAATTGATGGCAAGCGCGCTAAAGGGAAAGACAGGCTTGACGCGGGGCAAACCGTTCGCGTGCCGCCGCTTCCTGAGCCAGGTGAGAAAAAACCGCCAAGACAAATGTCAGACGCTGACGTGAACTTCATGCAGGCCATGGTGATATATGAGGATAATGATTTGATTGCCCTCAATAAACCAGCCGGACTTGCTGTGCAGGGTGGGACAAATACAACGCGCCATATTGATGGTCTGTTACCTGCGCTCGCTTATAAAGGGACACCTCCACGCCTTGTTCATCGATTAGATAAAGATACCAGTGGCGTTTTGGTTGTGGCTAAAAATGCCAAATCTGCCGCGTGGCTAGGCAAGGCTTTTCAGGGGCGGAATATACAGAAAATATATTGGGGGATTACGAACGGTGTGCCGCGCCCGTCTACTGGTGAAATAAAAGGATATGTTGCGAAAGGTGATGGGATTGATGGTCGTGAAGTCATGATCGCGGTTAAACATGGTAGTGAAGGGGCAAAACATGCTCGCACATTATACCAATGCCCAATGGAAGCGGGCAAGCGCGCCGCTTGGGTGGTGATGCAACCCCTTACGGGACGTAAGCACCAATTGCGCCTCCATATGCATCTGTTGGGAACGCCTTTGGCCGGTGACCCTAAATATACAACGGACCGAGAATTTCCGGGGGGGCTGAAAAACGCATTACACCTGCATGCTAAATCTTTAACGATTCCACATCCGGACGGATCAGAAATATTTTTACAAGCACCTTTGTCAAACCATATGAAACGCGCTTTTGATTTGCTCGGCTTTGACGAACATACACACATTGAGCTAATGGAGCCATAGATGGGGATTGCTAGTCATTTGTCAGAACAATTACTCGCTTGCTACCGTACTTTTCAATCAGGCGACATCGCCAGTGCAGAGGCCCAATATTTATCTTTGCTACAACAATCCACAATGGGAACCTTGTTTTACGGGGATGTGCAACACTTAGGCGCGATGATCGCTACAAAATCTTGGAAGCATGATATTGCCATTAGTCGAATTGAACAGGCGATTTTATCCGTTCCCCAACACCATGAGTATCAAAATACCCGTGGCAATATATTTACCGAGATGCAGGATTTTCCAAAGGCCATTGCTGCATTTGAAAAATCTTTAAGTTTTAAACCTGACTATCTGGCCTCAGCTCAAAACTTGGGGCGATTGTTGATACAAAGCAATGATCCTGTTTCGGCAATTGATATTTATGCAAAAGGCCTTCTTCATCACCCACAGGACAAACAGTTATTGCTCGGTCATGTGATTGCCCACAAGGAGGCTTTGCACTTTGAGAAAGCGTGGAAATTACTTGAGGCGGTACATGCCGATGACAAAACACAATTTCTTTGTGGGCAGATACTTTTCCATTTGGGGCGTCATGCGGAGTCAATTGCGGCTTATGAAACCGCCATTCGTCAGAAAGAAAATGCAGCGGCTGCGCTGAAAAATTTATTGCAAATATATTGGATGAGAGGGGAATGGGATAAAGCTGAAATCTTGATCGACAGCCTGCTTCCCACAGCGACTGCTGATTTGTATATTCCCATTTCACGGTCATACATGCATGCTGAGGATAAGGATAAAGCCCATAAAATTGTTGATATGGGATTGGAAAAATTTGGTAAACATCCTTACCTGATTGCCGAACGCGCGCGGCTCAAGCTAAATGAAGGTGAATTTGATACAGCTTGGGACGATGCTTTAGCGGCGCTTTCCCTTCAACAAGGGGACCTGTATTTAATGGAATGTTTTGCTGATTGTGCCTTGGTATCGGGTCATCTCGATGACGCCATGGTGGCGGCACACGAAGCGTTAAAAGTGATACCCAATAATCAATATTGGATTGCTGTTAAATATACAGCAGGTCGCGCAAGGGGTCAGGATTATCGGTATTATGCCAATTATGAGCAATTTGTCCGGCCTTATGAGTTGGTTCCGCCGGAAGGGTATGGCTCCCTTGCCGAGTACAATGAAATATTGAAGAAAACGCTGGATGAAATGCATGAGTTTTCCGAGCATCCATTGGACCAATCTTTGCGCCATGGTATCCAGACGCCCGTTGACCTTCGGCTTGTGGACCACCCTGTCTTGAAAGCCCATTTCAAAGCGTTAGACGCGCCGATCCGTGCCTATATGCAAGAGATTGGAAATGCGGATCCTAATCACCCTTTATTACGCCGTAACACAGGGAATTATAAAATTACCGGCTCTTGGTCTGTGCGTTTGCGCAAGCAGGGTTTTCACGTCAACCATGTTCATCCGGAAGGATGGATTAGTTCTGCTTATTATGTCGATGTACCGGACGAAGTGAACACAACAAAAGATAATGCAGGCTGGATACACTTTGGCGAGCCGCCATATCCGGTCAAAGATAAAAACGGGGATGTTCTCGGATGGGAAAAAATTGTTAAGCCTAAAGCCGGTACACTTGTTTTGTTTCCGTCCTACCTTTGGCATGGCACGGTTCCTTTGCAAACGGATACGAGCAGAATTACTTTGCCCATTGATGTTGTGCCTGCGTAATGGCTAAACGGTTCTATAAAGAAGTTGACGTTGCGCCGCGTGATGGTGGTTATGTTATATTGCTTGATGGACGTATTTTAAAAACACCCGGCAAGCAGGCTCTCGTTCTTGATTGCCAAAGCCGTGCCGAGTTGGTGGCTGGTGAATGGCGTTCTCAACGCGACGAGATTAAACCCGAAACCATGCCGTGTACACGCTTGATGAATGTGGCTTGTGAACTAACCCCACCCCGTAGGCCCGAGCTTGTTAAAGAGTTCAGTTCCTATTGCAAGACGGATTTGCTATGTTTTCGTAGCGAACATCCGAGGGATTTGGCAAAGCGGCAGGAAGAAGTTTGGCAACCAGTTCTTGATTGGGCGGCGAAACAGCACGGTCTGGCCTTACTTGTCACGACCAGCATCAAAGCACCACAGCATACCGAGAGTTCCGTTTCGGCGGCAACGGTATATGCAAATGGGTTGGGCAATGTGGAGCTGACGTTGCTTTTGCATTTTACAGCTAGTTTCGGGTCTGGGGTGTTGGCTTTGGCCTTGATGGAGGGCTATCTGGACGTAGCTACGGTGTACGCAGCATCGCGGTTGGATGAAGTTTTCCAAAATGAATTATGGGGCGAAGACGAAGAAGCGGCTTTACGAGCGCAAAACATTGGCGAAGAGCTAGCTGCATTAGCCGCCTTAATACAGGAGTAAAACATGGGAAACCAAGCAACGGTAAGCGAGCGAATTGGCGGTGTTTATACGCAAGACGTGACAGCAAGAAACCATAAAACATATGCCGATGAGCCGGAAAGCCTTGGTGGCTCTGACTTGGGTATGGCGCCATTTGAATTTGTCTGTGCAGGTTTGGGTGCGTGTACTAATATTACTTTGCGCATGTATGCCAACCGTAAAGGTTGGGATGTGGAGCATATTTCCGTTGATGTTGCCTATAAAAAATCAGGCATTGGCGCAGACATGAAAGACGTCTTTATTCGTAAAATATCCATCAAAAGCGAACTGGACGAAACGCAAGTGAAACGCCTGATGCACATTGCAGGAAAATGCCCCGTTCACAAAATGTTAGAAGCAACAAGTGAAATTAGAACCGAACTTGTAGCCTAACGGCGAAGAGGTAACTTGAAAAGCGTTCGACGATTTTATGGGGCCATAGAGGATCGGTTACTTCGCCAATATTTTTGCCAGTAGCTTTTTCTCCACATACCCGTCTACTGGATAGCCATTGGCTTTTTGCCACGCACGAATCGCGCGGCGGGAGTTGGGGCCGATTTGACCGTCCACCCCTTTGGTATTGAAGCCTTGACGGGTCAGGGCGCGTTGTAAATTTTTACGGTCGGTCAAGGTGAGGGGAATATCACCTCTTGGCCAGTCGCGTTGGATCGCGGTTTGGCCCTGATAGGATTTTGCCAGCACGGTGATCCCCAGTGCGTAACTGGTGGAGTTGTTATATTTTTTGATGACATCAAAGTTTTTAAAGGTCAGGAATATAGGGCCATTTGCGCCTGCGGGAATGAGTAATTTTGCTTCCAGAAACATGGCATCTCGTGACCAATTTTTACCGCCAACATCCCGAATACCGAGGGCCGCCCAACCGGAAATCGTTTTTTTCGTATTATTGGCAAGGCTATAATCAAAACCTTTTGGCAGAATAACTTCGGTGAAAACTGGTTCTTGTATCCGCCAGCCATGACGTGACAAATAATGAGCAGCCGAGCCCAAGGCATCACCTTCACTGGCCCATAAATCTTTATTGCCGTCGCCAAAAAAATCCACTCCGTAATCGCGGAAAGTAGATGGAATAAATTGGGTCATGCCCATGGCGCCGGCCCATGAGCCGGTTAATTGTTCCTGACGTACGGTTTGGTTGGTGAGCACGTCGAGTACGGCAATTAACTCTCTCTCGCCAAATTTTTGCCGACGGCCTTCAAAGGCAAATGTTGCCAGTGAGTCGATAATGTCATGGTTGCCCATGATTTTCCCATAAGCGGATTCAAGCCCCCAAATGGCCGTTAGGATATTTCTATCAACTGGGTATCTGGCCTCGATCTGGTCAAATAAGGTTTTATGTTGTGCGAGTTTGTCTTTGCCTTCTTGAATGCGGACCGCAGAGGCAGCGCCGTCGACATAGCTCCAGATCGGTTTAGAAAATTCAGGCTGGGTATTATTGCGTTCGATTGCGCGCGGGTTGATTTTCGCGTTTTCGATAACCGAGTGAACCAAGGCAGGGGCATAACCTTTGGCGATGGCACGGGCTGTGAAATCTTTCTTCCACGCTAAAAAGGTTTCCGCCTGGGTCAGTTTTCGGGGCGGGGCAGTGTTTTGAGCAAGCTGAATGCGGGGCTTGGCTTTCACAGTTTTTGGCGGCACGGGCTTTACAGGGGCGCTGGCACAGGCGACTAATGAAATGCTAAATACGAAGGAAACAGAGGTGAGTAATTTTATCATAAGACGAATCTAGCAAGCCATAAGGGCACTTGCTAGCTTAACTTATCGAAAACGCTGTAATTTTCTTAAAAACAGCCTGTTTTAGG
>JAJRSG010000032.1 GCA_024278915.1 Alphaproteobacteria bacterium
AAAGGAAAACCGTGGATGTTTAGGGGCGTTGGCCAAATTCAAAAGTCGAGCCCGTTCCGCCACACGACCAACCAAGCCTTCGCCTTTAGCCAGTTTCGTTTTGTGAACGGCAGATTGCTTCAAACCTTTGGTCGCGCATAGCTCTAGATCATCACCAGAACGCAAGTAAATTGAAGCCACATTGACCCGCATAGAGGCCGCGATCAACTTTACGAAATGATCCAGCCTTTCCTGCACCCCTTCTTCGGATGCCATCAATTCCCGAATACGTTTCAGAAGAAGCGTGCTTGGGTCTTGTCTCGAAATGCGGGGGCCGGGTATCTTCATCTATATGTTTACGCTGCCTCTAATTCAAAAGCACTGTGCAATGCCCGTACAGCAAGTTCCGTATATTCAGCACCGATTAAAACGCTAATTTTAATCTCAGAAGTGGCAATCACTTCAATGTTAATCCCGCGGTCCGCTAATGCCGAAAACATTGTGTGCGCCACACCAGTATGAGACCGCATGCCGATACCAACAATGGAAACTTTACTAACTTTCGCATTCACTAAAATACTGTCAAAGCCGACTTTTTCTTTATTTTCTTCTAGCGCGGCAACAGCTTTTTCCACATCACGCCGTCCAACTGTAAACACTAGGTTGGCTTGATCTTCTTTTCGCGACGTCCCCTGTACAATCATATCAACGATCACATTAGCCGCCGACATCACTTGGCAAACAGAGGCGACAATGCCTGGTTCATCACGCAACTTCAGTAAAGAAATCTGTGCTTCGTCGCGGCTATAGGCAACGCCGCTTACTACTCGCTCTTCCATATTTTCGTCCTCATCACACACCAAAGTTCCGGGATTATCTTCCCCGGGTTTGGCGAAACTTGTTAACACCCGAATGGGCAAATGGTTATTCATGGCTAGTTCCACAGAACGGGTCTGCAAAACTTTTGCGCCTTGGGAAGCCAACTCCAGCATTTCCTCAAAAGCGATCCTGTTCAGTCTTCTGGCTTCTGGCACAATGCGCGGATCTGTCGTATATACACCGTCCACATCCGTATAAATATCGCAGCGATCTGCTTTTAAGGCGACGGCCAAGGCCACGGCACTGGTATCGGAACTACCCCGTCCGAGAGTCGACACCCGCCCAGAGGGGCTAATCCCCTGAAAACCGGCAACTACCCCAACGACACCATCTTTCAAAGACTGGTTAAACGCCAGAGTTTCGATACCTTTAATGCGAGCAGACGCATGCGCGTCATCAGTTTGTAGCGGAATTTGCCATCCCTGCCAAGACCGCGCTTTCACACCCCGTCGACGTAGAGCAATTGCAAGCAACCCACTTGTGACCTGCTCCCCCGAAGACACAATGGTATCATATTCATCATCAACGTGACCACCAAGACTGGAATCTGCTGATAATTCGTCCACATACCCGACCAATAAATTGGTTTGACCCGACATTGCAGAAACCACCACGGCTATTTCATCCCCCTTGGCAGCCTCAACGGCAACCAAATCTGCCACATGACGGATCCTGTCCAAGTCGGCAACGGACGTGCCGCCAAATTTCATTACAATACGGGCCATTTGTTCCTTTGTTTATACGCGCACCTTCTTTATAAGGTATCTAGCTTCAAGGAAAGACCGATTATGGCCCAAACAGCCCCCAATCATATAAAAAGTGTCAGTGTAGACCCAACAGAAATGGCGCACTTTGCCGCCATGGCTGAAGATTGGTGGAACCCGAGCGGCAAGTTCAAACCCCTACATATTATGAACGGGTGCCGAACAGGGTTTATCAAAGACGAAATTTGTGCTCATTTCATGCGTGATCCGGATATTGACCTTCCCCTGAAGGGCTTACGTATTCTGGATGTTGGTTGTGGTGGCGGCTTGTTATGCGAACCAATGGCACGGCTTGGCGCCCATGTTACCGGCGTTGACGCCCTCGAAAAAAACGTCAAAACTGCCACAGCTCATGCCTTAAAGTCCGGCCTAGAAATTGATTACCGTTACGGCACGATTGAAGCCCTGAAAGACAAGCCATTTGATGTGGTGCTAAATATGGAAGTGCTTGAACATGTCACCGCCCCACCACAATTTGTTAAAGATTGCGCGCGTAAAGTCAGGGAGGGCGGCATGATGTTTTGCTCCACACTTAACCGCACGGCCAAAGCTTTCACCATGGCAATTTTAGGTGCCGAATATGTCATGAACTGGCTCCCTAAGGGCACCCATCAATATGCTAAATTCATCAAACCCTTAGAGCTTACCCGCATGTTAAAAGATGCAAATCTAAGTCCGGAAAAACCTTTAGGCATGGTCTATAACCCGATTGGCCAAACTTGGAAAATTAGCGATGACACCAGCGTAAATTATGTCGTGGTAGCCGTTAAAGAATAATCAGGCGGTAAAAAATACCTGATGATTTAACGAACAGTCTTCTTTTTCCAAGAGAAATTTATCGTCTTCGGGGTAATACTTTGCCTTTGCAGGATCATCCCCTGCAAATTTTTTCACCGCATCCATACTATCCCAAATCGTGATAAGCAGAAAATGCGCACAATCTTCATCATCCCGCCGCGTAAAGAAAATTTGTTTGAGGCCATCTACTGACCCGTAATCGGGAGCCGCCCTTTCTTTCATAAAAGCCTCATATGCATCTGCATCCTGTAACAAGGTACGGCCATGCCAAGTTCTTGCGATCATAAATCCTCCATTATCTTTCTTACACACCTTATTGTGAATGTCACAGCGCGTAAACTATGCTATGTATTTAAAAAAAGGAGCACACATGATTGATCTTTACACATCCGCCACCCCCAATGGCTGGAAGGCCAGTATTACCCTCGAAGAATTGGGCTTGCCCTATGAAGTAAAAGCACTGGATATTTCTACAAATGTCCAGAAAGAAGACTGGTTTTTAAAAATCAATCCTAATGGTCGCATCCCCGCCATTGTGGATCATGACAATGATGATTTTGCCGTCTTTGAAAGCGGGGCTTTGATGATGTATCTAGCGGAAAAAACCGGTAAGTTAATGCCCACAGATATTAAAGGTCGTTCCCTTGTTATTCAGTGGCTAATGTTTCAAATGGGCGGCATTGGCCCAATGATGGGGCAAGCCAATGTGTTCTATCGTTATTTCCCTGAAAAAATCCAACCTGCTATCGATCGTTACCAAAATGAAAGTGCCCGCTTGTTTGGTGTCTTGGACAGGCAATTAGAAAACAATGAATATCTGGCAGGAGATTATTCCATTGCCGACATTGCCAATTTTTCCTGGGTTCGTATTTATGAATGGTCAGGCGTGGACATTTCTCCGTTTAAAAACCTGATACGTTGGTTGGAAAATATCAGCAAACGCCCTGCTGTGATTGCAGGGTTAAATGTGCCGTACAATTTGGAAGAACGAATGAAAGCACAAAAAGATACGGAAGAAAAATTCAAAGAAAATGCACGCAAAATGCTAGTTGGGAAAGACGGATAATGGGCTTTTATCAAAAACACTTTTTACCTTGTCTTTTGGATTGTGCGTGTGGTGGAAAACCCATTCGCAAGCAACGCGAAAAAGTCGTGCCACTTGCTTATGGCGATGTCGTGGAAATTGGCATTGGTTCTGGGCATAACCTACCATTTTATGACCAAAGCAAAGTAACTAAATTAATTGGCATTGATCCCGACGAACATGTTTGGAAACGCTCGGCCAAAAAAAGAGCCGTTTTTCACAAACCTCTAGAACGGCTTGGTTTATCGGGTGAAGACATTCCTTTGGCTGATCAATCTGCCGATACTGTGGTTGTCACTTATTCGCTGTGTACCATTCCTGATCCGGTCAAGGCCTTAGGCGAAATGCGGCGAATTTTAAAACCGGAAGGGCAGCTTTTGTTTTGCGAACACGGGAAGGCCCCTGAAGCAAAAATCCAGAAATGGCAAAGCCGTATTGACCCTATGTGGAGTAAAATTTCCGGCGGGTGTTACACAGGTCGCGACATTCCGCAGTTTCTCGATGCCGCAGGTTTTAAAGTCAACGACATGAACCAAGACTATATCCCGGGGCCGAAACCACTGTGCTATAATTATTGGGGTACGGCGGTACCCGAACAATAAACCCGATGCACCAATCTAAAACGAGCGGCCTTTGATTTTAGGTAAATCCTCGAATTTTCCCGCCCGTTTTTGCGCTTTCGCCCCCATAGCTTCCATCATTTCAGGTGGGCTAAGGAAGCTGGCATTCCACAAACCAATTTGGGCTAATGCGTCCACCGTACTGTGATCACGGGCATAGGTAATGGCTTGCTTGCACCCATAAACAGAGATGGGAGGATTGGCGGCAATCTCAGCCGCTATGTCCATAACACCTTTTAACATGGCTTCCTGGTCTTCAAAAACCGTATTCACCAACCCATGTTTTTCAGCTTCGTCAGCATGCATTTTCCTGCCTGTATAAGCGAGTTCCCTGACAACCCCTTCGGGGATAAGGTTGCAAATTCGAGGGAAGGTACCAACGTCTGCGGTCATGCCAACCTTGATTTCATAAATCGTAAAAAATGCATCTTTGGTGGCATACCGCATGTCACAAGCCGTAATCATATCCACCCCTGCCCCGTAACACCCGCCTTGGACAGCCGCGAGCACAGGCAAACGACAGTTTTCAATCGCATTAAAAGCATCTTGTAAATACTGTAATTTAGCCAGAAAAGCAGGTGGATAGGTCGGATGGTTTTTATCCGAACCACCGACCACACCTTCGGCCAACATGGTAATATCAATACCAGCGCTAAAATGCGGCCCTGTTGACGAAATCACAATCACCCGTGCCCGAACATTTTCATCAATATCACGTATGGTTTGCGGTAACTCCGCCCAAAAATCAGCGCCCATGGCATTGCGTTTTTCTGGCTGGTTCATGACAATGTGAGCAATGTCATTTTCGATGTGAACTTCAATACTTTTGGTGCTCATCACTCTCTCCTACAAGGTAAATAATTGGCCTTTGTCAGGGCTGGTTTGCCCGTCCAGTAAAATATGATAGGCGGCGAGCAAATCCGCATGACCTGTGAAGACTTCCACATCGAGCCAGCTTTTCGCACTTTCGCAAAACGGAAGCCAACGTGCGCCCATTCTTTTGCCAAATTCCGCGCCACCCCATTCTTCAATACGTTTTTTGGCTTGGTCAGGAGCAAAAAACATAGACGGCGGCGCGCCTGCCTCTATTTTTGGTGGGCTGTCACCTTGCCAATGAGATTTGCCAACCATGCAGTTATATACAATATCAGCGCCAAATCGTTTATATAAGCGTCCATTGATTTCACCGTTTCCAGCCATGTCAATCAGAGCCGTTTTCGCCGATGTTTCCAGGCAAGCAATATCATCATAACTGACAACTTCATCGTAAAAGCCCGTGCTTTCAACAAATTCTATGTTCTTGTCAGATGTCAAACCAATGAGCTTCACGCCTTTGCGTTGCTGCAAACAATAAGCCGTACCAAGAGCCGTTTTTGATGAAGCACTAATGATGATAATTTGTTCTGCACCAAAGAAATCATGATCAGCAAAAAAATCATCAATCAGAAATGATGTGGTAAACAGAGGTCGCAAAATGGGCTGTAATAACTCAAGTTCAGGGCTAAAGGACGGGTCTGCTTGCGTAAAAGTATAACTATTATAAATGGCATGAAGATCAAGGCGGTGGTCCACCCCATCTTGAAACCCAAGCGGCGTAAGTTTGATCGGCTTTAAATCAATCCGTTTTGCAATCGGGAAGAAGCCGTAAATTTGCGTACCGACATCTACGCCGCTGCACTTGCTCTCTATGACTTTCCCATATCCCCACACGGGCATACGTCCCATATCAGGCATATCTACACCATATGCCATCGGATCAAAAAACTTCCAATACCCGATCAAGTCACCGACCGCCATATAGGTAATATTATTCGCGGTGAGAGCAAAGGGGCCAATTTCCACACGTACACATCCGTCCGCCAAATCCGTTTCGGGTTGATGAACAATATGGATGTCCGAGAAGTCCGAACGGTTTACTAATATCGTCTCATTCATTTTAATATCCCTTCATCACTTTGGTCGGTACAGCATCAAACACCTCATCCGGTACGAAAAAATCACCCGCGAGCGGGCCATCATATCCGGGGGCATATTGCGCAAAGTCTGTCACGCCTTCTGCACGCATGAATTGTTCATCGACAACAAAATTACCGGTAAATTCCTTGGGGTCCTTAACTAACATCATGTGGGCACAATCGGATAAAATATCTGGTGTGCGGCTCATTTTTGCCATTTGGTCACCGCCGAGAACATTTCGCACCGCCGCCGTGTCAATCGCCGTTAAGGGCCATAATGAGTTCACTCCAATGCCAAATGATCTGAACTCTTCCGCCATACCCAATGTGCACATGGACATGCCGTATTTAGCCATGGTGTAGGCCGTATGGTTTTTGAACCATTTTGGTGACATATCAAGTGGCGGGGATAAATTTAAAATATGCCCATGCTCGCTCTTTTTAAGGTGCGGCAAGCAAGTTTTTGAAAGCAAAAATGTTCCCCTCGCATTGACTTGGTTCATCAAGTCATAACGTTTCATCGAAGTCGCCTCCGTGCCCGTAAGAGAAATGGCGCTAGCATTATTGATACAGATATCAATACCACCGAATTTTTCTACGGTTTGGTCGACAACATTTTGTACATTTTCTTCGTCCCGCACATCACAAATCAGCGGTAATGCCTGCCCGCCCGCCGCTTCTATTTCTTTTGCAGCCGTATAAATCGTGCCGGGAAGTTTTGGGTGTGGCTCTGCTGTTTTGGCAGCAATCGCGACATTTGCTCCATCACGGGCAGCCCGCAAGGCAATGGCAAGGCCGATCCCTCTTGAACCACCGGACATAATGATCGTCTTACCTGCTAAATTTTTTAAATCTGCCATTTGCATCATCCCTAGGTTTAAGTGTAGATAGAATATCAATTTCTTATAGTATGCACATAATTGCATAGTAAAGTCGATGGAAAATTATGGCCCTTGCCGAAGCAATTCTTGTCTGTCTAACGGATCGTCCCATGAGCGGCTATGATCTGGCCAAGACTTTTGATGCCAGTATCGGGTTTTTCTGGCGCGCCTCCCATCAACAGGTTTATCGGGAACTGGCCCGTCTACGGGACCG
>JAJRSG010000033.1 GCA_024278915.1 Alphaproteobacteria bacterium
CAAGCGTGGGCGTCCCGTTAAGAACGAGGTTAGGGTGATACCCGATACAGCCGAGAATATAACCAAAGCCATATTCAAAGACGCAGATCGAAAGATAATGTTCAATAGAGAAAAATAAAAGATAGTCCGTTGGGTGCCGGGTTTTTCTTTATGCGCTCGTCTAGTTATGTATATAATGTCCAAAATGTTTGACATTGAGCAATATATTGTTTATGTAAAACATATTGTACATTGCAACAAGGATAATAAATGACTTTAATTGCTGATATGAGTGAGCCAGAAAGGCAAAGTTGGGCAACGTTGATTGCCGATATATGTGTGTTTTCAATTTTCATTAAAAGTATGACGAGCGGGAGATTACCACGTAATTTTCGGGTGGAAAGTGGAAGCGCTTCAGAATTGATTGGCGTATATGTTTGGGTGATAGTGGTAACGATTATTATTCACGCCGTGATTGCCAGTATTTTTGCCTTACGCGGGAAGGCCGAAGGT
This sequence comes from Alphaproteobacteria bacterium, assembly GCA_024278915.1. Taxonomy (GTDB): domain Bacteria; phylum Pseudomonadota; class Alphaproteobacteria; order Caulobacterales; family Maricaulaceae; genus Robiginitomaculum_A. The sequence goes on from JAJRSG010000033.1 coordinate 493, forward strand.
TTTGAGCGCGACGAAAGAGATGTGGAAATTGAACGCAAGGGGGCTCGTAATGGATTTTGGGTTGTCACCATTGTTATAAATATAATTATCTTTCAGCTTTTAGTGGAGAATTCTTTGTCGAGTGATTACCAAGCCCTCATTGCTGTTGCTAGTCCAAGCAATATGTTTTTCGCTCTAATGGGGACAATGTTTTTAGGGGATATTGTTTACCGAGCTACCATGGTTTGGGCTTATAGAGGGCCGTCTGGTTGAGTAAGTTAAAGAAAATTCCCAAAGGAAAAGTCCTTAATTGTATCCGCCGTATTCGGTTGGCTCGTACCAATCTCACACAAGCAGAGCTTGGGAAATTGGTTGGTGCGACCCGACAAACGATCATTGCCATTGAAGCGGGAAAATACGCCCCTTCTATGGAATTAGCTTTTCGGATCGTACGCGAGTTTGAAGTTCCATTTGACGAGGTATTTTCTTTTGATCCGGATGGATCGTAAAGGAATGTTCGCCTTCAAAAGCCTGCAGATTATGACGGGCTTTATCGACGAAGCTCGTCAGGTTTAACTTGTCGGCGTGGCGTCTTTACAAGACATTGCTTCCTTAAAAGAAACAAGTTTGTTTTTTTGTTCACACCAAAGTTGAAGGCGTACGCATTTGAAGCTTTCCCATAAGGTGATGCGTTTCATGTTGGCCAGAGCAGCATGATCACGCAGCACTTTTTTGAGGCGATAAAACGGAATGCGTGAATTTAAGTGATGCACATGGTGGATGCCAATATAGCCGGTTAGCCATGGAAGAAACCAGGGAAGGTCATAATAGGAACTTCCAAAGAGAGCGGCGTCTTGCATTTGCCATTCTTCATTTCTTTCCCATACGGTGTTTTCAAATTGATGTTGAATATAAAACATCCACACACCCATGATGGCGGCTACAATCGCAATTGGAAAATAGATCATTGCGAATGGAATAAAACCAATAAAGTAAATCAAGACCGCCGCTCCGACTAACATGCTCAAGCTTGTGCCAAGGGAGCTGACCCAGTATTTAAGGCCAGATTTCATAAAGCCAATGGGTAGGCGGTAATGGAGCATGAAGATAAAGATGGGACCAATACCGAATAAAACTAATGGATGACGATATAGTCTGTAACTAAACCGCCCCTTTGGGCTACGCGCTAAATATTCATCGACGGTAAGCGTACTAATGTCACCGATCCCGCGTTTGTCCAAATTGCCAGAAGAGGCATGATGGATGAGGTGGGCTTGGCGCCATAGGGTATAAGGGGTTAAGGTTAGTACGCCAATAAATCTGCCGACCCAATTATTAAGTGATTTGCTTTTGAAAAAAGCCCCGTGACCGCAGTCATGCTGAATAATGAAGAGGCGAACAAGGAAACAAGAGGCTGCCAAACAAAAAACTAATGATAGAAGGTAGCTAACTTTAAGGGATTGGTAGGCGGCAATCCAGAGAGCGATAAAGGGGATGAGGCTAACGGCAATTTCATAAAAACTTCGCACCATGTCCGGGTTGCGGTATTTATGTAAGAGTAGCATCCAGTCCCGAGCCGATCTCTTTTTATCGCTTGTCTGTATATTTTGCCCCGACGTCGTCTTTACTTTACTCATATTGCAGCTCATTATCTCTGAATTACTAATACGTATTATGTTTAACGCCGTGCCAGAATCTTGCAAGAGGCTTTGCCAAATAATCACATTAAATCATGATGAAACTTAGGCGCGTGGTAGAGATTTTAACCCCAATAATAATGCGGCAATTAAGATGCTCAATCCTCCAAGACGGTCAATCCATCTGGACGCATTAGAGGCGATGATGGATTTTAGCTTGTGGGCAGTAAAGCCATAAAAGCATAAAAATAGACCATCAATGAGAATATAACACAAGCTTAAGGAAAAAAACTGGGGCCAGAATGAAGCATTTCCATCCATGAATTGTGGAAATAACGCAGCGAAAAAGACAATCGCCTTTGGGTTGGTGGCTGAAGTGACAAACCCTTGCAACCAAAGGGCCATGAGCGTGGTTCTTGGGGCGTCTATTTCTTCTGTACGCGGTTGAAAAGAATGAACGATCATTTTTAGGCCAAGCCAGACAAGGTATAAAACTCCCACGATTTTAATCGCAATGAAAGCTTTTGGAGCTGCCATAATCAGAGCTGATAAGCCTAATCCGGCGGCGAGCATTTGTAACATGTTGGCGGTGAGGTCACCGACGGCGGTGGCGAGGGACCGATGAAAGCCATTAGCCGCTGCATTGGAAAGCATTAATAAGTGGCTAGGCCCGGGTGTGCTCATTAGTGCAAGAACAGTAAAAATATAGGCGATAAGAATTTCGGTTTGCATATGTCACCCTATGAGGCTTTCACCAATTGGGCAAATAAAAACGCCCCCGGCAATTACCGAGGGCGTTAATTTCAAATAAAATTTTCGTTAGCTTAGAAAGTAACGCGACCTTTAACGTAGTATTGACCACCATTAAAGCCAGCTGGAGATGATTCAGGGTAAAGCTGACCAATGCCAAGCTGACCTGGGTTTTCATCTGGATAGCTATCAAATACGTTGGCAGCACCAACAATAATTTCAACATTATCCATAACTTTAGCTCCAACTTCCAGATCGACCAAAATTTGATCGCCAATAGGTGTTCCGCCGTTACCAACGTCAGTCCATGGTCCGTAATAGTTAATACGAGCCATTCCGCGCCACATACCTTGCTCATGAGTAAAGAGAACATTGCCTTTCCAGTTCGGAAGCAAGTCTTCTAAAGCACTAATCCGGTTGCCCGTAAGTGGTACGATTTTACCAGGGTTTTGCACTTGAGTCTTGGTGTAGTTGGCGGCAACCGCAATGGATGATGTACCAGTACCAAGGTCAAATGGCATGCGCCCAACAATGTCGAAACCAGTTGTTTTGGTATCGAAGTTGTTAGTGAAGAAACGGAATGCACGTAAGTCTTCAAAACCAGCAAAATCAGCACGGTTAATTGTACCAGCTGCATCGAGAGTTGTAAGGGCAGCACCAATGGAGCTTCCGTCATAACCTGCGACACCAACGCCCGTGAAATCAAGAACATCTTGGAAATCGAAGTTATCAGTGAGTGCAATACGGTCTTTCACTTTGATGTTGAAATAATCAACAGTCCAGTTCATTGGTCCTGTAGAGAAACCGAGACCGATAGAGAAGTTGTCGGCAGTTTCAGGCCCAAGCGTCGGACGAATACCAGGCTGACCAGGGGCATTTTCTAGGAAATCTGCCGCTAGTTGACCAGGTGCTGTGCTCAAAGGAATTGTCCCTTGGTCAGCAAGTTCGCCAAATGTGTTAAACGCTGTTGTGGTATTTACAACATTGGCTTGCCCGGCAGAAGGTGCATGGAAACCAGTTGAGTAAGTACTACGCAAACGTATTGTATCGGTAAGTTTGTATAGACCACCAACTTTAAAGTTAGTTGTTGTACCGAACAAATCATAATCTTCTACGCGGATTGCAGTTTGTAGAGTGAACTCGTCAGTAATATCTGCTTCAAGTTCGCCGTAAACAGCAATGTTGTTTTGTGAGTTAGAAGATGAGTTAGCAAAACCGCCAAAACCGTTTGAACTGGATGAGAAGCCTTGCCCTGTTGGGAAGCCTAATACACCAGTACCATTAGCGGCATTGTATGGCGCAGCCAATGGACCAAGCGCGAATGACGCAGGGTCGCCAGCTGTGATGTCAAATTGCTCTTTGTGCCATTCGAAACCAGCCGCGATATTCAGGTCAGAAGCCCAACCGGATACAGGAACTGCGTAATTCAAATCCAAATTAATAGCTGTTTCTTTTTGCTCATATGCACCTGGTACGAATGATGTCGGTGTGTCCGGCCCTAAAGACGCATTGATTGTATTGCGAATAAAGAAGTCAGTTTTGTTTGAACCAAATGATCCGCTTAGGTCATAGCCAAGGCCGTTACCAACAGCGAGTTCGCCGCGAACACCGCCTGTAATCGCGTAGTCACGGTTGTTACCGCCAAAGCGAGGCACGAAGCCACCTGGGAACATTTCCAAGAATGTGAAACAAAGTGGGTTAGCTGTTACAGATGCTAAAATGGTTGGATCAGGAATAAGACCGCCGCCAGATGTTAGAGGCACGCCACGAGGACATGTTGTTGCGTCGCCACCAGGAAGTGTTGCAACACGAACGGATGCGACACCATTTGGATCTTCAAGACCTGTAAGTGGATCAACAAGTGGGCCACGGAAAACGCCGCCACGGTTTGTTGGGTTCCGGAAGAAGAAGCCACCTTCAACTTGGCGTTCAGCGTAGTTACCGAATGCATATACTTCAGTGTTCTCATTTAGCTCGACGCCTGAGTTAATGAAGATTTTCCAGTCATTCTTAATATCAGGATCGCCCCAATACTGAACAAAATCAGTAGTTTGTGTGTTGACACTAATATCAGCAACGGCTGTATTGCCAGCGGCAATCAAAGCAGCGGCATCGCCACGTTGTACAGCGCGGAATGTACCGTCTTTTTCGCCGTACTCAGCTGTAATGTTCACAAAGCCGTCTGGGCCAAGAGGAAGGCCGATATTGCCAGAGATGCGGTAGTTATCGCCGTCACCAGCATATGTAGAGCCGTATTTGACTTCTACAGTACCGCCTTCAGAGGAATCATTAAGGATGAAGTTAATCACACCTGCGATCGCATCAGAACCGTATTGTGAAGAGGCGCCATCACGGAGAACTTCAACTTGTTTTAGGCCTAGTGCAGGAAAGACGCTTACGTCAGTACCTTGTGCACCATCAGAAATGCCACCGCCAAGGAAGGCAATAACAGAACCACGGTGACGACGTTTGCCGTTTAATAGGACCAATGTGTTATCCGGTGATAGGCCACGCAAGTTGGCTGGACGGATAATGGTAGCTGCATCAGAGATTGGTTGTGTGTTCACATTATAAGACGGAACAGCAGTCCGTAGTAAATCACCAATGTCAGATGAGGCGTTGTTTGTAAATTCAGCGGCTGAAATCACATCGACAGGAGCCGGTGTGTCAGCTGCAGAGCGGGCTTTACGCCGTGTGCCTGTCGAGATGACTTCGTCATCAGCAGCAAATGACGTTGCGCTAAAGCTCGTTGCAATCATGAGTGCCGAAACACCTAATGCAAGTTGCGTTTTAAAAGATAGAGTACTCATTAAATATTCCCCTTCTAGGATTATTGTTGTAGATAAAATATATCTAGCTGTACTTTTGACGTAAAGTTGGCAGACAAACAACAAAAAACCAATGATCAGCAAGTTTTTTGATGGGCCTGTGTCTTAAAAGACACATTTGCGTATTAGAAGTTGCTAATATACGTAAATTTTTCGAAATTAGCCATTTTTATTGCTGCATATGCTAAAATAAATACGAAATTTCCTGATAGTTAGGAAGATTTTGCGCCATGGATTTTCGTTAGTGCCTACGATTTACTTCGATCGTGGCATGTTCAACGTTAAAGTTGTCGTGTAAATGTTGCTTGATCGCGCGAGCAGTTTCTTCAATATCTGAATCAGGTTTTATGTGTGCTTCAAGGGTTACCATGGGTCGTTCTTGAGAGATGGACCAAGCGTGAATATGGTCCACATCAATAATTTGGGGGAAATGTTTGTGCAGGTCTGCTGAAATGGCGCGACGATCAAGCCCTTCGGGGGCGCCTTCCAGTAATATATGGCCGGACTGTTTGATGACATACCATGCTGATCTTAATATTAAAATGGCGACCAAAACAGAAACAATGATATCAACGGGCATCCAACCTGTCATCATAATGACGAATGCAGCAAAGATGGCGGCGGCAGAACCAAGCAAATCCCCCATTACATGTAGGACGGCCCCCCGTATGTTTAAATTTTCTCTGTCGGCACTCATAAGGATGGCAAAGACAAGTAAATTTACGACAAGTCCTAGGCTGGCGACAATGAGCATGGGGAGTCCCATAACTTCGACGGGGGCACCAAACCGCTTAATAGCTTCATAAATAATCCAGCCTGCAATTCCAAATAGGCTTATTCCGTTTAGAAAGGCGGCTAGAATAGCAAATCTGTCAAATCCAAAGGTGCGGCGCCAGTCTGCAGGACGACGGGCGAGGCGAAAACCAAGCCAAGCGAGGGAGAGAGCGGCGCAATCTGTCATCATATGTCCTGCGTCCGCGATTAGAGCGAGGGAGCCTGAAATGTAACCGCCAATGACCTCGGCAATCATGAACATACCTGTTAGAATGGCGGCCAATGCCATTCGTTTTTCATTTTTGGGGTCTGCACTATTGGAATGGAAGTGATTGTGGTGCCCAGCCGCGTGCGAAGTGTGCCTGTTTTTATTTTCGTGATGATGATTGTGTTCTATTCTCATGGCATTAATTTAAGCACGTAATGCTTGAGCATGCAGTAACTATTTTCGGGTTACCCTTGGTTTTCAAGAAAAATTTTCGCTATGCTTTTGGCGTGAATAGCTGCATTGTCATAAGTGTTGACTTGTGCGACAGCAACGCAGCCTTCATGTAATACATTAATTTTTGCGGCAATTTCTTTAGGATGAGCAAATCCAGCCTCCGCGGCAAGTTTGACAAAATACTGTACCATATAGTGTTTGTGTTTAGCTGCTTCGATAAAAATCATGCTGTTTTTATCGCTAAATTCACTAGTCGCGCTAATAAAGATGCAGCCGTAAAATCCCTCATGTTTGAAACACATATCCATGAAGTCAAATGTGAGTAATAGTTGTTCGCGCGGCGACTCCGACCTTGCGGACACATAGTCGATCATTTCCCGGCGGAATTTTACGTCTTCTTTTTGGATTGCAGCTAAAATTAGTGCCTCTTTGGTTTTGAAGTGCCGATATAATGTGGTTTTGGCAATACCAGCTTGGGCAATAATATAGTTTATACCAGAGCCATGGTAGCCATATTGTTCAAAGCTTCTGGTGGCAGAGTCAATGATATGATCACGTAACTCTTCTTGTGTTAATGAGGTGTCCATGCCCAACTCCAATTCAAGCGAGTAGGTAATTTAGGTGGCTTTTCCAAACGGCGCAAGTGTAAGAAAATTTCTTACGAATTGACTTGCGATACAGATCTGTCTACAATAACGGCTGACGACTGCATTCTGTTGTAATTTGGTTTGCACAGAATTTGAAGCACGGTCCATACTAAGTGTCCCACATCATTTGGTATGCCGTGCTTCATTATTCGCGGCTTATGATACCGTAAATTTTGATATAATGAATTAGGGTGCGGTTTCTAATTCTTTTTCCTATGTGTTGTTCATCGAATTTAACAAGAAGGCAGTTTGCTTTCCACAAGAACCAAGGATGAAAATCATGACAAAGACTAAAACAACCGCAAAAACAACAGAAGCTCTTCGTAAAGGTTTCCGTGCATATGTTGGCATGTATGGCGCAGCATATGAGCGCGCACTACCTGTTTTCCAAAAAGCAGTTAAAAATTTCGACGAATATGCAACGAAAGGCGAAAAATTGGAAACTGTAGCTAGCGGTATTGCAAAAGACGCACGTGCATTTGCTGCTAAGCGTTATGCGGTTAGAGCTGCCCAGCTTCGTTCTGTCTTGCCTGGCGCGGCAAATGACCGGGTTGTTGAGCTGGAAACAGAAATCCAAAACTTGAATAAAAAAATTGCCAAATTCTCTAAATCATCTGCGACAAAAGTCACAAAAACAGTTGAAAAAACAGTGAAAGCTGCTTAAATAGGCGTAAATCGCTTAATGGAAAGGGCGCATCTCCCCCCCAAGGATGCGCCTTTTTTGTGCCTATTGTTCACAGATTGCGCCAATCGCGCGAATCCAATGGCTTCATGGATGGTTTTAGGGCATAAGAAGAAAAGGGAGGATATGTAATGGCAAAGCAAATAGAAGATTTGGAAAAGAAAGCCGCTCAATCAACGACGGCTGTTAACGGCATGATCGGTATTCGGCGAGGTGAATTACTGAAATCTTTGGGTGTTCTTGTTGGCCATGCGGTCCGTCAACCAAAGCCGTTGGCCAAAAATGTGGTGAATTACGGAAAAGAACTTACCAAAATTGTCAAAGGCACATCTGAATTAGCCCCTGAACGTCGTGATCGGCGGTTTATGGACCCGACATGGCGCTTTAACCCTATTTATAAGCGTGGCTTGCAATCATGGTTGGCGATGCGCCAAGGTTTTGAGGGTTGGATTGAAGATAGCGGTATTTCGGATGCGGATAAAGCTCGCTCGCGCTTTGTTCTGGATATCCTTGTCGATAGTTTTGCTCCGACTAATACCTTGTTGGGAAATCCGGCGGCAATGAAAAGGTTATATGAATCTGGCGGCTTGTCAGTCGTAAAAGGGATCAAGAATGCCTATGCGGATTTGACTACCAATGGCGGCATGCCCTCTATGGTCGACAAATCAAAATTTGAAGTGGGTAAAAATCTAGCAACGGCTGAAGGCAGTGTCGTGTTCAAAAACGAAATGCTAGAAATTATTCAATATAAGCCAACCACGGACAAGGTGCACGAGATACCCCTTGTAATTATTCCGCCCCAAATTAACAAATTTTATGCCAATGACCTATCTGACCATAATAGTGTCATTAAGTATTTCCGCGCGCAGGGCTACCAAATGTTTGCAGTCAGTTGGCGAAACCCACAAAGGCAACACTCGCACTGGGGCTTGGAAAATTATGTGCAATCCTTGATCGAGGGCACGGATGCGGTGATGAAAATTACTAAGGCGAAAAAATTCAATGTATCTGGCGCTTGTTCTGGTGGTGCAACGTTATCTCTATTCCTCAGCGAGCTTGCTGCACGCGGAGATACGCGGGTCAATGCTTATACATTAATGGTATGTGTTTTAGATCCCAAAAAATCAGATAGTGATATTGGTCTCTTTGCTAGTGAAGCCGGAATTGAAGCCGCACGAAAAATGTCGCGCCGTAAAGGTATTCTTCCCGGTGAAGAGTTATCCAAAGTGTTTGCTTGGATGCGACCAAATGATCTGATCTGGAATTATGTGGTCAATAATTACTTACTTGGTGAAGACCCACCTGCATTTGATATTTTATATTGGAATGCAGATACGACTAATCTCCCCGCGCAATTGCATTCTGATTATTTGGATATGTTTGCTGATAAACGGTTTGTGCCAGGCAGTGGTGTCCAATTTATGGATCATGAGATTAACCTAAAAAATGTCAAAATTGACGGCTTTATGTTGGCGGGTGTTACCGATCATATAACCCCGTGGCGTGCCAGTTATCGCAATATAGCCTTGTTTGGCGGTGATGTTGATTTTGTCCTCGCATCCAGCGGACATATTCAGTCACTCCTAACCGCGCCCGGTAATCCGAAAGCGAAATTCTTCACAAACAAGAAAATTGAAGATACATGTGAAGAGTGGATAGAGGGCGCAGAAGAAAATGCCGGTTCTTGGTGGCCTTATTGGGATAAATGGTTGGCTGAGCGTTCTGGTGAATTTAAAAATGCCCCGCGCAAACTCGGTAACAAATCATTTCCGCCGCTGTGTAAAGCGCCGGGTGAATATGTATTTACGTAAATCATAACAAGGATAATTTTTCATGCGTAACCCACCCCGCATAACCTATTCTAAAATAGGCAACCAAAAACTTCGCACGGCGATCTGGAAGGGCACAGATAAGGGCGCAGGCAAACGGACACCACTTTTGTTTTTTAATGGCATTGGCGCCAACTTGGAAATTGCGCAAGCATTTGCAGATCACTTTACGGGCCGTGATATTATTACTTTTGATATGCCGGGCGTGGGCGGTTCACCGGACCCAAGTATACCCTACCGACCATGGTGGGTGGCAAAGGCTGCTAAAACTATCTTATTACGACATGGCTATGAAAAAGTAGATGTACTTGGTGTTTCTTGGGGCGGAGGTATGGCGCAGCAATTTGCATTTCAGAACCAGAAAATGGTGCACAGGCTTGTCTTGGCGGCGACTGCGCCGGGGGTAACCATGGTACCTGGCGATATTCGTGCGATTAGCAAGATGGGATCTCCAAAACGCTATGTTGATAAAAATTATTTAGCAAAACATTTTGAGACTTTGTACGGCGATGGTAGTGAAGGCGTAAATGATTTCGCAGAAAATATGGTTGCTCCAAGTGTAAAGGGTTATATTTTTCAACTTACTGCCATGTTAGGTTGGTCTAGCTTGCCGTTCTTACGCCGCTTGCGGATTCCAACGTTGATCATGATGGGGAGCAAAGATCATATTGTGCCGCTGGCCAACGGCCATATTTTAAAATTTATGATCAAAGGGTCTAAGATGGTTGTCATGGAAGGAGCAGGGCATTTATTCTTGCTCACCAGACGCGACGAATCCATTGAAATTATGCGTGAGTTTTTTGAAGAACCGGAAGTCGAAATGCCAGAGAAAAAAATGCCAAAGCTAAAGCGGCTCAAAAAAAAAGCCGCTTGAACCATAAATCCGCAAAAGCCTAAGGAGGCCAATATGAGTAAAGATAAGAAACCTAACCCTCTCTCCGGTGATTCGGCTCGTAAAATTTGGCTGGCTGGCATTGGCGCATATGGTCGAGCTTTTGGTGAAGCACAAGAGCAATTATCCAAAGTCACCAAGGGCGGAGGAAAAATGTTTGACGAGCTGGTTAACAAAGGCGAAATGATCGAAACTTTGGTTAGCCACAAAGGCAAGGAAATCGCTAAAGATGCCATGGAAAAGGTAAGTTCGGTTAGTGGTGGCCTCGATATGGATGAGCGAATTGCTAAAATGCGCTCTCGTTTAAAACGTGTGGATAGTGGCAGTGATCTGGATGATGTCGGAGAGCGACTTGACCGAGTAGAAGCTAAATTAGATGAAATTTTAAAATTATTAGCGCCTAAACCTGCGCCTAAAAAACGAACCCCCCGCAAGCCGGTAGCGAAGAAAAAAACTGCTACAAAAGCGAAAAAATAGTAACGTGGCGGTTCAAAAACCACGTTCAAAGACCAAGGAGAAAATCCTCCGTACAGCGCTCGCTTTGCTCAATAATGAGGGAGAACCAAATATTTCTTCTGTTGATATTGCGGCTGTGATGGAGATTAGTCCGGGTAATTTATATTATCATTACAAAGGTAAAGATACCATTATAGAGGAACTATTCGCTGATTTTGAAGAGGAATTACGACTGGTTCTGGCAGCCCCGATTAACAAGCCGTTGGCGATCGAAGATAATTGGATTTTCCTCTATATTATCTTCGAAGAGATTTATGATTTTAGATTTTTCTTTTTTAACATGACTGCCCTGTTAGAGCGTATTCCGGCTTTACAGCCAAAATTTACACGCTTGCTTTCTTTAATGCAGCGTACCTTTATGGATGTGCTAGGTTCTTTGGAAGAAAGTGGGCATTTGGTATTCCGTGCGGACGAAGATCGTATTTTATCCGAAAGACTGACCGCGCATTTTATATATTGGCTTCCATATATGCAACTTCGTGGAAGTGGCGGGAATCCAAAGTCTATTATTCACGAGGGCGTTTATTCAGCTCTTAGCCAAATCACACCTTATTGGGGAACTGACGCTGACCCTTATGCGGCTTTGCTTAAAGATTTTAAGGACGAGCAAACTGGCTAATTGTGATTACGTCTTGACGTCACTTATTTTTTCTATCATGTTGCCCTTACTCATTAAGACCAGTGGAGGGATAGGCCCTTTGAAGCTGGAGCAACCCCGAAATGCCTTGTGTGTTTTGGAAAGGTGCTAAGTCCTACGGCGGTTTTATAACCAATGGCAAATGAGGGAGAAGGTAAACTGCCTTCATTTCCTCATATGTTTGCCCCAAGATTTAGCCCGCAGATACGGGATTATGCTAATGGCATATGATGTTGAATTGTTTTTAGGCGATCATGTTCTAGAACGTGGAGATGTGCTCGAGGCCGATATGGTTGTTGGTCGGCTTTACGGCAAAGCTGGGTCGCCTGTCATTGTTATTCCGGGCGGTATATCAGCGTCCCGCTTTATCGCAGATGAACCGGAGAGTGGGCCGCAAACTGGGTCTTGCTGGTGGTCGGAATTGGTTTATGACGGTGGACCCATTGATTTACGCCGCTATCAAGTGCTCGGTGTTGATTTGGCACCGTGTGGAAAAAATGCGCAAAAGCGGGTGACAATCACCACGAAAGATCAGGCCGAAAGGTTAGAGGCTCTCATACGGTCATTAAACATCCAGAAAGTACATACTATCATTGGTACCAGTTATGGCGGCATGGTGGCCTTGGCATTTGCTGCACAATACCCTGATTTGTTAGAGCGACTTTGCTTGCTTGGGGCGAGCCACCGTCCATTCCCGATGGGGGTTGGCATGCGAGGGATACAGCGGCGGATCATTGATCTTGCGACCGAATTTGGAAAACCCGAAGAAGGTCTTAAGCTTGCTCGCCAGCTCGCCATGACCACCTACCGTTCGGCAGAAGAGTTTTCCATTCGTTTTGCAGGTAAGCAGACATGTGAAAAGACAATTGGTTTTGATGTGGGAGATTACCTGCAAGCGTGCGGTGAAAAATACCCTGAGGCCATGCCTGTACAAAGGTTTATGGCTTTGTCAGAATCCATTGATCTGCATGCAGTTAACCCTCAGAAGGTTACGACCCCTACGTTGTTAATTGCCACCCGTTCGGATCAATTAGCGCCTCCATCAGAAATTGAAGCTCTACATAAAGAGCTCGCTGGACATTCCGAAATGGTGGTCATCGATTCGGTTTTTGGTCACGATTCATTTCTTAAGGAATATGACATTCTTGGCCCTCTATTATCTAGTTTTATCACAGGGGTTCAACGTGCCGCATAAACCTTCATACCAAAATGCAACGGTTTGCGTTTCTTCGCAAATAGGCAACGATACGGCATATGGTGCCGTAACACCTCCGCTATATTTATCCTCGACTTATAAATTCAATGGGTTGGATGATATGGGGAAATATGACTATGGGCGCGGGGGGAACCCGAACCGGGATGCCTTGGCCAAAACACTGGCGGAGATGGAAGAGGGCGCAGGTGCGGTGGTAACTTCGTCGGGTATGGCCGCGATTGATTTGGTGTTGAATTTGCTTCCTAATCATGCGCTGGTTATTGCCCCTCATGATTGTTACGGCGGCACGCATCGATTGCTAAGATCGCGGCAAGATCAAGGGCGTTTACGCGTTGAATTTATTAATCAAAACAGTGAGCGGGCGGTGGAACGTGCCTTGGATGAAAAACCAGCCCTCGTTTTTATCGAAACACCCAGCAATCCATTGATGCGAGTTTATGATATTCAGGCATTATCAAGAGCGGCCCATAAAGTCGGGGCTCTGGTTGTGTGTGATAATACTTTTTTGTCCCCTGCACGGCAACAACCTTTGAAAATGGGCGCGGATATTGTTGTTCATTCTTCTACGAAATACATTAATGGGCATAGTGATGTGGTTGGCGGGATTACTGTTGCAAAAGATGAAGGTGTTGCCGAACAGTTGGCATGGTGGGCAAATTGTACAGGTGTAACGGGCGCGCCATTTGATAGTTTCCTGACGTTACGCGGACTACGAACATTACATGCCCGTTTGGCAATACAGGAAACTAACGCTTTAAAAATTGCAAAATTTTTGACCGATCATGACAAAGTAGCTAAAGTTTTTTACCCTGGTTTGGAAACAGATCCCGGATATGATTTGGCCAAGCGACAACAAAGCGGCGCGGGTGCAATGTTGAGCTTTGAACTTGCTACGGACAGGGCAGGAGTTGGTGATTTTCTTGCCAATACATCCTTGTTTCAATTTGCAGAAAGCCTTGGCGGGACCGAAAGTCTAATTTGTCACCCCGCAAGTATGACTCACCGCGCGATGAGTGAGGAGGCCCGTAAGGTTGCAGGTGTTTCTGACACCCTAATTCGCTTGTCAGTAGGACTTGAACATACTAATGACCAGTTGGCCGAACTTTCCCTTTTATTTTCCCAATTATCTAAATAGTGAGCAGACGATGACTTCTACTTCTGAGCCGAAACAAAAGGCACTATCTGAACAATCCCGTCTAAGGATTAGTTTTGAGTTTTTTCCACCTAAAACGGAAAAAATGCAAAATAATTTATGGGAAAGCATACAAAAACTTGAAACACTTAATCCTGATTTTGTGTCTGTCACTTATGGGGCAGGTGGTTCTACGCGTGAACGAACTCACGAAACAGTGGCAAAAATTGCTAACGAAACAAGTATGAATGCCGCTGCGCATCTAACCTGTGTTGATGCGGAACGGTCAGAAATTGATAATATTGCGCGAGCCTATTGGGACGCAGGCGTGCGCCACATTGTTGCATTAAGAGGAGACCCGCAAGACGGAATTGGTGCTGGGTATCGCCCTACAAAAAATGGCTATGCATACAGTAGTGATCTGGTTGCAGGCCTTACTAAAGTAGCTCCATTCGATATTTCTGTGAGTGCTTACCCAGAACTGCATCCAGAGAGCCAAAATTGGCAAGTAGAAATTGATAATTTGAAACGAAAAATTGATGCTGGCGCCACGCGTGCAATTACTCAATTTTTCTTTGAGGCGGATACGTTTTTACGATTCCAAGATAAGGCCGCCGATGCAGGTATTCATATCCCGATTATTCCGGGCCTTATGTTGCAACCAAATTATGTTGGCATAAAACGTATGAGCGAGATGTGTAAAATTCATATTCCAGATTGGTACCATGAATTATTTGCAGGCCTTGATGACGATCCCGCAACACGGCGACTTTTAACGGCGTCGACCACAGCTAAACTTGCTCGTAAGTTACAAAAAAACGGCGTGCGGCATTTCCATTTTTATACGCTAAATAAGGCCGACTTGGCATTCACCTGTTGCAAAATATTGGGTGTGCAACCGAACCAAAGTGAGGCGTAAATGAGTGTCTGGGAACAAATAGAAAAATCCATGCAAGAAAGGGTTCTCATTCTTGATGGCGCGATGGGAACCATGTTGCAAGGTATGCAATTAACCGAAGAAGATTTCCGCGGGAAACAATATGCCGATTGGCCAAGCCTTGTGCAGGGTAATAATGATTTATTGAGCATTACAAAGCCAGACGCGATCACCGAAGTGCATAACCGGTTTTTAGAAGTTGGCGCTGATTTTATTGAAACGAATACATTTAATGCAAACCGCATCAGTCAGGCCGATTATGGCATGGAAGATATTGCCGTTGATATTGCCGAAGTTGCCGCTAAAATTGCACGGGCGGTTGCTGATGAATGGACCGCAAAAACACCGAATAAGCCACGGGCCGTGCTTGGTGCGCTTGGGCCGTTGAGTCGGACTTTGTCTTTGTCACCAAAGGTAGAAGATCCAGGGTACCGCGCCGTAAGTTTTGATGAAGTCGCAGATGCTTACCGCGAACAAGCTCTGGCAATGTTTGATTATGTGGACGGTTTCTTGGTGGAAACCATATTTGATACGCTCAATTGTAAAGCAGCAATTTTTGCGATTAAAGATGTTTTTGTCGAAAAAGGGCGTGAAATTCCATTGTTGATTTCAGGTACGATTACCGACAAATCCGGGCGTACGTTGTCAGGCCAAACCACAGAAGCTTTCTGGACATCCATTGCACATGCTAAACCATTTGCAGTTGGCTTGAATTGTGCTTTAGGTGCCGAAGAATTGCGGCCATATGTACAGGCCTTGTCCAAAATTTCCGATACATATGTTTTGGCATACCCGAATGCAGGCCTGCCAAATGCCTTTGGTGAATATGATCAAAGTGCTGAGGAAATGAGTAGCCTGGTTGCGGAATGGGCTGGTGAAGGCATGGTCAATATATTGGGTGGGTGTTGTGGATCAACGCCCCAACATATTGAAGCGATTGCCAAATCGACTGCTGATATAACGCCGCGTACACCGCCGACCATTGAACCCGCTCTGCGGTTGTCAGGTCTCGAACCTTTTGCCTTAGCGGGATAAACCTCATGAATATGCAAACAGCAAGTTTCATCAATATTGGTGAACGTACAAATGTGGCGGGTTCCGCCAAGTTTAAACGCTTGGTGGTCGAGCGTGAATTTGGTGAGGCACTTGCGATCGCTCGCCAACAAGTAGAAAATGGGGCGCAAATAATTGATATCAACATGGATGACGGCCTGATAGACGGGGTTGAGGCCATGCAAACCTTCCTGAACTTGGTTGCATCAGAGCCTGATATTTGCCGTGTACCGATCATGATTGATAGCTCGAAGTGGGAAGTGATTGAAGCTGGCCTCAAATGTGTGCAAGGTAAGTCGGTTGTTAACTCAATATCCATGAAAGAAGGGGAAGAAGCTTTCCTCGCGCATGCCCGTAAAGTCAGGCAATACGGGGCGGCAACGGTGGTCATGGCTTTTGATGAAGAAGGTCAGGCGGAGACGGCGGATCATAAGTTTGAAATCTGTAAGCGTGCCTATGATTTATTAACTCAAGAAGTCGGTTTTCCTCCGGAAGACATTATTTTTGATCCGAACATATTTGCAGTTGCGACCGGTATTGAAGAACATAATGATTATGCCGTTGCGTTTTTCGAAGCCTGCAAACGTATTAAAGAAGAGCTGCCATATGCACGTATTTCCGGGGGACTTTCCAATGTGAGTTTTGCCTTTAGAGGTAATAATGTTGTGCGGGAAGCCATGCACAGTGTGTTTCTTTATCATGCTATTCCGGCGGGCCTTGACATGGCAATTGTCAATGCAGGGCAGCTGACCATCTATGATGATATCCCTGAGGAATTGCGTGAACGTGTTGAGGATGTGATCCTTAACCGCCGTGCGGATGCCACAGATAGATTGCTTGATGTGGCGGATAAATACCGTGGTGGCAAACGCAAAGCCAAAGTGGAAAACTCAGAATGGCGAAAGGGAACGGTCAATGAACGACTGTCTCACGCTCTGGTTCGCGGTATTACCAAATATATCACTGAGGATACAGAAGAAGCTCGTCTGGAAGCTGAGCGACCATTGCATGTTATCGAAGGCCCGTTAATGGATGGTATGAATGTGGTTGGTGATTTGTTCGGTGCTGGTAAAATGTTTTTACCACAAGTGGTTAAATCTGCACGAGTAATGAAGCAGGCTGTCGCTCATTTAATGCCATACATGGACGCGGAAAAAGAAGAAATGGGCATGACCGATGTGTCGAACGGTCGCATTATTATGGCAACGGTAAAAGGCGATGTGCATGATATTGGGAAAAACATAGTTGGCGTTGTGTTGCAATGTAATGGTTATGAAATCATAGATCTTGGGGTGATGGTACCTGCCGAAAAAATTCTAGCCGCCGCCGTTGAACATAAGGCGGATATGATTGGCTTGTCGGGTTTGATTACGCCGAGCCTAGATGAAATGGTTTATATTGCAGGAGAAATGCAAAGGCTTGGTATGGACATGCCACTTCTGATTGGGGGAGCAACCACCAGTAAAATTCATACCGCCGTGAAAATTGAACCTGCATATGATGCGGGTGCCTCTATTTACGTGGCAGACGCTTCTCGTGCTGTTGGTGTCGTCAGCATATTGCTTGGTGACGGGGAAGATGATTACGTCCAAAAAATCAGGACTGACTATAAAAAAACAAGGGAAAACTTTCACCGTGGTCAGACCAAGAAAACACGGGTCAGCATAGAAGCCGCTCGTGCAAATAAATATAAACTGGATTGGGAAGGATATACACCGCCCAAGCCAACATTCCTCGGTACGAAAACCTTTAAGGGTTATGACCTTGCGTTGGTGAGACCGTTTATTGACTGGACGCCATTTTTTGCGACATGGGAGTTGAAAGGTCGCTATCCTGCTATTCTCGATAATAATTTATATGGAGAGGCGGCGCGGGATCTTTACAAAGATGCACAAGCAATGCTGGATAAAATTATTGCAGAAAAGTGGGTGCGTGCCCAAGCGACCATCGGGTTTTGGCCTGCAACGCAGATGGGGGATGATATTCAACTTTATGCAGATGAAGAACGAACAAAACCATTACAAGTCTTGCATACCTTGCGCCAGCAAATTGATAAAAAAGAAGGCAAACCAAATTATGCCATGTCGGATTTTGTGTCCCCGTCCGGTGATTATGTTGGCGGGTTTGCTGTGACAGCAGGTCTCGACGAGGAAGGGCGCGTTGAGAAATATAAAAATGCCAAAGATGATTATAATGCCATTCTTTTCCAAGCACTAACAGATCGACTTGCCGAAGCTATGGCCGAGCATATGCATGAACGGGTACGCCGTGAATTTTGGGGGTATGAGAGTGGTGCACGGGCAAGTTCTGAAGAATTAATTGCGGAAAATATGCGGGGATCCGCCCTGCGCCGGGATATCCCGCTCAACCTGATCATACGGAAAAAATGGCCTTGTTCGAGCTACTTGGTGGTGAAGAAACGACAGCTGTACATTTAACCGAAAGTTTTGCCATGTTACCGGCATCCAGTGTTTCAGGCTTGTATTTTTCGCACCCCGATAGTTTGTATTTCGGCGTTGGTAAAATTGAAAAAGATCAGGTGGAAGATTATGCGAAACGAAAAGGCATGGAGTTACGCACAGTTGAGCGCTGGCTCGCCCCAATTTTGAATTATTAAGTAAGTAAAATTTCCCGCCCCATATAGTGGGGGCGGGAAATCTTGATGGAAATTAAGCTACGTCCTTTAATGGGAATGCCAATCTCTCGAGCATTTCCTTGGGGATGACTTGCCAAAAATTGCCGCGTTCATGTTCCCATTCGGCTAACAAAGTCTTGGAAAAATCTGACTTGGTGTGCCTGGCTTGTTTGGCAATTAAGTCTTTCAGTATTTGTTCCCAGTGTGAGCTTGAGAGTTTTTGCCACACGACGCTGTCAGCATTAACCGCTTTATCAAAGACATTTTCATCATCGTAGACAAAGGCCATGCCGCCAGTCATGCCAGCTGCAAAATTATCGCCGACACTGCCTAATATGACAACCGTACCGCCAGTCATGTATTCACATCCATTTGTGCCACATCCTTCGATTACGGCAGAGGCACCGGAGTTTCTGACGGCAAAGCGTTCTCCTGCACGGCCAGCTGCCAATAGTGTGCCGGAAGTTGCCCCGTAAAGGCATGTGTTACCGATAATGGCACTAGTATGGGCGTTAATCTGACTTTGACCTTGAGGGCTTAGGAATATCTCTGCGCCGGATAACCCTTTGCCTACATAATCGTTAGCATCTCCATCAACCAGTAGACGTAAACCTTTCATACCAAAGGCGCCTAAGGATTGCCCTGCAGAGCCGCGGAGCCGGACGGTTAATTGCCCGTCGGGTAGGCCTTGTTTGCCAAATTTTTGATAAAGATGGCTAGAAGCCCGTGTTCCAATGGCTCGTTGTGTATTGTGTACAGAATAGGTGAGTTCAGTTTTTTCTCCGAGTTCAAAGACTTGTTTACCGTCACTAATGATGAAGGTATCAAGGGCGTCCGGCACTTCATTGCGTAGGTGGCGTGTATCTTTAACCGCCAAGGTGTCGACGCGTGCTAATACTGCATTCAAGTCCAGATCATCCAAATGGCTTGCCCCTCTGGAGACTTGCGCCAACATATCAGACCGCCCAATGATTTCACTTAATGATTTCACGCCTAGCTCTGCCAAAATTTCACGGACATCTTCGGCAATGAAACTCATTAGATTGATAACGTGTTCCGGCTTGCCAGCAAATTTCTTGCGAAGGTCTTCATTTTGGGTACAGATGCCGACTGGACATGTATTGCTATGGCATTGGCGAACAATCAGGCAACCGAGAGCCACGAGGGCTAAAGTGCCCACGCCGTATTCTTCCGCGCCTAACATGGCGGCAATGACAATATCGCGCCCTGTTTTAAGCCCACCATCTGTACGCAAGGTAATTTGGTCACGCAGATTGTTCAGGGTGAGAATTTGTTGCACTTCAGCTAGGCCTAGTTCCCACGGAGACCCTGCATATTTCAAGCTTGTGTAAGGTGTCGCCCCTGTGCCGCCATTATGGCCTGCGATGAGGATAATGTCAGCTTTGGCTTTTGCGACTCCAGCAGCAATTGTACCAATGCCAGCACTGGCGACAAGTTTAACGCAGACCCGCGCAATTGGATTGATTTGCTTGAGGTCATAAATCAATTGGGCCAAATCTTCGATTGAGTAAATATCGTGATGTGGTGGAGGGCTAATCAGAGTAACCCCCGGTGTTGCATGACGTAATTTGGCAATCATTTCTGTGACCTTAAAGCCCGGAAGTTGCCCGCCTTCACCTGGTTTTGCTCCTTGGGCCACCTTGATCTCAATCTCGCGGCATTGGTTGAGGTATTCTGCTGTAACCCCAAACCTGCCAGAAGCAATTTGCTTGACGGCAGAATTGGCGTTGTCTCCATTGGGAAGGGGTTTGTAACGTGTGCTGTCTTCTCCTCCCTCTCCGGATACGGATTTTGCCCCGATGCGGTTCATAGCTATATTTAGGGTACCATGTGCTTCTGGTGATAAAGCCCCGAGAGACATACCGGGTGTGCAAAACCGTTTACGAATTTCATTGACGTTCTCGACATCGCGAACAGGTATGGCGGCATTTTTAGATTTAAAGTCCAATAAGTCTCTAATTTGGATTGGCTCTTTTGAACCCATATATTCAGAAAATTGTTTGTAAAGACTGTAATCATTATCACGAACCGCCGTTTGTAAGAGCTGCATCATTTTCGCATCATAGGCGTGACGTTCGCTTTTATTGCGCACGCGGTAAAACCCACCAATGGGAAGCGGTGTTAAAGAAACCTCAAAGGCCTTATGGTGGTTCTCGAGAATTTTTTTCTCCAGGCCAGATAAGCCAATTCCTGAAATACGGGATGTCATGCCTGGAAAATGTTCATCCACTAGCGACCGTGACAAACCCAAAGCTTCAAAGTTGTTTCCGCCTCTGAATGACGAAATTACAGAGATACCCATTTTGGAAATAATTTTTAACAATCCTTGATCAATGGCCTTTTTATAATTGGCGATGGCTTGATCGCGAGAAAGGTTGATGAGTCCTTGTGCCGCCCGATCTGTAATGATGTCTTGGGTGAGATAAGCATTAACCACAGTGGCACCTGCGCCGATCAACACAGCAAAATAATGGGTATCTAGGCATTCGGCAGAGCGCACAATAATGGAGCAAGAAGAGCGTAAACCTTTAGCCACAAGGTGAGTATGCACGCCGCCCACACATAATATAATGGGAGCGCTGGCACGAGTTTCACATTGATTTTCGTCCGTCAAAATGATGTTTTCAATGCCGTCACGAGCCGCTTGTTCAGCCTGCTTTTTTACTCGTTTTAACAAGTTCTTTAGTGCATTTCCTCTGCGAGCTCCCGGCTTTGGTGGTTCGAAAGTACAATCAATAATGGCAGCATTATCACCAACCATCCGCATGTAGTTTTCATACATGCCATTGGTCAAGACAGGGCTGTCGAGCACATACATTTCATCGATAACTTCTGGTCCATCCGCCAAAATATTACGCAAATTTCTAAATCTGGTTTTTAGCCCCATCACCCGCGTTTCTCGTAAAGGATCAATGGGGGGGTTGGTAACTTGTGAAAACTTTTGCCGGAAAAAATGGGAAAGAGGCCGGTACATATCTGAGAGTACGGCCAGTGGTGTGTCATCACCCATTGAGCCAATACCTTCTTTACCATCCTCGGTTAAGGGGGCGAGAATGAGGCGCAAGTCTTCGAGGGTTTGCCCAACGGCAAGCTGCCGGCGGGTCAATTCATCGCCAGAGAAATGTTGTTTTGGTTCGGGACCTGCCAGTTTTTCGTCCAAGTTTTTAACATTCTTCAACCATTCAGCATAAGGCTCGGCAGAAGAAAGTTTATCTAAAATTTCGTCTGTATCATAAAATGTACCTGCTTCAAGGTCGACGGCAATTAATCGGCCTGGTTTAATGGCCCCTTTATGAATAATTGATTTTTCGTCCATTGGGCAAATGCCACTTTCGGACCCAACAACCAGAATACCTTTGTCATTGAGGGCATAACGTAGTGGCCGTAAACCACTTCGGTCTAACCCTGCCATTACCCATTTCCCGTCAAAAGCAACAAGCGCTGCCGGACCATCCCATGGTTCCATAACGGCGTTGCAATATTCATAAAAATACCGCCATTTTTCCGGCATTAAATCACCACGTTTGGAATAGGCTTCAGGAACAAGGAGTGTCTTGGCCAAAGGGGCAGAGCGGCCTGCTCTGACCAATAATTCAAATACACTATCCAAAGCCGCACTATCTGATGAACCTTTTTGGATGACAGGTTTTACATCTTCTGCTCGCTTGCCAAAGGTATGTGAGGCCATCTTAATTTCGTGGCTTTTCATGAAATTAGTGTTGGCCTTTACCGTATTGATTTCACCGTTGTGGGCGATCATTCGAAAAGGCTGGGCTAACCACCATTGAGGAAATGTGTTTGTGGAATATCGTTGGTGGAAGAGAGCTGCCCGGGAAATAAAACGCTCATCCGCCAAATCGGGGTAGAAAATATCAATGTCTTCAGCCAAAAACATACCTTTATAGGAAATGGTTTTCCCCGATAAAGAGCAAATGTAAAAGCCGGGAAGGGCTGCTTCAATAGCGCGTTTTTCAATACGTCTACGAACGATATATAGTTCTCGTTCCAATTTATCTGCGTCATATGAAATTGGTGCCCGAAACATAACCTGTTCAATCGAAGGGCGGGTATCGATGGCTTTTTGGCCAATCACGTCCATGTTGATAGGTACTTGCCGCCAACCATAGAGGTAAAACCCAGCCTTTAGTAATTCCGATTCTACGATGGTTCTGGCAGCATCTTGGGCGGCGTAATCTGTACGTGGTAAGAACACCATGCCAATGGCGATTTTATGTTTGGTTGGTTTATGGCCTGTACGTTCAATTTGTTCTTTGAAAAAATCACGAGGAATATCAAGTAATAGCCCAGCGCCGTCTCCGGTTTTTCCGTCTGCATCAACTGCCCCTCGATGCCAGACGTTTTTGAGTGCCTGTAAAGCCATTTCGACAATTTCACGTTTCGGCGTGCCGTCTGTACTGGCAACAAGGCCAACCCCACAAGCATCATGTTCATCGCTTGGGTTGTAAGCATGGGCATTAATGAGAGTGTCTCTCGCCGTTTCGTATTTCGATTTCCAATTAGTCATTGTTCGTATCCAAAGAGAGTGTCGCTAAAAATTCTGCACCGGTTTGACGCGAATGGTCACCGGCTAAGGTGTAATAATTCGGCTTTTCATCAATAAAAATTTCTTTGTTAAGGGTTGTACTTGTCGGTAAGTCAAGACATCCGGCGGCAACAGCCCAAAAATTATTATTATCTTTAAGGCAGTAAAAAAGGCTGGAACCACAAGTTTGGCAAAATCCGCGTTTGGCCCATTCCGAACTTTCATACCAAGTTAAACCTTTGTCATTGGTAATGGTGATGCCTTCGCGAAAATCTGCACCAATAAATATACTACCCGTCCAAGTTTGGCACATTTTACAATGACAAGCATCGATATGTGACGGCGCAGGCGTTTCAAACTCTACATCGCCGCAGAGGCATTGGCCTTTATGGATAGTGTTCATTTTAACACCTCCTGATCGGCAAGAGACTGTGCCAATAAATAATTATGCATGGCAGTGGCCGCGTCCAACCCCTCGCGGATTGCCCACACGACAAGGCTTGCGCCCCTGACAATATCACCTGCGGCAAAGACACCAGGCAGACTGGTTTCGAAGCGGGTTGAGTGAGCTTTGATCGTATCCCAACGGGTCAGTTTTAGGTCCGGACTTAGGGCGTGCATATCTTCAGGCGTGAATCCCAAGGCTTGAATGACTAAGTCCGCTTTCATTTTGAAGTCTGCCCCTTCCACTTCCGAGAACCCTTGCCGTCCATCACCATCTTTTTGCCCAAGGCGCATACGGGCTGCCCGGACATAATCAATTTTTCCATTTTTATCATGAACGGATTTTGGAGCCGCCAACCATTCAAAATGTACGCCCTCTTCTTTTGCATTTTTTGTTTCGCGGGCGCTGCCGGGCATATTGGTTTCGTCGCGACGATACATACAGGATACGGATTTTGCACCTTGGCGTATGGCGGTTCGTACGCAATCCATGGCAGTGTCACCGCCGCCGATGACAACAACATTTTTACCCTCTGCTGTTTCGCCTGTAACTGTATCCCCAAGGCCACGTTTGTTGGATGCAATGAGATAGGGAAGAGCTTCAATAACATTAGTATTGCCGCATCCCGGTACGGACAGGGCGCGAGCCTTGTAAACACCAGTTGCTAGCAAAATTGCTTGGTGTTGTTTTTGTAAGTCAGCAAAGCTGATGTCTTTTCCAATTTCAGTACCGAGAACAAATTTTATTCCGCCGTCTTTAAGGCGCTTGATCCGCCGTTTGACAATTGATTTATCCAACTTGAAATTCGGAATTCCGTACATTAATAGTCCACCTGCGCGGTCATGGCGATCATATATGGTGACCTGCCAACCATGAGAACGAAGTGCCTCAGCGGTTGCCAAACCAGCGGGGCCAGCCCCGACGATTCCGACACTTAAAGAGCGTTCTTGGGCCGGGTTTAATGGTTTTACCCAACCTTCATCCCACGCCAAATCAGTGAGATACCGCTCAACGGCGCCGATGGTAACTGTGCCGTGACCAGATTGCTCAATGACACAAGACCCCTCGCATAATCTGTCTTGCGGGCAAATACGTCCACAAATTTCGGGCATGAAATTAGTGGCGGCAGATGTGTTGTAGGCATTTTGTAATTGTCCTTCGGCAGTTAACATCAACCAGTCGGGAATATTATTATGTAATGGACATGCATTTTGGCAGAAAGGCACGCCACACTGTGAACATCGGGATGCTTGTGCATTGGCCTTTTCTTTTATGTAATCCCCGTAAATTTCTGCAAAGTCTGCACGGCGCGTTTTTGCTGCCCGCTTACTTGGCATTTGTGGTGTAATTTCTACGAATTTCAACATTTTATTGGTCATCATTTATCCGTCGTGTTGTAAAAAATATTGGTAAGCGGGATTGTTGGTTTCTTCGCGCAAGGCAAAGCCGGTTGAGAATAGGTTGGCTTCTAACAATTGGGCGTCGTTGTTGGGAATTTGAAAGCCGCATAAAACTTGCCCCGTTGAAGCGCCGTGATTGCGGTAATGAAATAGGGAAATATTCCATTTCCCGTCTAGGGTTTCTAAAAATCCACGTAAGGCGCCAGGGCGCTCGGGAAACTCGAAACTGTAAATTCTCTCTTTGACTTGAGTAGAAACCTTTCCACCAACCATATGACGAAGGTGATCTTTGGCCAGTGGATTGTTGCTTAAATCTGTAACCGCCATGCTTTGCACTTGTAGGGCGTTGATAATATTTTGGCGGTCATTTTGGTTTTTGATTTTTATTCCGACTAAAACATGTGCCGTGGTTGTGTTGGCATAGCGGTAATTAAATTCACTCACGGCATGATCACCCAACGCTTGGCAAAATTTCAAGAAGGCCCCGGGTGTTTCTGGTAAGGTGGCGGCTAATAATATCTCTCCACCAGCACCAAGTTCGGCGCGCTCTACCATATACCCGATGCGGTCATAATTAACATTTGCACCGGTGACAATAGCGATAGAAGGGCCTGCCAGTGTTTGGCCTTCGCGAGTATGCTTTAATAACCCAGCTAGTGCCAATGCGCCTGCTGGTTCGACAACTGTGCGGGTTTGTCCAAAAATATCACGGGCCGCCGCACAAATTTCGTCATTGCTAACCAATACACATTCAGGCGCAATGGCTTGTGCTATTTTTAAGGTATTGCAACCAATTATTTTTACTGCCACGCCATCGGCAAACCCGTCAATACTATTGAGGGGAGTAGGCACACCTGTTTGTAGAGAAGTTTTTAGGGTTGCAGCCCCTTCCGGTTCGACGGCAATAATTTTGGTTTCAGGGCTGTGGGTTTTGATATAGGCACCAATCCCTGATATTAGGCCACCGCCGCCAACGCTGATATAAACTGCGGCAGGTGGTGTTTTGCATTGTTCTAATATTTCCTTGCCAATGGTTCCTTGTCCCGCAATGACATCAATTTCGTCAAAGGGATGAATAAAAACCGCTCCTGTTTCTTTTGCATAGATAAGGGCTGCGTCGCAAGCATCGTCATAACTATCGCCGACTAATTTGATCTTTGCCCCTTTGGCGAGTACAGCTTTGGTTTTTATTTCCGGTGTTGTGACCGGCATAAAAATGACGGCTTTCGTTTTATAGTACCGTGCGGCTGCCGCGATCCCTTGAGCATGGTTACCTGCACTGGCAGCAACGACGCCGCAAGCAAGTTCTTCTTTGGTGAGTTTTGAAATTCGGTTGGCTGCTCCTCGAATTTTAAAAGAAAACACGGACTGTAAGTCTTCGCGTTTTAATAAGATGTCTTTACCTA
>JAJRSG010000034.1 GCA_024278915.1 Alphaproteobacteria bacterium
AGCCAACGGGCAAAGGCATCAATAATAAGCCAGAAAAAGATAGCAAGCGCAAAGGGGGCGAGAATATCTTTTAGCCAATATAAGACCCACGCAGCGACCACAAAGGTCATAAATATAATACACGCCCGAACTGCACTATCCATATTACTCTCCATTTTTAGGAAATAGATAGCGGATTGGGACAAAGGTCAAGGCCTTTTGAATTTTGCAAAATATGGCCACCCCTCGCTTTACTCCTGATCTTTCCGGACATTGCCACATTATTGTTTATGCATTGCCGTATGAAGCTAGAGCGCTTTCGCGTCTTATCACCAAATGAGCCAGAGGTAACATGGCCCCACCTTTTGACATGTCTAGCGGACTTCACGACTTGAGTTAGCCTTTCATCCGTTCTATCAATCCAATAAGGGAGGCCCATATGGACAGCATTTTTATCGGTAAAGATACAGACGGCAAGGATCAGGCATTATTACTGAAACGGGCTAATCGTCACGGGCTTGTGGCGGGGGCGACTGGGACGGGCAAGACCGTAACTATGCAAATCTTGGCCGAAGGGTTTTCCAATGCGGGTGTGCCCGTATTTGTGGCTGATGTGAAAGGGGACGTATCGGGACTTTGTGTCGCAGGCTCCAAAGATCATAAATTACATGACAAGCTTATCTCTCGCGCTGAAAAAATCGGGCTGGAAGATTATAATTACAATGCATTCCCGACCATATTTTGGGATTTGTACGGGGAGAAAGGCCATCCCGTTCGAACGACCATAACCGAGATGGGACCAACGATGCTCACTCGCCTTATGGATTTGACGTCGGCGCAAGAAGGAGTGATGAATATTGCCTTTGACGTGGCCGAAGACAATGATTGGCCCTTACTCGATTTAAAAGATTTGAAGGCCGCTCTCCAATATGTGGCAGAACAACGTAAAGAGTTGTCATTGGAATATGGCAATATTAGCTCGCAATCCGTAGGCGCAATTACCCGTAATTTATTAGTGCTTGAACGGGATGGGGCGGATGATTTCTTCGGGGAGCCTGCTTTGAAACTATCAGATCTGATGCGAACTGATTTGAGTGGTAAAGGCATTATTTCTATATTGGCGGCGGATCAACTTATTAATCATCCGCGCTTGTATTCTACTTTTTTGCTGTGGCTCCTCAGTGAGTTATTCGAAGAAATGCCAGAAGTAGGTGATCCTGATAAACCAAAAATGGTGTTCTTTTTTGATGAAGCCCATTTGTTATTTGATGATGCGCCCAAGGCTTTGGTACAAAAAATCGAGCAAGTCGCACGACTCATCCGTTCCAAAGGGGTTGGTATTTATTTTGTCACACAAAACCCAGGTGATATTCCGGATAGTGTGTTGTCACAAGTTGGCAACAGAATACAACACGCGCTGAGAGCCTATACTCCGAAAGAAATTAAAGCGATTAAGTCGTCGGCATCTGCGTTTCGCGCTAACCCTAATTTTAAAACGGCAGATGTGATTTCTGATCTCGGCGTAGGAGAGGCCTTGGTTTCTGTGATGGATGCGAAAGGTCGGCCACAGGTTGTTGGGCAAACCTTGATCCGCCCTCCTAGTTCCCGTCTTGGCCCGGCAACAGAGACAGAACGCAAAACCGTCATGGGGCGTTCTCCTGTGGATGGTGATTATGACACAATGATTGACCGAAAATCTGCCTATGAAGTGTTAACAGCGAAACGGAAAGCGATGGCTGAACAGAGAGCGAAAGAGGAAGCTGAAGCTGCCAAGAAGAAACCCGCAAGACGGGGGCGTCGTCGTCAATCTCCTCTAGAAGCAGGGGCAAAAGCGGCTGTCCGTTCGATCGGGGCGCAATTGGGCCGTAAAATTGCCGGCAGACATGGTGCTGCGATTATGCGCGGAATTTTAGGCTCGATGATGCGGCGGTAGAATGGGTAGGCGCGGCTAATTTGCGCTGAATAGGAGCTCATGACAAAGATGGTCAAGTACAAGGCGGCCTTGTGGTGTTGCGAATACGTGGTCATTGTTGTGCACAAGCAAGCCTGCTTCAACATAGTCGCCAAGACAGGCCTTATCTAATACTTGCCCTGAAATTTCTGTGAACCGC
>JAJRSG010000035.1 GCA_024278915.1 Alphaproteobacteria bacterium
AATGCTTCTTGGACATTAAAGGCCGATTTAACCAGTGGCTATGTTGTACGTCTGTTGCAACATATGGAAAAAAATGGCTACAAAACAGCTATGCCGGTTTTACCTGAAGCGGAAATGGAAAAAGAACCCATTGTTGGCTTGCAATCTGGTTATCTCTTGCGAAAATTGGATGCACTGCCGAAACAAGGAGACCATTTACCGTGGCGCAACCCTGAAAATTATATCAAAGATTATAAAACCATCCGCTGGGGGAAATTAGATGACGGGGTGATGTCATTTAAATAGCCGCCCGCTCGCCCTCATGTTAAACAAGCCGAGATAAGAGATTCGGAGAGCCTAGGGTGGCAAAATTATATTTCAATTATTCTGCGATGAATGCTGGTAAGTCTACTTTGCTGTTGCAAGGAAGCTATAATTATATCGAGCGTGGCATGAACACTATGTTGCTTACGGCGGCCATTGATGACCGTGCGGGGAAGAGGGTTATTGCCTCCCGAATAGGCCTCGATAAAAAGGCAGATGTGTTTACGAGTACAGACGATGTCTATGAGATGATCTCCGCGCGTCATAAAAAAGAACATTTAAGCTGTATTTTAATCGATGAGGCACAGTTTCTTAGTCAGCAACAAGTCCGCCAATTATCCGATGTTGCGGACGAGCTAGCCATTCCTGTACTTTGCTACGGACTAAGAACAGATTTTCGAGGTGAATTGTTTGAAGGTAGTGCCGAATTGCTCGCCATTGCTGACCGTTTGCGCGAGATAAAAACTATCTGTTGGTGTGGCAGCAAAGCAAGCATGGTCTTAAGATTGGATGCCCAAGGCCGTGCTATTAAATCAGGTGAGCAGGTGGTGATAGGCGGTGAAGATGTTTATGCTTCCGTTTGCCGTAAACACTGGAAGGCGGAAGAACCAAGCGCGCCAAATGGTTCTCTTTAGCCTCGATTGTTAAGACAACTCTTGAGTGCGGAAGCAAACTAAGGCACATATTCTATTATGAACTTTGGACTTCGCATATTGGGCGCCGCAGCGCGGTTATTTGGGCCTCCTTCTGGTGACCCCACACGCCAAGAACTCAGCCCGTTTGACCGTAATGTAGGTGATGCAGGGGTAGCGGCGGCCTTAATTGCTCTTGGTGCTAAACTTGCCAAGGCTGATGGTGTCGTGAGCCGTGATGAAATTTGTGCCTTTAAAAATGTGTTTCAAGCAGATCCTGATGGGGAAGAAGGCATTGCCCGGTTTTTCAATTTAGCGGCCCAAACAACGCTTGGCTTCGAAGCCTATGCGAAAATTGTGTATAAGAAATACAAAAGACGCTCCGATATTTTGGAAGACGTTTTGGACGGTTTATTCCATATCGCTCTTGCTGACGGAATTGTCACGGATGAGGAAATGGCATTTCTTGAAACAACAGGGCGTGTATTCAAATTTAACGAACGCACCTTCTCGCGTATCCGTATTGCCCATATGGGACGAGCTTCCGATGACCCTTATTTGATTTTGGGGATTGACGAGGATGTTTCAGACCAAGAATTGAAGAAAATGTACCGCCGGATGGCGAGCGCTAATCATCCTGATCGGTTGATGGCAAGAGGCTTGCCCAAAGAATTGCAGAAACTAGCAAGCCACAAAATGGCGATGATTAATAAAGCATATGCAGAGATTGTAGCGCAAAGAAAAGAGCAGGTATTGGCGCAAACAGGGGAGAACTAACGAAAATGTCATGCTGACCCTCTTGACGAAAGCCTTCAAAACACCGACATATAGCACATGACACAAGGACACACACTTTCTGGCCCACCAAATCCGCTTTCCGCATTATTGCGGTTGATATTTATAGGTATTGTTGCGGTCGCTGGCTTTTTTATGTTGGCAGCTTCAGCTGCGTTCGCTTTTTTTGTAATACTTGGCGTAGTGATTTTAGGGTTTATTGCCTTTGCCGTGCTGTGGATTAAAGCAAAAATTACTGGAAAACCGATTTTGGCATCATTTGTTTCTAAATCCACCATGCATCAGTTCGAAGCTTTTCAGGTGCATGCTGAAGCGCCGCAGCCCCCTGATAATGAGCGTGAAGATGTATCGCCGGATGGCCCGATTATTGATGCACATGAAACTCCTGACGGGTGGAGTGTCGATACCGAATAGCTGGGTTTTTTCACCGGTTTTCAAAAATTCATAATTTTCTAGATTGCGCCGCTTTTTCGAGTTATTGCGAACTATGCGTTTTAGTGATTTTTTCGTTTTGTCTCTCTGTTGCCTGATTTGGGGCGGTAATTTCGTATTGTCGAAATGGATGTTGACAGATTTGGCTTTGCCACCATTTTTCTTTGCCTGTGTTCGTTTTATTCTCCTTACGGTATTGATGGCACCCTTTCTCTTTCCATTACCAAAAAATATTTTAAAACTATGTTTAGCCGCTCTTTGTGTTGGCGCATTACATTTGGCATTTTTGTATACAGGGTTAAAGACCGCACCCGCATCTTCGGGCTCTATTGTGGCGCAAATGCTTATTCCCTTCGCGACCGTCTTGTCTGTTGTATTTTTGAAAGAACATATTGGGTTGAAGAGAGGGTTGGGGATTGTCGGGGCCTTGGCTGGTGTCATTATTCTGATTTATGACCCCGAAAGTGTATCGTTTGATATTGGTTTGATTTATGTGATCGCCGCATTTTTCGTTATGGCAGTTGGTTCTGTTTTGGTGA
Organism: Alphaproteobacteria bacterium; assembly: GCA_024278915.1. Lineage (GTDB taxonomy): Bacteria > Pseudomonadota > Alphaproteobacteria > Caulobacterales > Maricaulaceae > Robiginitomaculum_A. The sequence continues at coordinate 2,702 of JAJRSG010000035.1, forward strand.
AAGGGGTTGGTGAAGTAACTCCATGGCAATATTTAGCGTGGATGGGCGTATTGGCTGTACCTGTCCTTGGGATGTTAAGCTATTTATTTGAAGACAACCAACTTACCCTTGCCAAAGCTGCTGGCTGGGAAATGGGTGTAGGTGTCGTGTATACGGCAGTTCTTGCCTCTGTATTTGCTCATGGGCAATATTTCCGTTTGCTCAAAACCTATGAGGTAAGCTTGATTGTACCGCTAACATTAATGACACCGTTTTGGGCAGTTGTTTTAGGGGTGGTGATGCGTGGAGAACCATTTGGAATACGGTTCATTTTTGGGGCAATTTTGATTTTGGCCAGTGTATATGTTATTGCTAGAAGGGGAAAACGAGCTCCACGGGTACCATATGACTAATGTCGGCATAAAGTAAAATAATCAGTCTGGTCGTAGGTTCCCTTTTGGCTGTTAAACTGGTTAATGATTTTGGGAGGTTTGTGATATGATTACCAATAGTCTGATAATGATGGAAAAGAAGCGCCCTTCGTGAAAATTTTTCAAACACCGTCCCCCAATTTTGATGAACGCACGCTTCCGATTAGCATGCTGGTCTTGCATTATACAGGCATGGAAAGCGGAAATGCTGCTTTGGCGCGTATGTGTTCAGAAGCGGGCAAGGTAGCGGCACATTACATGGTAGATGAGGGTGGAAAAATATCCCAACTTGTCAATGAAAATTACAGGGCTTGGCATGCGGGCGTGTCAAGTTGGGGAGGGGAAAGCAACCTAAACTCTATCTCTATTGGTATCGAAATTGTAAATGGAGGTCATGATTATGGCTTGCCTGATTTTCCTGAAGCGCAAATATTTGCAGTGATAAAACTGTGTCAAGAAATTTTGAATAGGCATAACATTCCACAGATGAATATTGTTGGACACAGCGATATTGCACCGGCCAGAAAACAAGACCCTGGTGAAAAATTCCCGTGGGAGCAATTGGCAAAAAAAAGTGTCGGTTATTGGCCGACATCTATTACGCAAGACCAAAGAGTTTTATTTGAAAGTGGGGAAAGGGGTCGCGGAATTTCAGTTGTGCAGTCGGGGCTTGCTTACATTGGTTATGGGGTGGAGGTAACGGGTGTTTTGGACGAGCAAACCAAGTTGGTGATGACGGCTTTACAAAGGCGTTACCGGCCAAGCTTGATGAATGGCGATATCGATGTGCAATGCCTGGAAATTGTCACTAATTTGGCAAATGAGAAAAAGAGCAGAAGCATGGCAGTCGTAGGTTGATGTGGGACAACCCGCGCTGCCATGCTTCCTCGCTTTGAAGTATGTCAAATTGACAGCCTGTCAAAGCAATTCATATATCTCTTTATTGGGGAATCAATTATAGTCGTTTCGCCAAAACAGGCTCTCAATAATTAGTTTTTAGAATAAGTCTAGGAAAAATAGCAGTGAAGATGCAAAATAAGTATTTAGGCGATCAAGTGGGTAAATGCGTGGTTTTCGTTCTATAAAACTTCCTGCTCTTGACGGCAATCGGGTTTTCAGCTTTAAGACTTTTATCAGAGGGTCGGGTGGCCGCGAGGTGCAAACTTCGAGGAAAGTCCGGGCTCCATTGAAGCAGGATGCCGGATAACGTCCGGCGAGGTGGATGTGAAAATCTACCTTAGGGAAAGTGCCACAGAGAGTAGACCGCCTTGGTTTCAAGGTAAGGGTGAAAGGGTGTGGTAAGAGCGCACCGCTGGTTTGGCAACAAAGCAGGCAAGGTAAACCCCATCCGGAGCAAGACCAAATAGGGATGGCATTTGGCGGGCTTTAACGTCGCCATCCGGGTAGGTCGCTAAAGACGACGGGCAACCGCCGCCTTAGATGAATGGTCACCGCTCAGTAATGAGTACAGAACCCGGCTTATAGACCCTCTGATATATTACGATTGGATATGTTTTAAGTCATGAAATTATTGTATCGCGGCTTTGTCGCGCAAACGACCTAAATGTCCATCCCAACCTTTATCATGATTGATCAGCATGCCAAGTGTATCAACGTCTGCATTCTCAAACCCGTAGTGGGTAAGCTTTAACATTGTACCCCTGTGTACAGAGGAGAGTTCCCAGATAACCGTGGTCTCTACGCCTTTAAGGAGGTCATGGGTAAATGTATAAACTAGCCTGTTTGGAGGGTTGAATTCAGTGATCTTCCCCCAACAAAGTGGTTTGCCGTCATCTTTTAGAAGTTGGTAATTGCCACCAAGTTTTAAATTGGCTTCACCTTCATGAAACCATTCTCCCAATTTATCTTTATCGGTTAAATATAGCCAAACATTTTCCAGCGTCGAATTGATGAATATGGTTTTCTCCAAGCGAGTATGTCTCATCATGGTGTGTTCTCCGGTTTTGGTTGGTTTTCAATGGTGGATTTTAATTTGGCCAATTTGGTGTCCCAGAAATGGCTGAAATATGATAGCCAATCCGCGACACTTTTAAGAGCCAAGGGTTCAAGGTGGTTGATACGTTCACGCCCAATGGCTTTAACTGAAATGATATCGCCAGATTGCAAAATTTTCAGATGCTTGGCGACGGCTGGGCGTGTCATGTCAAAGTGAGAGCTAATTTCGTTTACACTCAATGGTTTCTGTGCGAGCAGCCCAATAATTTCTCGTCTCGTCGGATCGGAAAGGGCACGAAATACGGCCTGTTCTGTCATGTGTTAAATCTCCTATATGACACTTTATGGTTTCATATATAAGAAACTAAATGGTTTCATGTCAAGGGGAAACTTTTGGTCTCGACAATATTGTGGCTGCTAGATAGAGTTCAAAAAAAAATACGAGGGATATTATGCGTTCATTTTTAACAATCATTATTGCAATGGTCATCGTTGGATGTTCACCTCAAACTTCTCATAAAACACCGTTAACTGATTACGCCTCACTTGTAGAGGTATTGGATCACCGTGAAGGTTTTATCGATTTGTATGTTGATCAAAACAACGGTCAGGTTTTGTTCAAGTTTCCAAAACCGGATGAAGACGGCACGGCTTTACGGCTGATTTATACCATGCGTCTAACGGCAGGTTTAGGCTCAAACCCGGTAGGGCTTGACCGTGGTTGGGGAGACTCGGGGCAAATCGTTAGTTTTAAGGTTTTGGGGAACAAGGTTGTTATTGAAGCGGAAAACCTCACTTATCGAGCTAGTAGTGATAATAAATATGAGAAAAAAGCAGTTCAGGAAAGTTTTGCACGATCTTTTTTGGGAACGGTTGAAATATTAGCGACGAATAAGGATGGGGCAATTTTAATTGACTTAAGTGATTTTTTAAAGCGCGACGGCTTGAACCTTGTGCAGTATTTAAAAGATGTGGGGCAAGGCAGTTTCCAACTCGCCAAAGACCGAACCTTGATTGATACACAAGCCGTATATGCTTTTCCCGATAATGTTGAGTTAGATGTTTTTTTAACATTAAGTTCTGCTAACCCCGGCGGGGAAGTGGAAGCTACCGCAGCTAATGGGCGTGATATTACTCTTATTCAGCACCACTCTTTTGTAAGATTGCCTGATGTAAATTACGTGCCGATTAGGTCGGATCCGCGTGCAGGCATCATTGAAGCTGTGCACTATGATTATAGTGCGACGTTATCAGATACTATTGAAAGGCGTATGGCGCGCCGTTTCCGTTTGGAAAAGACGGATCCTGATGCAAAATTGTCAGAAGTAAAAGAGCCTATTATCTTCTATATCGATAATGGCGCTCCTGAACCTGTACGTTCAGCATTGCTTGATGGCGCGAAATGGTGGGAAGTTGCTTTTGAAGCTGCCGGATATAAAAATGCTTATCAGGTTAAAGTCTTGCCCGAAGGTGCTCATCCTCTCGATGTTCGTTACAATGTCGTGCAATGGGTGCACCGACAAACGCGTGGGTGGTCATATGGGGGCGGTGTTTATGATCCGCGCACAGGTGAAATGCTCAAAGGGCATGTTAACCTTGGTTCGTTACGGGTGCGGCAAGATAGGATGATCTTTGAGGGTCTGGCAGGGACAGATAAAGTTGATACAGGTGAGGTGGATGATCCGGTTGAACTTTCCCTTGCCAGAATTCGTCAACTCGCGGCTCATGAAATTGGGCATGCGCTTGGGTTTGCCCATAACTTTGCCGCCAGTACATATGGAAAACAATCTGTGATGGATTATCCTGCACCGGACGTGCGAGCGATAAATGGTCGCCTTGATTTTAGCCGAAGTTACGGTGTTGGTATTGGGGACTGGGATAAATTCACAACCAGTTGGCTTTACGGGGACTGGACGAAAGCCGAGAGAGATGACTTGGTAAAACAAGCCGCTGAAAACGGGCTTGCCTATGTGGCGGACCCAGATGCCCGCAGTATCGGCTCTGCTCATCCACGTGGTAGTTTATGGGATAATGGCGAAGATCCGGTTCAGTCATTAGTTAATGTGATGGCGGTGCGACGAATTGCGCTGTCAAACTTTGACCGCTCGCGTCTGCAGTCGTGGCAACCTGCTGCGGATTTAAATAAGGTGATTGTACCGATATATCTTTACCATCGATATCAAACGGCAGCAGCAGGAAAAGTAATTGGAGGCATGTCTTTTAATTACGGCCTGGCAGATGATCCTGAAGCCAAAATTGATATAGTTACGGCAAGACGACAGCGTGAGGCCTTGGCTGCAATTTTGCGGACAATTGAACCGCAAGCATTGGATTTATCTGATGCTACGCTCTCTGCGTTAACGCCGTCATTGTCAAATTTTGGGAGGCGGGAAATGTTCGGGCGTTCAGCCTACCCTGCTTTTGATCTGGTCTCAGCCGCGCAGGACGCGACAAATATGACCTTCGCTGTTTTGTTTAACGCAAGACGTTTGGCTCGTGTTGATGAGTTTAAGCGTCGGGACGTATCCCAAATGGGTCTGGATGAATTGTTCGGGCGTGTAAATTCTCATGTCATGCAAACTGCACCGAATACGCGTACACAAAATATTGTCGAGATGATGCGGGCTAGATATGGGCAGGAATTAATGAGAATTGTTGATTCCGATGCTAGCGCCTCTGTTCGCGGTCATGCACAAAGGGCTTTGGATTTGTTTTCAAATGCTTTGGTAGGGCAAAATACAACCTCTGCCAAATTATTGTTGCAAGAGATAGCGAGGTTTAATGACCGCTCTGTCCGCTCGGAGAACATGCACAAGCCTTCACAGTCATTGCCTCCCGGCAGCCCAATTGGTATGGATGCGTTGGATATGAGAGTTTATGAGAGTTGTTGGCATTGTGAGGAGTAGCTCTCTTGCTAACTTCTAGTTATCTGTAGGTATAAGCCTTGCTTGCTGGTGACGGCTAAGCCAGAGTAAGGATAGAAGAGCAAAGCTGGCAACGGGAAGTAAAACCAATGCGATACCATGCCAGCCATAAATGGAAAATGTAGAGCCTGAAAGCAGAGCGGCGCCTGCGACGAAACTGAATAAGATCGTGTCGTGAAAGCCTTGAACTTTGTTCTTCTCGCATAATGTGTAACTCTCGCCCAAGAGGGCCGTGGCGCCAATGAAGCCAAAATTCCACCCGACGCCAAGTAAAATTAGGGATGTCCAAAAATTCCAGAGTTCCAGACCGCTTAAGGCCACAGTCGCGCAAACCAATAACAAGGTAAGCCCAGTGGCAATAACGGGAATTTTCCCGAACCTTACAATTAAATTACCCGTGATAAAACTAGGCGCAAACATGGCCATTACGTGCCATTGGATGCCAAGAATGGCTTGATGTTCACTGTGGCCGTGGTGGAGCATTGCGAGGGGGGCGCCAGTCATCATGAAGGTCATTAATGCATAGGAAGACACAGCGCACAGTAAAGAGATGAAAAATACAGGTTGTTTGATAATCGCGGGAAGTGGGCGCGGGGTTTCATTGCTTTATGCCGTTTCAATGTTTGTGGGAATGACGGGTTTGAGAAAAAACAAAATGGTGATGCCAATGCACAGCAGGCCGATCATGCCAAGGAAACCACCTGCAAATGGCGTGGGCAAGAGGAGGTCTTTCGTTCGGAGTGCTGTTTGCGGGCCAATAATTGCAGCGAAGATGCCACCTGTTAATACCCAAGAAATCGCACGGGATTTGAATTTGTCGCTGCCTTGATCTGCTGCAGCAAAGCGGTATTGCTGGACGAATGCGCTCGCGCCGCCAATGAGTAGATAGGCGGCACAAAACATTTGAAATTGCATGTTAAGGAGCGAAAAGCAGGCAAGGATAGCGCCTAGTATTCCGATGAACCCGCCGCTGATGAAACCAATTCTACGACCAAATTGGCGGCATAATATAGATACGGGGAGGGCGAATATTGCCGCGCCAACTGAATAAGCCGCGACCGGTAATGTGGCGATGCTTTGTTGACCATGTGTTAGTAAATAAGCCCCTGACAATGCGCCTAATGAAATTGCAATCGCGCCGATTGAACCACCGAAAGCTTGAGCCAGTGACAGAACAAATATATTGCGGCGGGCGTGGTTGGGCGAGGGGGGATTGTTCGTGACAGACATATATTCCCTATAGGCGCAGAACGATTAATTGTCATGCGGCAAATTTGATATTTTGGCCATGTTTGGTGTCTGCATGGATCATTTTTACTAGTTGTGTAACTTATGGGCATGCGTGTTCATGGATTGTTCACGGTTGGGAGGCGGAGGTATCAAAAAAGCCTATAAAAAGTCGGTTTATACTTAATAATTTACTAAATTGGCATTGTATCCCATAAAAACCCATGCTATCCCCATTGTGGTTGCGTAAATTGGTACGCATGCTGGGTTAGTGGATTCTGGGGAGGAATTCTAAAATGTTCCTGTCACGAAGCACAAATACACTGGATGCCAAGGGACGCATTTCCGTTCCTGCGGATTTTCGAAGTGTTGTAAGTGCGAAGTCACAATCAGGCGTTCCTGCGGATGCCGATGGGTTTGACGGAATTATTGTATGGCCGAGCTTTGATGGGCCTTACCTTGAGGGTGGTGGCATTGCTCTTTTACGAGATTATCAAGCCTTACTTGAAAATATGGACCCTTATGATGACGCGCGAATTGCTTTCGAACGGGCTATTTTTGCGGAAAGTCGTCGTTTGTCCTTTGATGCAAATGGACGGGTGTCCTTGCCAAAGGAATTGGCTGAATATGCGCAGCTTAATGGGCAAGTGACTTTCATTGGTCTTGGCAGGCGGTTTGAGATTTGGTCCCCTAAAAATTATGAAGCTCTAGCCGTAAATGCGAGAGAGATGGCGCGAGAAAACCGTCATAGGTTGCGGCTGGTAGGGCGCCCTAATCCACCGTCACAGGGAGGTGGGTTGTGAGCCATGTTCCTGTTCTCATGAATGAGGTGCTGAGTGCACTTGGTCCACAGGGCGGAGAAATTTACATTGACGGTACATTCGGGGCGGGAGGGTATAGTAAAGCTATATTAGAAGCTGCGGATTGCAAGTTGGTTGGTTTAGATCGTGACCCAGATGTGTTGGTGCATGTTGATGAAATGCGTGCGCAGTTTACAGAGCGTTTTTCTTTTATTCAGACTGCTTTTTCCCATATGGAGGATGCTGTACAGGGTGAAAAATTTGATGGTGTTGTTTTGGATATCGGTGTCTCCTCAATGCAATTGGATCAAGGTGATCGCGGGTTCTCATTTATGCGAGACGGCCCGCTTGATATGCGTATGGCGCAACAAGGCCCGAGCGCCGCAGATGTGGTCCAATATTTAAAACATAATGAGTTGATCCGGATATTTAAAGTTTACGGCGAAGAGCGCCGCGCGCGCCGATGTGCCGATTTTATTGTACGTGCCAGAGAAGTTGAGCCGATTGAAACCACGGGTGCTTTGGCGCAAATCATTACAAGTGCGCTTGGGAAAGGTGGTAAAAAACATCCGGCGACTAAAATTTTTCAAGCTCTACGTATTTATGTCAATGATGAGCTGGGTGAGTTGCAAAAGGCTTTGTTGGCAGCAGAGAATATTCTGAAGCCCGGGGGGCGTTTAGTGGTGGTCAGTTTCCATTCCCTAGAGGATCGGATGGTGAAATTATTTTTGCGAGCGCGGTGTGGAGATGTGAGTTCTGGCTCACGGCATTTGCCGCCGCAAGAAATAGATACGACGAAGCCTTCGTTTTATTTACCAAGGCGCTCTGGTGTAAGTGCTGGAAAAGAAGAGCAAAAAAATAACCCTCGCTCTCGGTCGGCCCGGTTGCGATGTGGTGTGAGAACGGACGCGGATGTCTGGCCTGTTAAAGACGGTGTCGTAGTTGGCTTTGCTTTCCCTGATGTCCCAACTCTGGCAGAGCTTGAAGCGAGGGCGGTATGACACGATTGCCTTACAACTCGCGCTCTGGAACGGTTGGTAGAACTGGTTGGCTTATTCTCATGGCGGTTGGTGTTGGCTTGGTATTTGTCTTGTTTTCGATCAAAACCCGAGCATTGGAAGCGCGCGCCTATGTAAAAACGCTAGAACACAAGCTAGAGCAGGAGCAGGCGGAAGTAAGAATGATAAGTGCTGAGATCGCACACTTGGAAAGCCCTGATCGCTTAAGAAAGCTAGCGACGCAACAGCTTGACTTGCAGCCAGTAAAAGCAAATCAAGTTCTTAGCCTCGAAGAAGCTGTGGCTAAATTAGAGGCGGAATACGGCAAAACGCCGCCCCGTAGTAATGCGACATCACAAGGGGGGGCAAAATGAAAGAGCTAACCCCGACTAGCTTGCCGAAGCTAACGCCACAGTCGCCGTTTTTTGAAACTGTGCCGAGTTTCAACGTTGAAGACGAGGAGTTTGCTTCCATTCGTCAGGCTAGAGTTCGAATATTAATGGGTCTGGCTGTTTTTAGTCTGGCTTTGTTTCTGCTCATTGTCCGGTTGGCAGAAGTGTCCGTATTTAGAACGCCTTCGATTTTTACGCCTATGGCAAGTAATGTGATCAAGCACCGAGCTGATGTGGTTGACAGAAATGGTGAATTGCTGGCGACAACCCTAGAAACATATTCCTTATACGCCGATACGCGTAAGGTGTGGGATGTGGAAGCATCGACCGAAGCGATTATTTCTGTATTGACGGATTTGGATGCCTCTATTGTTGAGGAACGGTTAGGGTCGGGTAAAGCTTTTGTGTGGATACACCGTAATCTTACGCCGACAGAACGACAAGCTGTATTTGCACTCGGCCTTCCTGAATTAAGCTTTCAAATTGAACCAAGGCGGGTTTATCCACGCGGAAAATTAGCGGCACATGTGCTTGGGTTTACGGACATTGATATGAATGGTGTTGCAGGTGCAGAGCGCGCTTTTGACACGAGATTGTCTGAGGATGATGCGGCTTCAACTTCACTATCTTTGGATATGGGGGTTCAGTTTTCATTGACGGACGAGCTCCGAATAGGGCTGGAAAAATTTCAGGCGGTGGCGGCGAGTGGCATTGTCTTGAATATTAAAACCGGTGAAGTATTGGCGATGGCATCCCTTCCTGACTTTGACCCTAATCAGCCTGCCCAAGCTTCGCCGCAATCTTTACTTAATCATGCCTCAGTCTCCGTTTATGAACTTGGTTCAACCTTCAAGCCAATTACCATGGCACTTGCCCATGAGAATAATTTGGTCAAAGACGGAGAAACCTTACCCGTGCAAAACAAACTCGTTATACAAAAAAAATCCATAACAGATGACCATCCAAGCTGGGTACCGCTTGATATTTGGGATGTGTTAGCTAAATCGTCTAATCGCGGTTCTGCTATGTTGGCTTTACGTGCCGGTAGCGACAAACAACAAGATTTGCTACGCCGTCTCGGTTTGTTTGCCCGCGTACCAATTGAATTAAAAGAAAGCGCAGCGCCGCTTCTTCCTCGAGAATGGCAAGATATCACGACAGCAACGGTGTCATATGGTCACGGTATTTCGGTTACGCCTCTTGCCTTGGCTACTGCCATTGGCACGTTACTTAATGACGGAATATATGTTGAGCCAACTTTGTTGAAATATGACGAAGCACAAATGGGCGAAGTAAGGGGGCGACGTGCTGTGTCCCAACAAACATCTGATTTTCTAGTCGACATGATGCGTTATGTGGTCACCAATGGTACAGGCAGAAACGCAAGAGTTTCTGGCTACGGGGTTATGGGAAAGACAGGAACTGCCGAAAAGATCATTAATGGGGCGTATGCTAAACGGCGGTTGGTAACCTCTTTTGTGGCCGCATTCCCTTACCGTGATCCGACTTATTTGGTGTTAATTGTTTATGATGAGCCAAAGCCTGCAAGTGACACTTATGGACGAGCAAGTGCTGGGTGGAATGCGGCGCGGACAGCGGGATCTGTCATTGAAAGAATTGCCCCAGTATTGGGCGTGAGAAGATATGTTCCCCCTGCAAATCAAAAACTTGCTAGCCGTATAATCTACCCGAATAGAAATGGGGAGATTGTACAATGATGTTATCTTCTCTGATTGCCCCACATGAGCTTCCAATTGACGGCAATGTTGAAATTAAGGACATGACCGCAGATAGTAGACAGGTAAAGTCAGGTAGTTTATTTGCGGCTCTACCTGGTGAAAAACTAGATGGCCGGGACTATATAAAAAGTGCAGTCAAGAATGGTGCAAGTGCTATTCTGTCTTTGCCTGGGCTACGTGATGTCTCAGTTCCTTATGTTGCCGTTGATAACCCACGGCAAACATATGCCGAGATAGCAGCGCGTTTATATGCAGGACAACCTGACTGCATGGTGGCGATGACCGGTACTAACGGAAAAAGTTCTATCATTGAGTTCTTACGGCAAATTTGGAGTTATGCAGGTAAAAAATCTGCTTGCTTTGGAACCTTGGGTGTGACGACAGATGTTGGCGTTACGCCTCTAACGCACACCACCCCTGATGCTGTGGCTTTGCATCAAACGTTGAGGCAATTATGGCAAGAGGGGATTACCCATGCTGGTATGGAAGCTTCTTCTCATGGCTTGGCGCAATATAGATTAGATGGTGTGAAGTTGTCGGCGGTTGGCTTTTCTAACCTTACGCAAGACCATTTTGATTACCATGCAGATATGGATGATTACTTCTCTGCTAAGGCGAGGTTGTTTACTGAGCTTGCTGAGACGAACACACCTGCTGTTATTAATGTTGATCGTGAATACGGGAAGCGGATGGCCGAGGTGGCGAAATCTGCCGATCTTGATGTGATGACAGTTGGGTGGGCAGGGGAAGACTTGCGTATTTCCGAGATTACGCCGCGAAGCGCAAGCCAGACATTAGAGCTGGTTTGGCATGGCAATCGTCACAAGATTGACTTACCTCTTGCTGGTGAATTTCAAGTGTTAAATGCGGTTTCCGCATTAGGGCTTGCCGTCAAAACAGGCGTGGATCCCAAAACGGCTATAGAAGCTTTGGCATCACTACGTGGCGTCGCAGGGCGAATGGAAAAAGCAGGGATAAGCAAAGCTGGCGCGCCTGTATTCATTGATTTTGCCCATACACCTGATGGGTTGGAAAAACTACTGCGAGGGGTAAGGCCTCATACCCTTGGAAAAATAATCGTTGTGTTTGGTTGCGGTGGGGATCGCGATCCTGACAAGCGAGCAAAAATGGGGAAAATTGCTGCCCATTTAGCTGATGTTGCGATTGTTACCGACGACAACCCGCGCAGTGAAAATCCTGCGAGTATTCGTGCTGCGGTGATGAAAGGGTGTCCGCAAGCGATGGAGGTTGCGGATCGCGCCGAAGCGATTTGGCACGGGATTTCCCTGCTTGAAAAAAATGACTGTCTTGTAATCGCTGGTAAGGGACATGAAACAGGGCAAATTATTGGTGATCAAACCATTCCCTTCAATGATGTTGCTGTGGCAAAATCTCGGTTAAAGGATGAGGCTGTATGAGTGCGTTATGGACACATCAAACAGCCGCCGTTGCGACCAAAGGTAGGGCAGTTCAGGCGTGGGAAGTGAGCGGTCTTTCTATTGATACCCGCAGTCTGCAGCCGGGCGACTTGTTTGTGCCGTTAAAAGATATTCGCGATGGCCATGATTTCATTCCTATGGCCTATGAAAAAGGAGCGGGCGCGGTCTTGTCTGAACATGAGGTCACGGACGCTCCTGCATTGATTGTTGACGATGTGATGCAGGCGCTACAAGACTTGGCCATTGCTTCTAGAAAGCGTTCATCTGCGAAACGGATTGCGGTGACAGGAAGCGTGGGGAAGACGAGTGTCAAAGAAATGATTGCGCACGTGTGTCGCGAATTTGGTAAAACCCATGCGTCCATAAAGTCCTATAACAATCATTGGGGAGTTCCCTTAACGCTTGCTAGCATGGCGAAAGATACTCGGTACGGCATTTTCGAAATGGGTATGAACCATGCAGGCGAACTTGCAGAACTGACTAAAATTGTTTGCCCCGATATGGCGGTAGTAACAAATATAGCTCCTGCACATTTAGCCCATTTTGAAAATGTTGAAGCCATTGCTACGGCTAAAGCAGAAATTTTCAGTGGCATTGCCGAAGGTGGGCTTGCGATCCTACCAAGGGATAGTGAGCACTATGATTTACTTGCGAAACATGCCTCGCAAAGCGTTTCCTTTGGTTGGCATGAGGATGCTGATGCACGCATTGTCGATATGAATTTGACCGCAGAAGGAAGTCATGCGGTTGTCCATTTAGCTGGGCGTTCTGTTGATGTGTACCTTCCAGTGCCTGGTAAGCATTGGGTCGAAAATGCGGCCTGCGTATTACTTCTTACCCATCACGTAGGTTTGAATTTAGATGTCGTTCTTAATATTTTGAAAAATATGCATAAAATACCTGGTAGGGGTGAAGAAATGACGCTCGATGTTCAGGGAAATATGGTCACTTTGATTGACGAAAGTTATAATGCAAACCCTGCTTCAATGGAGGCCGCAATTGCGGCACTAGGTTTATACGAGCGGCGTAAAATTGCCGTGCTTGGGGATATGTTAGAGTTAGGTGAAGATGAACTTTCGTTACACGCAAATTTGAATATCACTTTAAAAAAAGCAGGCATAGATAAAGTTCTTTGTTGTGGTCAACGGATGAAAGCATTACACGATGTACTTCCAGAATCCATGCAAGCAGGTTGGTTTGAAAATGCCAATACCTGCCAAGTGGCGTTGGAGAAAAATCTACAAAACAAAGACGTTATTATGGTCAAGGGATCCAATGCATCCGGTATGGGAAGGCTCGTAGCGGCCTTATCAACACACCGCATTGGCAATAAAAATACAGGGGAAAAGATAAATGTTTTATGAGTGGCTAAGTGGTTTCGCTGATGACTATCAGGTGTTTAACCTGTTTAATTATATTTCATTTCGTACTGGCGGGGCGACCTTAACGTCCATGCTAATTGCCTTTATTTTTGGTCCACGCCTTATTCGAGTTTTGCGCATGAGGCAGGGTAAGGGGCAACCAATTCGTGAAGACGGACCCGAAAGTCATATTATTCAGAAAGCAGGGACGCCAACAATGGGGGGCTTGTTGATCTTGGTCTCTATGGTTGTCTCTATTTTGCTGTGGGGGAACTTACACAATCCGTATTTGTGGATTGTCCTTTTGGTGACCATGAGCTTTGGGTTGATTGGATTTATCGATGATTATCTAAAAGTATCGCGGCAAAACCCGAAAGGGTTTAGCGGGAAAATTAAACTCATATTAGAATTTCTTATTGCCAGTATCGCTGTGTATGCATTTTCACATATTTCTGCCACAGAAGCTAATCATGGTGGGATGGGGTTAGCCTTACCATTCTTCAAAAATACTCTCATCAATCTTGGTTTTTTCTTTATACCATTTGGGTGCATTGTTATTGTCGGAGCTTCTAATGCTGTCAATATGACGGATGGTCTGGATGGCTTGGCCATCGTGCCGGTGATGATTGCGGCAGCCAGCTTCTCTGCCATTGCTTATCTTGTTGGGAACGCAGTTTATGCACCTTACCTAGGTGTGCCATATGTGCCGGGGACAGGAGAAATTACAATTGTGCTTGGGTCCCTCATCGGTGCGGGTCTTGGGTTTTTATGGTATAATGCTCCGCCCGCTATGGTCTTCATGGGTGATACAGGGTCTTTGGCTTTGGGGGGGGCTTTGGGAAGTTCGGCCGTTGCCACCAAGCACGAAATTGTACTGGCGATCATTGGCGGTTTATTCGTTCTCGAAATGGTATCTGTGATTGTTCAGGTGGCATCTTTTAAATTGACGGGTAAACGTGTTTTTCGCATGGCTCCGATACATCATCATTTTGAGAAAAAAGGTTGGGCCGAACCAACCATCGTCATTCGCTTTTGGATCATCGCCGTGATTTTGGCCATGATCGGACTATCAACCCTGAAACTGAGATAACCATGATTGAGGCCAGCACATTCAAAGGGCAAGCCATTGCAGTCTTCGGACTGGGACGGAGTGGTGTGATATCTGCTCTTTCCTTGCAAATGGGAGGTGCAAAGGTGTTGGCATGGGATGATAATGCGAATACGCGAGATCGGGCTGCCGCCGAAGGCGTGAAGTTAACTGACTTAACCACAGTAAGTTGGCAAGATATTGATCAGTTGGTTCTTTCCCCTGGTGTTCCTCATGAACTACCCAAAGCCCATTGGAGTGCGGTGGCAGCAAAAGAAGCAAATGTACCTATTATTTGTGATATTGAAGTGTTCGCTCGCGAAGTCGCAGCACGGGCTTCTGAACGTCGGCCTAAAGTTATTGCGATTACCGGTACAAATGGAAAATCTACAACGACTAGCTTGATTGGGCATATCCTCAAAGAATGCGGGCGCGACGCTCAAATCGGCGGCAATATCGGCAGAGGTGTACTCGATCTTGATCCAATGCACAGTGGTGCATACTATGTTTTGGAGCTTTCTTCTTATCAGCTCGAACGTACATATAGCTTGAAAGCTGATGCCGCTGTATTTTTGAACCTGACTCCAGATCATTTGGACAGACACGGTTACATGAAGGGATATGAAGCTGCTAAATTACGGGTGTTCGATAACCAAACTTCAATTGATACGGCTATTATCGGTGTAGATAGCCCTGAAGGGAAGTCGATTTGCACTCGCTTGATTGCCAAGAATAATCGAAAAGTAATACCGATTTCAGGGCGCCGTTCTTTGGGCCGAGGTGTTTGTGTTATCAAAGGTAAATTATACAATGTCATGGGGCGGACTTGTGAAATGATTGTCGACCTGACCCGTGCCATTGGCCTTGATGGAGAACATAATTGGCAAAACGCAGCTGCGGCATTTGCTGCCGTACGCGCCCTAGGTTTAGACGCTGCAGAAATTGGACGAGCGATCTTGAGTTTTCCGGGGTTGGAGCATCGGCTTGAAAACATCGGTAAGGTCGGGCCGGTTAAATATGTAAATGATAGCAAAGCAACGAATGCAGATGCTTGTGCCCAAGCGCTTAAAACATATGATAACATATATTGGATCGCTGGCGGGAAAGCCAAAGATGGCGGTATTGATGCACTTGCACCTCATTTTAAAAATATAAGTAGAGCTTACCTGATTGGTGAATCCGGCGAAGATTTTTGTAAAACCCTGATTGAAAATAAAGTCCCAGCCAAGGTTTCAAAAGAGTTGCGGATGGCGATTTTATGCGCAACCCGTGATGCCCTTGCTTCTAAATCTGTAAACCCTGTCGTTTTGTTATCTCCTGCTTGTGCCAGTTTTGACCAGTTTAAAGACTTTGAAGTGAGGGGGGATGCGTTTCGCAAATTTGCTACAGATATAATTGATATTTACGGGCGCGAGAAAGCCAATGCCAACCTCAATAAAGGTGTGGCGTGAGCACTCGGTCTCGGACAAACAGATCGCCGCTATATGAATGGTGGCGCAGTATTGACCGAGTAATCCTTAGCCTATTCCTTGCGCTCATTTTATCAGGCATTGTTTTATCTATGGCGGCGAGCCCGATTGCAGAGAAACTTTGCCGTGTGGGTAGTTCGCATTGTTTTTTGAAACGCCATATGTTTTTTGCGGGAGCGGGCGTGCTTGGAGCTTTCATCGTTTCAATGTTGAGCGTTGCTAATGCAAGAAGGCTTGGTGTGTTAGCTTTAGCAGGGGCGCTACTTGTCTTAATGATTTTACCATTTATAGGGCATGAGGTGAAGGGAGCCATGCGGTGGATCAGGATTGGCCCTTTTTCTTTGCAGCCTTCTGAATTTGCCAAACCTGGCTTCATTGTTTTTGCTGCCTGGATGTTTTCTGTTCGAAATAAAAACCCAGAATTTCCAGGGGTTTTTATTGTCTTCGCTATTTATGCTGTGTTGATTTTCTTTCTGCTGCGGCAACCTGATTTCGGGCAATCCTTTCTTTTAACTTTGTGTTTCGGGGCTGTGTTTTTCTATGCCGGCTTATCTATGAGATGGATGGCGGTGCTAGCGGGTATTTCGGCGGCTGGTATGATCGGGGCGTATAGTTTCCTTCCTCATGTTAAAGACCGCCTGCAACGATTTTTAAATCCAGAAAACTCTGACACTTACCAAACAGACAAGGCATTGGAAGCGATTGCTAATGGCGGATTTTTTGGCCGCGGTCCCGGCGAAGGGGCCGTTAAATATAGTGTGCCAGATGGGCATACAGATTTTATTTTTGCCATTACAGTAGAAGAGTTCGGATTTTTACTATCCACCGGATTAATTTTGATTTTGGCAGGGTTTGTCGGGCGCAGTTTTCGTAATTCTTTGCACTTGAATGACCATTTCTCTCAACTGGCTGTTGCAGGACTTGCGACAATGATTGGTTTGCAAACTATGATTAATCTGGCTGTGAATTTAAATATGGTGCCGCCAAAAGGTATGACGCTTCCCTTTATATCTTACGGTGGATCATCAATGCTGGCTTTATGTTTTTCAGCAGGTTTGATCCTCGCCTTTACTCGTAAAAGGCCCGGTGCATATGGGTTTGGCGTCCGATGAACAATTCTAAACCTTTTCGAATATTATTGGCGGCAGGAGGAACTGGCGGACACATGTTTCCAGCCCAAGCGCTGAGCGAACAACTTAAATCGCAAGGTTGGGAAATCGCTTTGATGACAGATGTTCGGGGATTGAAACATGCTGGTAATATCCCTGCGGATCATAAAATCCACGTGCAAGCTGCGAGCATATCGCCGCGCAAGCCAATACAGGCAATTTTAGGCATTTTCAAATTAGCGAAAGGTGTGAGGACGGCAAAGAAATTCATCAAATCATGGCAACCCGATATTGTGGTCGGTTTTGGCGGGTATCCTGCTTTTCCTGCCATGAAAGCTGCACAAAGCCTAGGTGTTCCGACAATTTTACACGAACAAAATGCGGTTTTAGGGCGTGTAAACCGTGTGTTTGCGGCTAAAGCAAATCATGTTGCTTCAGGGTTTGAAGTGCTGCAAAAATGCCCCCAAGGGGCAAATTGGACCGTTGTTGGTAATCCGTTACGAGCAGGTATAATGGCTGCCGCAAGCCGAAAATATGAACCGCCAACCGAGAAAATAAATCTGTTTATTATGGGGGGGAGCTTAGGTGCGAGAATTTTAAGTGAAACCATTCCGCAAGCAATATCCTTGTTGCCCGAAGATTTGCGGAAACGGTTAAATGTTGTGCAACAAACCCGTAAAGAAAATTTGGAATTCGCGAAGGGTGTATACGCACAGGCTGGTGTGCAGGCAGAGTGCGCCACATTTTTTACCGACATTGAAAGTCATTACGCCAAGGCGCATTATATTATTGCTCGCGCGGGGGCTTCTAGCGTTTCCGAGATTATGGTTATGGGCTTGCCTTCATTACTCGTGCCGCTTGCTATCGCGATGGACGACCATCAACGTATTAATGCCAAGCCTTTAAAAGACCTTGGAGCTGCCGATATTTTGCCCGAATTCGAGTTTACGCCAGAGAAAGTAAAATCTATTCTCATGGAGAGGCTCAATGATTCGGTCTGGCTTGAAAACGCATCCAATTCTGCAAGCACTGCAGCAAAACCTAACGCAGGTACACGACTGGCCGAATTGGTTGCCCAAACCGCAAAACGATAATAGAAAGACGCACATGCAATCACAAATGCCATTTGAAACGGGGCCAGTCCATTTCGTTGGAATTGGCGGAATCGGCATGAGCGGTATTGCCGAAGTCATGCTCAATTTGGGATACCAGGTGCAAGGCTCTGACATGCGCGAAAACCCGAATGTAGTGCGTTTGCGAAATTTGGGCGCAACGATCTATATCGGTCACGAAGCTAAGCAAGTACATGGAGCTGGAGCTCTCGTTGTTTCGTCTGCGATTAAAGGCGATAACCCTGAATTGATTGAGGCGAGGGCGCTTTCTATCCCTGTCGTACGGCGTGCTGAAATGCTCGCTGAGCTTATGCGGTTAAAATGGGCTGTTGCCGTTGGCGGTACACACGGAAAAACCACAACCACCTCGATGGTGGCTGCGTTGATGGAAGGGGGAGGGCTTGACCCAACCGTGATTAACGGCGGAATCATTAATGCTTATGGTGCTAATGCAAAACTTGGTGCTGGAAAATGGATGGTGGTCGAAGCGGATGAGTCCGATGGTTCGTTCCTCAAACTTTTTTCTACGATTGCCATTGTCACTAATATTGACCCTGAACATATGGAGCATTACGGCGACTTTGATACATTGAGAGCTGCATTTGATACATTTGTTGAGAATTTACCATTCTACGGATTTGCGGTTCTTTGTATTGATCATCCCGAAGTGCAAGCTTTGGTGAGTCGGGTAACGGACAGGCGCGTGATAACATATGGTTTTAATGCACAGGCGGATGTACGTGCTGAAAACCTTTCTTATGAAAATGGTGGCGTCAAATTTGATGTGATTTTCCGTCTGCGTGACGGGCAAGGCGAAGACATATGGCCTGGTTTGTTTTTACCGATGGCAGGAGATCACAACACGCAAAATGCGCTTTCGGCGATTGCCGTGGCGCGGGCGTTAGACATTAGCGAAGCGCAAGTTAGAAAAGCTTTGCATGGGTTTGGCGGCGTGAAACGCCGGTTTACGAAAACTGGTGAATGGAACGGTGTTACAATTATTGATGATTATGGGCATCATCCCGTTGAAATCTCAGCTGTGTTAAAAGCGGCTACGCAAGTTTGCTCTGGTCGTGTACACGCAATTGTGCAGCCCCATCGGTACTCTCGTCTAGAAGATTTATTTGAAGAATTTTGCACATGTTTTAATGATGCATATGCTGTTCATGTGGCCGATGTTTATGCTGCGGGTGAGGAGCCAATTGAAGGGATTGATGCACAAGGTTTGGTGGAAGGACTTGCGCGGCATGGTCATAGAAATGCACAAACCATTGCCCGTGAAGGGATTGCAAAATCCTTGGCGCCGACTTTAGAGAGCGGCGATATGGTTGTGTTTCTTGGAGCTGGTGACATTACGGCTTGGGCTTATGAACTCCCGCAAACTCTAGCCGAGCTTTAGCCTTGAGCTTCCCTTCTATCTTACAATATTTACCTGAGGTGAGGGGGAGTTTGCGAGAAAATATATCTCTTGCACCTTATACTTGGTTTAGGGTCGGCGGGGTTGCTCAAGTTCTTTTTATGCCCAAAGACGAAGCCGATTTGGCATTGTTTTTGCCACAAGTCCCCAGCAATATCCCGGTTCAAATCTTAGGGGTTGCCTCTAATACTTTGGTGCGGGATGGAGGTGTTCCCGGTGTCATAATCCGTCTTGGTCCTTCATTTGGCAAAGTGGAAAAAGTGGGTGATAATATGCTTCGTGTTGGCGCCGCTTGTCTTGATAATGCCCTTGCGAAAAAGGCTGCAAAATATGGCCTTACCGGCATGGAATTTTATGCAGGAATTCCGGGTACAATTGGTGGTGCATTACGCATGAATGCCGGGTGCTATGGCGCTGAAACTAAAGATATATTAATAGAATGTATTGCACTGGATAGGCGAGGGCAAAGACGCATTATTCCTGTCTCTGAAATGGGGTATAGGTATCGTCATTGCGGGGCAGATGCAGACCTCATATTTGTAGAGGCGCTCTTTCAAGGTGAACATGCTAGTCATGAAAATATATTGGCTAGAATGGACGAAATCACCAAGGGGCGAGAACAGTCACAACCAATCAAAGAAAAGACGGGGGGGTCGACTTTTAAAAACCCTAACCCCAAAATGTCGAATGGCCGAGGGGCGTGGCAAGTCATTGACGCAGCAGGTGGTCGCGGATTTAAAGTTGGTGGAGCACAGATGTCGACAAAACACTGTAACTTTATGATCAATACTGGGGATGCCAGTGCTAAAGACTTGGAGGGGCTTGGTGAGAAAATTCGGGATATGGTGCGTGATACACAGGACGTCGAGTTGGAATGGGAAATTAAGCGTATCGGCATAGAGGCAAAACATGAGTAAGCGAATTGCAGTATTGATGGGAGGGATGTCGCCAGAGCGGGAAGTCTCCCTTGTTTCAGGGCAAGCGGTCATTCATGCCTTGTCGGTTGAAGGTTTTGATGTCGTTGCTATTGATGTCAGTTCTGATTTTGGGGAACAATTAAGCAAGGCAAGTCCAGATGTTGTTTTCAATGCTCTGCATGGCGAATGGGGCGAGGACGGTCGTGTACAAGGTGTGTTGGATTTATATGGAAAACCATATACGCATAGCGGAGTAATGGCATCTGCATTGGCCATGGATAAACATCGCGCTAAAATTATATGTAAAGACGCTGGGATCAATGTGCCATATGGTAAATTAGTGCCACGAGCAGAAGCGGCCCACCATCATGTGCTAAAGCCGCCATATGTGATTAAGCCTAATGCCCAAGGTTCTAGCGTGGGAGTATATTTAATCCCCGAAGGTGCTAACCGCCCTCCGAAAGAAGTGGCATCAAATGATAAAATGGGCGAGCATGTCTTGGCAGAAGAATTTGCGCCGGGGCGAGAGTTAACGGTTACTGTGCTTGGGGATAAAGCTCTGTGCGTAACAGAAATCATTGCCCATACGGCCTTTTATGATTATGAAGCCAAATATACCGATGGTGGTTCTAGTCACATTGTACCTGCCGACATTCCTAACGCAGTCACCGATATTTGTATGGAATGGGCGGAAATAGCTCATAAAGCATTAGGGTGTAGAGGGCTGACCCGTAGTGATTTTCGCTATAATGACGCCCAAATTGGAAAAAATGCAGAAAAAGCCGATATAGTAAACAAAATCGTAATGCTTGAGCTCAATACTCAACCTGGAATGACGCCCACGTCTTTGTCGCCTGAACAGGCGCTACATGTGGGCATGAGTTTTCGGCAACTTTGCCGCTGGATAGTTGAAGATGCCTCTGTCCCTCGTTAGCGAGGTGTTCGGGGCAAATAGAGGTTTTTAAAAGTACGATGGCAAAACGTAAAGCCAACAAAAGAAAGCCTGCGCCGCGCAGGGTTAGCCCATTGAAACCTGGGCTTAGCGGTGCGCGTAATTGGGCAAATGCCCATGTAAGAGCTGCAGGTTATTCTCGTAACCGCTTAATGCGGTTAATTGGTGCTGGTGTGGTTGTTGGGTTGTTTGTGATTGTCGGTGCCCTTTGGCTGGGCGGGTTTATGCCAACCTTACAGGCTTCAGGGGCTCGGTTTACAAAACAACGCCTCATGAATGCTGGGTTTATTGTTAAATATGTAGATGTGGTTGGGGAGGGACGTATCTCCGAGCAACAAGTACGTGACGCTCTTGGTGTTAGGTCCGGAGATTACCTCTTTGATATGGATATCAAAAATGCCCAAGAGCGGGTACAAAGTTTGAATTGGGTGGATACGGCTATCGTACGTCGGTTGTGGCCAAACCGTGTTGTTGTACATATCAATGAGCGAATACCTTATGCATTGTGGCAAGAAAACGGAGAGTTTAAACTCGTTGATGCATCCGGTACCCGTATTCATGTGCAAAATATGGCTGAATTTACAAGTCTACCTTTGGTTGTTGGGGCGGGAGCCGAAAAAAATGCAAATGCGTTTCTAAGGCTTTTAAACCAGTATCCTTCTATTAAGCAACGTGTTGAATCTGCGGTTTATGTAAATGAAAGGCGTTGGGATATTATTTTGAAAGACCGGACGTTACGCGTTCTTTTGCCGGAAAATAACCTTGGTCAAGCCTTAGCAAATTTACAAGAGTATCACGGAAAACATGGTGTGTTAGATTTGGATTTAGAGCGTATTGATATGCGTGTAGAAGGCAGGTTGTATTTACGGCCTATAGCCTTTGCACAAAAGAAGCTTAAGCGAGGAAAGAGGGCCTAAACTAATGGCTTTTTTTAATACGCGCTCAGCCCCAAAAGGGTCAGAAATTTTTGCGGTTCTTGATGTAGGGTCTTCCAAGGTCGTGTGTTTAATCGGTCGCGAGGAAGTTGGTCTAGGTATTAGGATACTTGGAGCGGGGTATCATGCCAGTGCGGGACTGCGTGCAGGTGTCGTTGTGGACATGGAAGCGGCGGAAAACACCATCAGACATGCTGTTGAAAAGGCGGAGCGTGCGGCGGGCTTGGCAATTTCTTCAGTGTTCGTCAATGTTTCGACACGGTCATTGCGATCTCGGCATATTCATCTGGATACAAAATTTTCAAGTGGTGAAGTGGCGAATAAAGATTTGCAAAGGGTCATAGATCAAGCCTTTTCGGAGTTCCATGAGCCAGATCAGGCAATTTTGCACGCGCTTCCGCTGAATTGGAGTGTGGATGAAGAAATCGGCATTAAAGATCCGCGGGGGATGTTTGGTACGAAATTAGGTGTGGATATGCATTTTGTGACGGCGGGTGTAGGGATATTGCGAAACCTTGTCCACTGTATAGAGCGTTGCCATTTACAAATTAACGGCATGGTTGCCTCACCTTATGCAGCGGGTAATGGTGTGTTGGTTGAGGATGAATTTGACCTTGGTGTAACCTTAATTGACATGGGGGCTGGAATAACAACTGCCGCTGTTTTCCGGGATAAAACCCTCGTGTTTACTGATGCTCTCGGGGTGGGCGGGCAAAATGTTACCAATGATATTGCTCGTGGCCTTACTACTCCGTTTGAGGCGGCTGAAAGAATAAAAACCATTTATGGATCTGTATTGGATAGCCCTGAAGATGATGGGCAAATGGTACCTTGTCCGCCTATGGGGGCGCAAGATGAGCTTCACCATGAACCGCTGACATTACTGACTAGCATCGTTAATTCGCGAGTTGAGGAGACATTTGAAATATTGCGTGATCGGTTTCGGGCAGCGGGTATTGAAGAATATGCAGGGCGTAGGATTGTACTTACGGGAGGAGCGGCGCAATTATCAGGCGTAACGCAAATGGCGGAATATATATTTAAAAAACGGGTGCGAGTTGGGCGCCCTCATGGGCTATTGGATTTGCCAGAAACAATGTCGGGCCCTGATTTTGCCGTTGCAGCAGGATTGATTAAACATATTTTCGAGAACAAGCGCGAAGCTGTATCTGGCCCTCCTGATCTCTCTGGACGACGGGTGCGTACGCGAAGGTACGAAGGCGGAAGCATTCTTAAATCATTGAAATGGTTTAAAGAAAATTTTTAATCCTTTGCTTTGCCTCTGTTCTTAAGATGCGTTTTGTGTTGCTTTATTAATTGAGGGAGATGGGAAATAAAGTCCCATATGGCGGGAAGTCCACCTGCTCTAGCAAGGACGCGAAGAGAATATTTTGCTGGGACAGGTGTAAAGTCTGCGGGCTCTTGCGAGATAGCTTGATTGTTGTGTAATGCAATGAGGGCGTCACTAATTCGGGCTGGAATATTCCAATCGGCTCGATATTTAACCACTCCGTCCGCTCCGATGATGAAGGCCGTGTTGGGAAGAAGCCCGAGTTTTTGATGAAGTTTGCCATCAAGCGTATCAATGAGAATAGTGCGGTTCTCAGGTTCTGATTGTTGCAAGCGTTGGGCTTGCCGTTCTTTTTGTTCCAATTGTTGGTGGGCGTGAATTTTTTTTCCAGGATGTGCCTCTCGAATATAAATAACGAAGAATTGAACATCAGGGAAATCGGCAGCAACGGCATTCATGCTCTTTATTTTACCCACGTAAAGGGGGCAGGTTATACTTCCGGTTTCTAATACGATTATTTTTCCGAAATAATCTGAAATGTTTACAGGTTCACCGGCAAGATTCGTCAGTTCAATTGGCGGGAAAACATCTCCGCTCGTGAGGCCTACTTGCTTAGTGAAATCATAGCTGTGGGGGCTGAAAGTTTTGTAATTATAGGTATCATTGTTCATAATTCGTACACCGTATTTTTTCACTCAAACTTTAATCTTCTTAACGGATGTTAAAGGGTTTTAACCGATTGTGTCGTTAATTGTTTGCAAACCATAAATATGAGCGTTTTTATGAGTATTAATCTGTCTATGCCAAAAGCCGTTGAATTGAAACCCCGCATCGTTGTTATCGGCGTTGGTGGAGCAGGGGGAAATGCAGTAAACAATATGATTTCATCTGGTCTTGATGGCGTAGAATTTGTTGTTGCTAATACGGATGCTCAATCGTTAGCTCTTTCAAAAGCAGATCGCCGCATTCAAATGGGCAGTGCGATTACGCAAGGCTTGGGAGCTGGCATGCAGCCGCAAGTCGGTGCCGAAGCTGCAGAAAGTTCATTGCCGGAAATTATGGAACACCTTGAAGGGGCGCACATGTTGTTTGTTGCTGCTGGTATGGGCGGCGGCACCGGAACTGGTGCAGCACCAATTATTGCGCAGGCAGCTCGTGAACGCGGTATCTTAACCGTTGCCATTGTCACTAAGCCTTTCCAATTCGAAGGCACTAACAGAATGAAATTGGCAGATGCAGGCATTGAGCAACTTTATGCCAGTGTGGATACACTTCTCATTATTCCAAACCAAAACCTATTTAGAATTGCGACCGAGAGCACAACCATGACAGATGCTTTCGCATTAGCCGATGAAGTACTTAATTCTGGCGTGCGCAGTATTTCTGATTTGATGGTTGTTCCCGGCAAGATCAATCTCGATTTTGCTGATGTTCGTACTGTCATGGCTAAAATGGGTAAAGCCATGATGGGGACAGGAGAAGCAACAGGGGAGCGTCGCGCGATTGAAGCTGCGGAAAGTGCAATATCTAACCCGCTACTCGACGATGTCTCTTTAAAAGGTGCAAAAGGCGTCTTGATTAATATTACAGGGGGCACAGACCTGACTTTATATGAAGTTGATGAAGCTGCGAGTTTGATTCGTGGGCAAGTTGACCCGGATGCCAATATTATTGTTGGTTCTGCAGAGGATAGTGCGCTTGACGGCATTGTCCGTGTGTCCGTGGTGGCGACAGGAGTTGAAAATGCTGAGGGTGAAAACCCTATTCGTATGGCGGCGGAAACTGTTAGACCACAAGAGGTGATCGCTGAAGAAGTATCCGAAGAAGAGCCCTTTCGTGTTGAAGATGAAGTGTTGGAAGAAATTTGTGAAGCGCCAACATCTCAACCACCTGCTTACCAGTACCGTCAGCCTGAAATAGAAGCTCCCCGGGATTATGCGGTACCTGAATATGCTCCTACGCAAGTAACGGCACCAACGCCGCCGCAACCAGAGCAAATGCCGCCCGTATCTACCCAGTCTGTGGTTAAGCCATTTATGGGCTTCTTTGGTCGCAAAAAATCAGTTCCTGTTGCGCCTCGCGTTCAGCCTGAAGCTAAACAAGCGCATACGGGCGATCTTTTTGGTGGCGATATGAATGATGAATTGGAAATTCCGTCATTTTTACGGCGTTTGAATAAATAATTGTTCCCACAAGTAATGTAAATGAAAGCCCGCCTTTATGGCGGGTTTTTCTTTGGTGGTTTGATGTAAGGCTTTGATTTACAGGCAAAATTACCAATCTGTAATGAGTTGCAACATATTGTAACAGACCTTTAATTTTACATTTGCACCGTTCGCGCTATTAACATGTAACATTAATCCGTAATGTGGGTCGGGCCCGTGAGTTTATGGGCAATTAGACGGGACAGAAACGTGATAACCGATATTGTAAAAAGACAAGCAACCATGCGAGGGCCGGCCATGACTTCCGGTGTTGAGCTGCACGGGGGTAAACCTGTGCGGATTGTCTTGAAGCCAGCTCCCGTTGGAACTGGAATCGTATTTATCCGCACTGATATTAGCAATGTTGAAAATACAATCAGAGTAACCCCCAAAGCAGTTAGCAATGTAAAGCGGTGTACGACTATTGGAAATTCAGCGGGTGTAAAGGTCGCGACAATTGAACATTTAATGGCAGCACTATCTGCCAGTGGTGTTGACAATTTGATCGTTGAAATTAACAGTGATGAAATGC
>JAJRSG010000036.1 GCA_024278915.1 Alphaproteobacteria bacterium
ACCGGATTTGATCACGGTCGCAAAGGCGATGGCGGGGGGGTATCCTATTTCTGGCGTTATTGGGAAGGCTGATATTATGGACGCTCCGGCACCGGGTGGTCTCGGTGGTACTTATGGAGGCTCCCCACTTGGCTGCATTGCAGGACTTGCCGTGTTAGACGTAATCAAAGAGGAAAAACTGTGCGACCGAGCCGTCGAAATTGGTGAACATATTGTACGGCGACTCGAAGCGATACGGCAGTCAGACAATGGTATTGGTGATATCCGAACTCTCGGCGCCATGACGGCTATGGAATTGGTTGTGGACGGTGATGCAAATAACGCAGATCCTGAACGTACAAAGAAAATTGTTGTTGATGCCAGAAAACGAGGCCTATTACTTCTTTCTTGCGGTATCCGCGGTAATGTAATTCGTTTCTTGACACCTCTTACGATTCCTTTTGACCTGTTAGATGAGGGCTTAGATATGTTGAGTGAAAGCTTGAAGGCCACTTAATTTTCGGCATTTACTGCTAAAAATTTGAAAATGATGTTCATGGGTTAGCTCTGCCAGTGGCAAATTAAGCAATGATGATTGCTCATTAATTTTCTTCTGGCACTGTAACAAAAATATCTTGTCCTTGACTTTTCATAATCATAAGCGGCAAAGTCTGCCTGTAGTATATCTTACAAGGGACAAATGCCAAATACGCAACGTGATACTCTTAAAGCTCTTTATTTAGAGCAGCGTTCGGCCTTGCTCCGTTTTCTTTGCGCACGGCTACGTAACCCTGAGCTTGCTGAGGATGTAGTTCAGGAATTGTTTATCAAGCTCTCAAGGGCTAATTTACAGGCTGAAATTAGTAACCCTTCTGGTTTTTTGTTTAGGATGGCTTCAAACCTTGCTCTTGATCATATTCGCAAGAATAAGCGTATGCAAGTTCGTGACCAAACCTGGAGTGACTTAAATAGTGAAAAAGCAGGGAATGAGTACAAAATGGACACTCCTCATACGGATGATGCTCTTATCGCTAAGGAAAGGCTTAAAGCATTAGAAGTGCGCTTAGAAAGCTTGTCTCCGAAAGCAAGTGAAGCATTCATTCGGCATAAATTTCATGGTCAATCCTATCAACAAGTTGCTGAAGAAATGGGGATTTCTATCGGTACAGTTGGAAAGCATCTAAGCAAAGCCTTAAAGCATATTATGGTTTTGAAAGTGGATGGTGGATATGAAAACTAGCCTAATAAATATTTTTGCTTTATATGGGGGTGTCAGCTACGTGGCGGCGTCTAGTTATATGAGTGCATTGTTACCAGAAGCAAATAAAATAGAGAATATTGATTAATGATTGCCAATAGCGCCATACCCAATAGTATATTAGAACAAGCTCAAGCTTGGTATATTCGTTTGGGTGCAGAAGATGCAACACCTACAGACTGGGCAGATTTTACAGACTGGTTAGAAAAAAGTGAAACAAACCTTCAAGCTTACGACCAAGTCGAACTGGCTGTTGATGATATTTTGCAAGAACCGGTGGTGTCAGAGCCTGTAACGAATGTGGTGCAATTCCAACCTAAGTTAAGTAGGTTGAGGCCAAGTTTTAGTCGGCGCTATGCGGGAATTGCAGCATTATTTATTATTGCTATATCCGCATTTAATCTATCCGGCATAGAAATCATCCCGCCACAAACACAACAATATGCAACAGTTGTCGGTGATCAGCAAAGCATTACTCTCGCGGATGGTACATTTGTGACGCTTAACACGAACACAAAATTAAGTACCACGATGAGTAAGCGTACCAGGCATGTGACTCTTGAAAGCGGAGAGGCTTATTTTCAGATCGCTCAGGATAGTAAACGCCCATTTGTAATTGATGCTATGGGGATGACAATTACTGATATTGGTACAGCTTTTTCTGTTAGTACAATTAATAATACTCTCTCTGTGTCCGTGTCTGATGGTATTGTTGATATTAAATCGCCATATGAAACTGTTCGAGTAACAAAAGGGCATAATGCAATTACGACTCGTGCTGCTAAAGTCATTAAAGTAAGTGAGGTTGACCTTGAGGCCGAATTGTCATGGCGCGGGGGCGTTCTTATTTATGACGCTGCACCTTTGGCCGATATTGTTCCTGATCTAAATCGATATTTTTCGATCCCCATTACGATCAGTGATGAAGCGGTTGCAAATATGATGTTTTCAGGGGCCCTTAATATCAGTTCGCAAGAAGATCTTCTCCACGCTCTAGAAGACTTGCTTCCTGTTGCCGCCGTAGAAGGTGAAACCTCTATTGACCTGACTTACCGACAGTAAATTTATTCCCGGTTATGAAACTTGTAAAAAAAAATATACATGCGAGAATATCCGGATTATTATTGACGGCGGCTTTGTTTTGCTATGCCGCTCCTGCCTCAAGTACAACTAAATTTAGATTAAATTTGCCAGCTCAGACTCTTGACAAAGACATCCGAGATTTAGCTCGGAATGCAAATATTACTATCAGTTATTCACGGCGTGCTTTGAAAAAATATAACCGTTCTGCGTTGAATGGGCAGTTTACAGCAAAGGAAACGTTGAAGATTTTGTTAGAGGGGACAGAATATAGCTATGAATTTGTAAATGACAAAACTGTGCGAATTTATAAAATCAAGCGCAAGAAGAACAGAAAAAAACCATTCAAGAAGTCTAAAAGAACATCGCCTGTCCTCGTACCAACGAATTTACTGGAGAGACCGGCGCCTGCTGCCCCAATCGGGTTTGAGCCAGACGAAATTATCGTAACAGCTAACAAGCGCAACCGATTTCAAGTTCTACAAATTGCGCCTTATAGCGCCAGCGTAGTTTCTGCGAAAGCGCTTGAAGCTTTAGGGGTGACAGATACAGAATCTTTATCCCTCCATATTGCGGGTGTGGAGATGACAAATTTGGGTTCTAGTCGGAATAAGATGTCTATTCGCGGGTTGTCTGACGGTGCTTTTAATGGACGCGTTCAATCTACTGTTGGTATTTATTTTAATGAGACCCCTATAAATTTTAACGCCCCTTATCCTGAGATCCCTCTTTTGGACATTAGTAGTATTGAGGTTCTGCGAGGGCCGCAAGGATCGCTTTATGGTGCAGGTTCAATTGGTGGTGTTTATAAAATTACTACGCGAGAGCCGGACTTACGCCAAACCGGAGGGTGGGTTGGCGCTGGTTTGTCAAGTATTGCCAAGGGAAGTGTAAATGCTGATCTTACAGCAATGTACAATGTACCGATTGTAGAAGATAAATTAGGCGTGCGCGCCGTAGGGTATTGGATCGAGAACGGTGGTTATATTGATAATATTCGGCTAGGCCTCAATGATGTTAATCGAACCAAAATTGCAGGTGGGAGGCTTAATGGTAAGTGGCATGTATCGCCAGACTGGACCGTCGTTGCGGGTGGGACTTACCAAGATGTTGTCACGAATGATACTCAATATGCGCAGGAATCATTACCAGGTTTAAGCCGGGATACTTTTATTCAGGAGCCGCACCGGGATGATTTTTTGCATTTATATGTTAATGTTACTGGGGACTTGCAGTGGGGTCATATTAAATCCACGACTTCTTTCACGGGGCGGGATATTTTAGACGTCTTTGATGCTTCGTTGTCATTGCCGCAAAATTTCAATATAGCTGTTGAGCCAACGAGTTACCAAGAGGAGAGGAGTATAGATTTTATCTCTCATGAAACCTATGTAAATCTTGATGTTTCAGATGCCTTGGATGTGTTAATTGGTGGGTTTATCACGCACACAACAAATGATTATCAATCCAACTTTAATATTTTAAGCACCGCAAATTCTCAGAGTCTCTATAGAGAATTAAGAAATGATATTTCAATTCATTACGGCGTATTTGGTGAAGTTGACTACCAAGTTACAGATGCTTTGAGTTTGAGTGTAGGGTTGCGGTGGTTTGATGAACACTTAACCACAGAAACTCATATTTTTGATTTAAATGAGCCTGATAATTTTATCAGGGGGGAAAAAACTGATAACGATATGTTGCCCCGTATCAACCTTGGTTATCAATTCACCGATGATGCTTATTTGTACGCTCTTGCGTCTGTCGGTTACAGAGTAGGTGGTTTGAATACGGGAAATGCCGTGAACTCTATCCTCCCAAACCCGACTCCGGGTGATGATGATGGGGATGATGATAGTATTTCTGTGTTTGAATCAGACATTATTTATATGTATGAGTTAGGCGGTAAAACCCAATGGCTCGGTGATAAGCTGGTAATCAATGCGAGTGCATTTTTTGTGGACTGGCGCAATATTCAAACAGAGCATATATTAAATGAAGGCTTTTCCATCGTGCTTAACGCAGGTGATGCCACCAATCTGGGATATGATTTTGAGTTAATATATCATCCAACGCCGAATATCGACATTCAGGGGAATCTGACGATTAACAATCCTGATTTGAAAAATATTAATCCGGTTTTAGGTGTGGGAGCAGATGAAAAGCATCTTCCCCGTGTACCTGAGTTGTCTGGTGGCTTTGTGTTGACCTATCGGAAAAAAATTAGTGAGGAATGGAACTCTAGCTGGAGTTTGGATTATGCCTATACTGGCTCATCGCAGTTAAGTTTTGCTTCAACAGATAATATATCGATGGGCAATAATCATGCTCTCAATGCAAGGGTGAATGTTTCTAATGCAGAATGGCAATTAGAAGGATTTATCAATAATATTCTAGATGATAAATCCAATACATTTGCATTTGGGAATCCTTTTACGTTTCGTACACAGAAACATCTCACTCCACAGCGCCCTCGGACGGTCGGCGTGCGTATGAGAAAGCGTTTTTAGCCATATTTCTATTCCTTCTGCCAAGGCCATAATAAGGCCACAATTACCAATAAAATTTTTTTTAATATTTTATGGTAGTCCTTCGGTCTTTGTGACGTCTCTTTAATAACAGCAAAATTTATTGCTAGTAATTTTTGAGAAAGTAAGAAACTGGGAGACTTCTAATGAAAAATCGTTTTGTAAAATCTGCGGCGTTGACAACTATTGCAACTGGACTGTTGCTTTCGTTTTCAGCAAGCGCGCAGGAAACAGGGTTAAATATGCTAAATAGCCAGTCAGGCATTAATACAACGGCAGGTGTTCATTTGACGGTGCCTTTTGGTGGGCAAAACTCAGAGCGCGTACAAGACCGAGCACGCGTTGGATTGATGCTCAATATGGAACGTGAGTACAACAGCAAGAATTTTTATGCGCCGCAGAGAATTCGTACAAATATACTTGATTTTGGTATGCAGTTTGATGGGCGCCCAACAATGTTGATGGGGGGCCAGGATATTTATACGCCATTGTTTACGCCGCTTGCGGCCAATGAAGATGGTGCTGGCAGTGGTATGGCATCAAAGAATACAATGTTGATTGTGGCTGGTGGTGTGCTTGCTGCAGGCGCAGCTGTTGCGTTGGCTAGTGGAAATGGCAATGACAGTGATAATGACGATGATGGTCGTGATAACGATAACGACGGTGACGGAGCTAGCTAACAAGAGCGCACTTAATACTAATCTATAGAATACTATAAATACAAGGAGACTGATATGAAACTTACAAAACTTACATTCATGGCAAGTACATCAATAGTGCTTACTGCTTGTGGCGGCAGCGGTTCAATAACGCCGCCCATAACAGTCTCCCCACCACCCCCACCAGTTGCGCAGGCAGACACTCCGACTAAAGCTGTTGGCCCTATTTCTGGCTTTGGTAGTGTGATTGTTAATGGCGTGCGTTATAATACAGATAACGCAACATTCACTATTAATGGTGCCGCTGGATCTCAAGATGACCTAGATGTTGGTTCGGTTATTAGTGTGAAAGCTAAAGTCGATGATAATGGGAATGCGACAGCGTCAGAGGTCAATTATAATAATGATGTTAAAGGGCCAATCGATTCGATTGATACGGTAAATAACCGTATGGTTGTCCTGGGGCAGACAGTGATCGTTGATGGGAATACTTCATTTGACAATCAGATTTCACCTGCATCGCTAGCAGGGCTTAGCGTTGGCGATATTGTTGAAGTGAGTGGTGAAAAAAATGCGAATGGAGATGTTATTGCCAGTCGTATTGAAATTGATGCGGGGGGTGGAAGTGCAGAATATGATGTACGGGGCACGATCACGAATTTTGATAGCAATGCGCAAACCTTCAAAATAAATAATCTCGTTGTTGATTATTCACAGGCCGCATTAGAAGGTTTTAGTAACAATGCTCTCGCTAATAACCTCTATGTTGAAGTTGAAGGAACAACTCGCAATAATGCTGGTTCTCTTATTGCGACGAAAGTTAAATTTGAGGGGGAAGACGGCCGTGACGATGACCATGTTGGGTCTGAAGACGATGAAGGTGAACTCCATGGGTTTGTGACTGATTTCCAATCTAGCAGTAGTTTCAAAGTTGGCGGTGTCGCCGTTATTACGAATTCACGAACAAGTTACCGTTATGGTAC
>JAJRSG010000037.1 GCA_024278915.1 Alphaproteobacteria bacterium
TGAACCGCCCCGGGTTTGCCGGAGGCTGTTTAGTTTAAGTTATGCTGCTTTCGGGACTTTGTCTAGGTTTGCATAATAATTTTCCTCTGCTTCTGCGGGCGGGATATTGCCAATCGGCCCTAGTATCCTTTTGTGATTGAACCAGTCCACCCATTTTAGGGTTTCAAATTCGACGGCTTCAAATGATTTCCACGGGGCTTGCCGATGGATAAGTTCGGCCTTGTAAAGACCATTTATGGTTTCGGCCAAGGCGTTATCATAGCTGTCACCTACACTGCCAACCGATGGCTCAATGCCAGCTTCTGCCAACCGTTCCGTATATTTAATGGACACATACTGGCTACCCCGATCACTGTGATGAACGAGGCCGGATTTATGAATTGGTTGCCGTTCGTGCAAAGCTTGCTCAAGTGCATCCAGCACAAATGTTGTGTGCGGTGTTCGGCTCACCCGCCAGCCGACTATCCGGCGGGCATAGACATCGATGATAAAAGCCACATAAACGAACCCTGCCCATGTGGATACATAGGTAAAATCAGACACCCACAACACATTGGGCGCAGATGCCTTGAACTGGCGATTGACCAGATCCCGCGGGCACACATCCGCCTTGTTGCTGAAGGTGGTTTGCTGACTTTTACCACGTATAATACCGCGTATACCCAGTTCGCGCATCAACCTTGCGACCGTACACCGTGCCACATCATAGCCCTCTCTGCGCATCTGATGCCAGACTTTACGCACACCGTAAACCTTGCGATTGTCCTTGAACACGCGCTCGATCTCTGGCTTCAAAATTACGTCACGCTTCGCCCGTGCAGACAGTTTGCTCGGATCATTACGCGCGGCCAAGCGAGCATAATATGTCGACGGGGCAATCGGTAAGGTCTTACAGATTGGCTCGACCCCGTAATCACTACGATGATCATCAATAAATTTTGTCATCGTTTGAACGGGCGGTCGAGCTCCGCCTGAGCAAAATACGCAGATGCCTTGCGCAGTATCTCGTTGGCTTGGCGTAACTCTTTGACCTCACGTTCCAAAGCCTTCACCTTGTTGGCGACATCCGTGGGGACACCCGCCCTCGTGCCGCTGTCAACTTCCGTGCGCTTAATCCAACTACTCAGGGTTTGTGGCACACATCCAATCTTGGCCGATATAGATGTGATCGCCGCCCAACGAGAGGAATAATCGCTCTCGTTCTCCAACACCATTCGCACGGCTCGCGCACGCACCTCAAGTGTAAATCTGTTTCTCGTATTGCTCATAATGGCTCCTTCTACTATAGATTAGGAGCCTCCGGCAAACCCGGGGCGGTTCACTCTCACCTGTATTTATAAATTGCAGCAAATATTTGCCGCTTTTGGTTTTTTCTACCTTCTCGATGTCTTCTGGAATCCATTCGAGGTTTTTCCGTTTCAAATACCCTTGCAGTACATAGGCGTTTGCCACAAGATGTCTGGCATTTTCCCAGCCACCATTAAATGCACATAATTTCCGAAGAAGCTTTTCGAAATCATCAATATTTGAAATGTTCCTTAAATTATCTGTCATAAATATTCCTTCTTATATTCCCAAAATTCAATCTGATTTTAAACGCTGCGCTAAATTGCTAAACACACCCGCTTTTTCCCAGAGCGTTTTATTGCCAACGACATAAAGCGTTTCCTTTGCACGAGACACGGCAACATTAAGAAGGTTTGGACGTCCACCTGCCCAATTCCTTGCACCCGTTTGTTTTGCATCCGGTGCTCCGAGCACAAAAATTACTGCTTCAGCCTCCCGCCCTTGAACCGTGTGAACCGTCCCAATTCGTTCATATGGCCAGCGCGCAGGTTCCTCGACCCAGTTTTCTAAAATACCACTCTGGCGAATAAGTTGACGCATCCTATCTTGGACGACAACAAAAGGCGTAACAATATATATATCTGGAACGACACCTGATCGTTTCAGCTTGGTGAGAATTTTTATGACGACATCCCCCTCAGATGCGCACCACTTATCCTGACCACTTCCCTCCACATGAAACCAACGCGAGGGCCCAAGAACATCTTTTATTGGTGAGTTTTTAGCAGCCTTTGCTTGAACCATAAGACCTTCGTAGGCCACAGAGTTAGAAATTCCAAACATAGGTTCTTCGCATCTACGGTGAACAAGTAACGGCACGCCAACTTCTCGTGAACCAAATTTTGTTTCAAAAGACGCAAAATACGCAGTCGCACTGTCTGACAGCGTTTGCGCTGATCCCGCTGGCGCATTGTAAACAGTTTCATCCACGTTAAATTCTCTACAGATCGCATCTGTCAGGTGATCTGGCAACATTACCACGGGTTCAATTTGCATCGGGTCTCCGACGACAACAGCTCTTTTACAACGCATAATCGCACCAACAGCTGCCTGAGGCAAAGCCTGTCCCGCCTCATCAATCAAGAGCCAACCCAATGACTCAGAGCCAAGCCGACCAAACATACGTCCCACTGATGCAAAAGTTGTTGAGATAACCGGTACGACAAGAAATAATGTCGACCAGAGTTGTGGAATTAATACATCCCTTTTAACAGTTCCCAAAGACTTTGCTCCATAAGAATCAAGCAATAGTCCAATATTATGCCTTATTGGCTTGGCTGCCGCATCAATAAAGGCGCGGTGTAATGCAAGCGAGGCTTCAAATAAATCCTGCCGAACTCTGGCCATTGCATTATCAAGCCAAGGCGCTGCGACTTGTCGATCCACATAGTTTTTTTCAAAAAAGTCATCATCGATAAATTGCCCATTATGGGTTTTCTGGAAAACATCTAGCTCCGCAGTGTATTTATCAAATGAGGCTTTTTTATCAATAATAGACTGTTGGAGTGAGGCTACAAGCAGCTGCGCATTATCAGTAGCTTTTTCAATTTCTTTTTGTTGTGCAGCTGCGCCTTCTAAATGATTATTCGCAACAGATAAATCCTGCTTCACAGCCGCCTGTATTGGTTCCCAATCTTTATATTTTTGACGTGAGAATAAACGTGAAAGCAACCCCGGTCTTGCCGAACACACTCTTTCATAATCAGCTTGAATTCCACTTAATACAGACTTCAAATCAGTGACTTTATCCCCAATTTCAACACGTATTTTATGTAGGCCTGCCAACTTATCGCTCTCAAGCTCTAACTGGCTTTGCAAGTGCAATAAATTTGATTTTAGAACAGCGACATTCGAACAAACTTTAGCAACTTGAATCATGAGCGCCATGTTGTCAGTGACCTGCTTTTCGACTTTCTTAAAATGTGCCTTAGCTTTTAACCACCGGCTATTCGCTTCAGATTTATCAGAAGGTGGGTTTTCGCGGGTTACGATATATGGAGGGCGCTCCTGACTTGCCCCTTCATCATCCTTATAGTGCACCATTGGCCGAGAGCCTGCACAATGTTTTAAATAATGAGTGAGGCCTGTATCCTCATCCCACCAAAATTTCTGTGAAAACTTCCAGCGATTTTTCGAATTTCCTAGGACAGCAGCAACTAGTCCCCATGTATCTTGTTCCAAAAGCGCATCTGAAATTGTTTTGAAATAACCGTCACTAAATGCATCTTCAGCAACGGAATCGACACCGGGAAGTTCGGCACTCACATTCTCGACCGCCTTATTATTAGAAGACGCCACGACCATTTCAAAGCCGCGCAGACATTCATCCAGTTTATACATCCAAAGGAAAGCCTGTCCGCGTTTGACCCGTTCATTGCTATTAGTAAATGCATCTTCAGGATCATGATAAGTTGCCATAATTCGTGCACGCTCCGTTACAACATGAGCGACCACATCTCGTAAGAGCGTAGTTTTTCCAGTTCCAGGCGGTCCATTAACGGCAAGAATTCCGCCATTTTTTAACTCACTTGCCGTGAGGTTAACTGCTGTTTGTTGAAGTGTGACAAGTGGATAGCGCCCATTACCAGGCCAAGAGCCAAGAGGCATTTTTGAGGGATCGAGAGTACCCGTCAAAGCCGTTTGATTATACAGTAATTCTTTGCGGTTCTCTGGCTTAATATCTCCGATATAACGCCGTAGGTTTTCAGGCGCATCACCAGAGTTAAACGCTGCCCGCGCTGTCGACAAATCCTCCAGATAAAATGAATTAAGTAAAAGAGACTCTGGTGGACCATCATTTTTGAAATATTGATACGTTCTAATTGCAAAAGTTGGAGCAATGCACATAGCTTTGGGAATGTTCAAATGCTCAATCAACCATTCATAAATATTCTCAATATCGGCACGTGTCAGAGCACCATTGTCACCACTGCGGCGCAAACGGGTTTCAATGGCTTCTTGTAAACATCCCTCAATAACAGACCATTGGCTCAAAGCCTTCAAATCACCAGATAGGGCAATCGGTAAACCCCATGCAAAACTTGAAATGCCATAGCCTTCATCTTCTAGCGGGCAGCCTTTTTGGTCTACGAGAATAGTGGCGATTATACTTTGCCCACGCGCCTGAGGACGTTCATTGCGGGTATCGGTATATACTTTTAGCAACCCTTCAATAGCGGGTGGCATATCTATGGAACCCAGAACAATTTGATAGTAAAGCCGATTGTTTTTCTTTGACCGTTCTCCACCATTCTCCCAAGGCAGGCTCGTATTATCCAGCTCTGCAATCTTATACTTACTTCCGCCCGCCAAGTCTTCGGGCTTTTTATAGCTCTGTGGCGACAAAACTTCTAAAGCTGTCCAAGACAGTAAAACTCGTTCTGGTTCTGCCAAGCCTGCAGCATCAGTATTAGCACGGGGGAAATCTGGCAGCGGCGGCACTTTGATCTCAGGAACTGGTTTCGGTGGCACAATCTCTGCACTAGTAGAAGAAGGTTGGAGCGGTGTTTTGCTCTGAGGCAATTGTTGCCCTATTACTACCTTGCTCGTTTTAAGTTTATTTGAGACGCCCCGCGCTTGTACAACCCGTTGTTTCAATTCCATGGCGCGGTTGGTCTTACGATGTTGTAGCTCACCTAAAAGCGTCTCAAGAAAATCTATATCATTACGTTCTTGATCAAAACGCTTTTCTAAATCGACTATGCCGAGACTTATAAAGGGACGCTTGCTCATGCGGCATCAACTCTATCCGCATAATACCTAGCATTCAGGGAACTGAATTGAATCATCATTTAATCTCTCATTATTTACCAAATCTTGGTAGCTTACATTCTGCTGTCTAGTAAATAGAAGCTACCTTTAGAATACATATTATCAACTTGATTGAATCTCTTTTCTCAAAATTTCCGAGAGTTCTTTCGG
The DNA here is from genome assembly GCA_024278915.1 of Alphaproteobacteria bacterium. Taxonomy (GTDB): domain Bacteria; phylum Pseudomonadota; class Alphaproteobacteria; order Caulobacterales; family Maricaulaceae; genus Robiginitomaculum_A. Next base: position 5,269 of record JAJRSG010000037.1, read on the forward strand.
CAACCTCCGTAGTACACGCTCGTCTAACCAGTCTGTTTCATATTCTTTCAACTCAAACTCTGATACAATACAGATAGGTTGCCCTAAGTTTGATGCCGTTATTTTTATATCTAATTCACCCCTAGTATTTTTGTCATCCCACAAGCAAATCCAAGATTCATTTTCATAGATTTCTGTTGCTCTAAATTCCTGACAAATTTCTGAGCAATTTTGAGAACCATACTTTGGGTTTTTTTGCCAATAAAAACCTGTCGGATCCTTATCTTTCTTTGCTCCCAAAAGTCCATGTACATGACCGGAAAACATTCTATCTGCACCAGTTTTTGGTCGATCAGGAGCCTGAGGCAAACTTGCTTTTCCAACGTTATCGTCAGCATCTTCTCTATCTGACAGAAAAATGAAATTTTTTGAAATTTGAAATTCTACTTTTAAATTTTCTGCCGTTATGTGGCTATTGTTAAGTATGAAATAAGGTACGGGTTGAGCACGAGAAATTTTATAAACGAGCGTGTGTAAATCATGAAAATACTTTATCACTTCAGTTTCAAACTTTGCGTAATCTGCCGTGTATTCGTCTTTATCCGCCTGTGTAAACTTATTTGAATATATTGCCCCAACCATTAAATATGACGATTGCTCTACTTTGATTGTTTGTTGAGGATAAAGGTTCAAATAAGTTCCAACCAACCTTTGAGCTAAGTCAGCATCTAGCGCGGGTAAAATCGGAATAACCAAATCAATTTTTTTTACTGACTCAGAGACAGAACCAAACCCTGCCTCTATGATTGGGTTATTTACCCTTGCGAGCAACAATTGCTTTTGTACGAGTTTTAACTTCAACTCTGTTTCTGTGGGCTCATCGGGAAGAAACCAATCTTCCTTTGGTTGCTCGGCCTTTAAGCCTAGCATGCGAGCCGTGATTATTGGGCCAGTATCAAAGCTAAACAAAATAGTTTTGTCACCGAAGTCTATAGCGTCTGCGATTAGTCGATGGTCGTTTTTTGTTTTATCTAGCGATGGAAAACCTTCCCAATTAGTCAATTTGTGTGGAGCTACTTTCAATTTTACCAAAATTGGGTGTTCGCGTAACAATAAACCATTGCTGCCCTGTGCCGACGCTTGAACGATTTGTTTTAGCGCGAGTCTTGCTCTGTCTCGTTTTCTTTTATTCCTACCGACCTTAAAGTCGTCCAGTTCCTCGATAACGGCACTAGATACAATGATATCCAAAGCTTTAACTCTTGGGAAAAGTCCTTTCCAGGGAATATCTTTCAAATCTCTTAAATGAATAAAAGCATTAGTGTCTACAAATAGAATAATTGTTTCATCAGACATGCCCTAATCAAGCATACTATCTGGTATTAAAGCATTTCCATCCCTGAAAACTTCAACTAAATGAATGTTATCTTTACCTTCCCAAAGTTCTTCTCCGATATGTTCAAATACAATCATCTGGAACTCTCGATCATGCTCATTCGCAGTCGAGATAAAACCATCTAGTAGATTCAAAGCTGCCTTCACTTTTGATATATCCGAATGATCTAGCTCCTCTTTTCTATCCGTGTTTTCTCCCCAATAGGGTCGGCTAAATTGATCAATAATCAAAAAAGGAGCGACATGTCGCGCATCCGACACCATAATCAGTTCATGTAAACCAAGGAACAGAAACAGGTGTAAAAACATGTGATTGGAACTGCTCCCAACATTTTCGATGAATTGCGTCTTGGGTTTACGCAAATACAAACGTTTGTCTTTGTAGTTGAAAGCAGACTTATAATCAGCGTAATTCTCAAGGGCGACTTTGGTCAGCTCTATATAATCTTCGATCGTTTCATCCAAAACATTAATAAATAATTCTCGTTTTTCTTGAACAGAATAGGCATCTAAATCGTCGATTTGTTTTTGAATTTTTGCTTGTTCAAGGTCAGTATTATCTGAAATACTAGACTCAGTATTTGCATAGAGGTCGAGTTTTGCCTTGACTTCGCCAAGAAAAATGTACTTTTCTTTCTCATTTTTGAATGCCCTCATCTCTTTAGGACGGTTCAACTGTGTGCTTTCCAGTTCTCTTTTTTTCGCTTGAAGATCTTTTATTATTTCCACTGTGTTACTTTGAAGCGGAGCATGGTTAGCGATCGAATTCTTAATTAGGGACTGATCACTTTGAAGTGCGATCAAAATATCATTAAAAATCGACGTTCTGACTAATTCAGTATAATTTTCTGACAAGTAGTCTATTGGCTTCAAACTATCTGATGTATCCTTCAATCCCGAGCGGTATACTTCATATTCTTTTTCAAAAGTTTGAAGCTTTCTGATTTTGCGGGCAAGTTGGTTGGTTCTTACGGCGAGTTCCTCATATCTATTCTCTATTACATCCAATTCCGTCGCCTCTTCGTTATCAATCATGTTGCGGAGTAGCTCCACAGATTTATTAATTTCCTGTTCCTGCGGAATTAGTGAATACTCTTTTGCTGCGCTAACCGTTTTTGATAAGTTTGAGTGGAACACATCATGTTTTTTAATTCGCTCACCACTTTCCTTACCTAATCGACGCAATTTACTTTCAAGTTCAACTATCTTCTCTTTTTTAAGAATATTCGTAACGGTATCTATACCCACAGCTAAATCGAAAGTTCGAGGAAGAGCCTCCCTATAACGGCTGTTATTTTGCTTGTCGAAAAACTGTTCACTATGAGTAATAATATTTTGCGAGATAGTATTAAATAATAAAAAATAGCGTAAGGATATTTTAGAATTGGCTCTAAGCGCCTTCCCTCCGTAAGAAACTTTGGTATCTTGATCAATCCCAAACTCAGCACTAATCATTTGTTTTAAAGCCTTCTCAGCATTGTTAGCCACTGGAACATCAGGTACCTTTCCAACAGACGAAAAATAGTAAGAGCTCGAAACTTTGCCTTTTGAAGGCGCTTCTCGTGCAATAGTATAGTTCTTACCCCCAATGGATATTCGAATACCATACCAGCTAGCATTTTCATTTATCATGCTTTCAGAAATATTATGTTTACTAGCAAAAAGGCAATAATCTATAATATCTAAAATAGCCGTTTTCCCAGTATTGCTGCCACCGGTAATTATATTCACCTTGTTGGGCAAAAAAGATACTGTTCGTACATGTCCGTTCTTGAGCCAAATTATTAGTTCGTTGAAATGAAATTTCATAGTTCAACCCTCAAATTAAGATGCAGAACCATTGCATCCGATGCCAATATCGTGGAAATATTTTTAGATGCTTTGAATAGTTTTTTAGCTCTCTTACCCATAGAATTATTATATTCAAACAACTCTATGGGCTTCAAGTTGCCGTCAACAATTTCGATTATTCCTAATTCAGACAAAAATTGAATAGCATTTATACTACTGACAAGATTATCATAATATCTGTCATTAAAGTTAGAAAAATAGCTAACCCGCTCTATGAGAAATCTTTCAAAACTTTGTACTTTCACGCTCCCATGCGCAAGATGGTTAAGCATCGCTTTATGGGTGGTTATGGGGAGTATCAACAATACTTTTGCTATGGGGAGTGTGGTGGCTTCCTTTAAGACAAACATAATTGCTAACGCTTCCAAACCCAAATTATTATATTGTTCGCTTACTCTCATATATACTTTTTCTTCCAATCATTTCTCCAACCAATTTCAGGGCGGTCGGAAAGCTCATAGAGATTGCCATTGCACATCTTTAAAGGCAAGCATTCGCCAGCAAGAGATATTTTTTTCTCTCTCAAATCATCTAATAGTTTTAGCGCTGCGGCAACATGTTGTTTTTCATTTAGCCCTTTTCTGTAAAGAGCCCTAAACTTATTTTTCCAACTCAATTTTGCCTCTTCTTCGAATAGATCAATGTCATCTTGAGTTATGTCACCTTCACGATACCATTGGTCTATATTGTTTCTTAAATGTAATCTCTTGGTAGTGAAATCCGCTATCTCTTCTATGTCATCCACACTTACATCTGTAATATCCAAGAGTTGTTTAATAAATGTTTGTTCAATTAAATTGTCTGGAAGAAGGTCAATCAAGGGCCGAATAGTCAATTTTTTATTTCGAGCTTTGTCGAAATAAATCCGATAGTTTTTGTGAAACTCTTCAAAGCTGATGACAATTTTTTCCTTAGATTTTACTGCCATGTAGTTATTCTCTCTAAGGCGAGAATCAAGATCACTAAAGACATCGTCAATTTTGCTATCGTCTATATGCTTTTCCTTTATTGAAGCTTTGCATTTGTTAATTATTTCATCGCAACCGAGGTCAAAATTGAGATTATCAAAGAATTTTTCGGAGACTGCGTCCTTCAATCCCAAAACATCATTTTTATATTGTTTGATAGATGCGTTAGTCGTCTCTAGTGACTTCAACAAACCGAGTAGTTTTAAATGGCTTATCTCTCTACCTTGGTACCGCTTTACCGCCTGTAACGTGGCATTTTCCTCATTGTCCGATTTATTAGAAACCAACAAAAAGTATGTTTTATTTACAAAACTCAGTTGATTAGTTTCGGTTGTTCTGCCTGCTTCTTTGTCAGATATAACTTTGCACCAGTTTGACAATGACTTCCACAGATCTGGATCTAATGTTGTGAGGTTTTTTGGAGCTCCATCAACTTTCGTTTGAATAGTATGTTTCAATTGAACTAAAACTTGAACACTTTCGGATAATTTGGAATGAACATCGTCCATAACTTCCAACCCTACGGACTGTCCAGATTTGAGGTTTATAAGTTCATTCAAAAAATAGTAATACTGGTAATCAAAGCCGATAGATTTATCTTCAGCACTAGTTTTGTCCATTTGCTTCAAAGGAGGCATCAACTTCAGTCTCACTGGTTGTCATAAAATATGAAGCAAGGTTAAGTTATAAGGCAAGCTAAAGCAACTCTATCCTAGTGAAAATAATAATATGACGGCACCCTACATAACTGTTTTTCTTGACCTATTAATATTATTTTGGAATCTTGACACCGCAGTTATCACAATACCCCTCTACCCTACACGTTACCCATACTTCCATAATCAGTTTACTCCTCTGACATTAGTAGCGTTTGCTCTGCATTACCAAACCCATCATCAAAGACCTCGACCCAATCATCGCGTTCTAGCTGTTGCGCCATTTCGCGTAGGTCGCGAATAAAATCTAGGCGCGCACGGTAATTCTGCAAAACGAGCGTATCCGTTTCTACGTTCAATTTGCGCGTTTCGGCATATAGCTTTTCGGCCTCTGCTAATATCCTTGTTACTTCGGCAGAAATTTTTTCATTGTTTTTGGCGGGCATGTCGAGAACGGCTTTGATATGGCCTAAAGATTTTGTGGCAATTACGCTAAGTTCATCGCGCACCGTATGACCGTCCGAGGTCGGAAGCTTAACATCAAGTATCTGCTCCATCTGGTGATAGATTTTCTCCTGTAGTGATCGGCGGTGTTTCGCTGTGTTAGCGCCTGATATAACTGGGTTAGCCGGAAGTGTGCCTCGGCGGTAATCGACAAATGTATCAATGATAACTTTGGAAAGACGCACTGCATTTTTTGACTTCATTCCCATAGACATCATCGCAACCCCATGTTCCGTATAGGCCCAAGGCAGAGTGCGCGATCCGCCTCGCCCAATGTTTGAAGTCACATTTTGTGACCGCAAAGATTTCCATTCAGTTTCGGTAAGCTGAAAAGCATAGTCGGGTGTGAACTTATTTGTGTTACGCGAACGGTATTGGTTCACGGCTTTTGTCGTCGTGCCGTAAAACTTCGCAAGGGCGCTTGCGAGAATGGCAGGTGTTTCCCTTATTATAATAATAGAATGCTTAATCTCGATTTCAGTCGATCGTGGTTCTAATGATGGTTTCTTATTGCTAGCCATGTTCTTTCCTCCGTTTAAGAAATTTCCCGCCCCTTTGTCAGTGTCCAAGAAATACCGTCCCCAGAAACAATTCCCATAACTTCGCGCCCGATATTGCGCTCAAGCGTGTCACGCCAAGGCACGAGAGAAAAGTCTTTGGCGCGTTCTATAACGGCGTATTTTCCGCTCGGCCTAGTGATAGCTTCTCTGTAAACACCTTTGATTTTTTTGCCCTGTGAATGTGCCGCAAATGATTTTCCAAGCTCGGTTTCCAATGCCGTTGCTGCCAGTTTTAAATCACGGCTTTCCAGTTTGTCTAAATGTGCTTGCGTAATTGCAGCGTCGGTATTTTTGAGTATGCTTTCGCTAACAAGATATTGCCGCCGTAGAATCTCGGCCTGTTTCACTGCATCGCCATACCCTTTATATTCGGCCTGCTCATCATCAAAAAGCCGTTCATCCAGCCATGTGCGCCCTAATGTTTGAGCAAGTTCTTGTAGAGGCACACGCGCCACAATGCGTATATCAACTGGTTTGGCTTGTGCTTTGGATTTCTCAAAAGCTATTGCCCGTTTCAAATAATCGTGCGGGATCCTCCACGAGCCATCACTATTTCGCGTGGCATAGCCAGCGCGCCGCATGGCTTCGAGCCGCCTGACATGAGCCTTAATATATTCAGAGCGGGCAGATGGATCAGAGGCTTGGTGAGCAGCCGGGCTATAATCACCATTACGGGCTGCTGCAATCTTTTCGATTGTCATATCGGATTGCTTGGGCTGAATATCGGTAGACTTTATGCTCACCGTCATGCCCGCTTCAATATCCTCAATGCTAGCACTACCGCCTGTACTCACATAAATGGCTTCGCCCTCCAGCGTATCAAGCACGATAAAAGCCCGGTCATTTACATCATCCAAAATCCCACTTCTAACAACTAAGCCCGTGATGGGTTTAGTGCGGGCATCAAATGGGTCGTAAATATTATCAGAGACACTTGGCCTATCCAGTTTCGCCGCGCTTAAAGCTTTGTGATAGGCTTTTAGAATATCGCCGCGTTCACCAAGCCGTCTTAAAGTGCGCTCCATAGATGGGCTTAGTTTCCATGTCCGCTTGCTGATTTTCTCGGCCAGTCCCATGCGGCTAAGATGTTTGAGGCGGGCAATATTGAGCCGCCATGACCAATCGCTCCCGTCCATGGGCGAGACGCGTAAATCAACGACATTGGAAACGGCAAGGCTTTGCAGGTCACGATCAAGCTGGGTGAACCTTTCTTGGGTGACTTGCTTGGCAAGACTGACCGCCGCTTCCATCTGGTTTATGGGGCCAAGCTCAAGTGTCACAAGTTCTTCTGCTCTGTTCCTGATGCCGTAAGAAATATACTCACGCGGGATAACCAAATTTGTACCGTCGTCGCGAACACCGCGAATGACAATATGCGTATGCGGGAAAGCCGTATCGTAATGATTAGCAGCCACCCAATCGAGCTTCGTATCAAGGTCGGTTTCCATCTGCGAAACCAAATCACGGGTATATAAAATGAGGTCACTCATATCTTTGCCGTCTTGCGCGGACACCACAATTCTAAACTGGTGCCGATCTGATTGGCCGCGCTCATAAAACGCATCACCGTCAACGAACAAATCTTCGCGGTCAATCAGATAGCCCTTACCGCCGTCCAATGCCGCGCTATCACGCTCGATATATTGTAGATGAAGTGCTTGCCCTTTCGCACCGCCGCCGGCCATTTTTACAAGATTGACTTTGACAATAACACGGCGCGAGAAAAACTGCTCGGCAACATGGCGGCTGTTACGATTACCGCCGCCGCCAGAGGAACGGCGGCTTGCATTTGCAGCACGCCTAATACGTCCTGCAAAGCTAACGAACTTCCCCGTCCCGCCCGGCGAGAATATACGCCCGAGTTTCACATTAAACCCGTTATCATCAAACCCGCTCATGAGGGACACGCAGACACACACATAAAGGGACATAGAGGGACATGGCGGGACAGTAGAGGACGTGGCCCAGCTAAAACCTGCACTCCTATGGGGGTTATAGCGGAATCGCTGGCCCACCCCAAAAGGGCTCTGGCCCACAAAAAACGATGTGCAGACAATAGCTTAGCCCATTTTGGGCCAAGCCCTTTATCTTGCCCTGACCCCGCCATCAATTTACCCCCTCCTTATCCGCCCTTTTCAGAGCGGCGTCATTTTCACGATTTCCTAAATACTGCACCCGTCCGAGTATATTCTCTCTCGTTACAGGGCCAAAATAACGACTATCGAAACCCGCCCGCACATCCTTAGAGATAAGAAAATACTCATCATTCCCAAGGGTAAAACAGCCCGATAATAACGGCATATCACGCCCCAAACCATCCTGCGCTAATTGGTAAATATCAGGACGGTTTGGCACGCGAACCCACATATTCTGAATACAAATATAAGCCCCAGGCATTGCCCAAATGGTTTTTATCAGGGGGTAATCATAGGGTAAATAATCCCGCTCATGGGCAAGGCGACGCGCCGTTTCAGGCGCGTAGGCTGCTACTAATATATCATTTTCAATGGGGGCTTTTGGCCGTAATCTATACCAACCGACGGGTGCGCTTTCGCTTGGATTATACAGCAGAACAGGATTGGGCGGAAAGGCAATTTCAACCGAACTAGCGAGGATTAACAACATTGCAGCTATACTCATAAGGGCTTTCCATATCATGGGATTGACCTCCTAAAGGCTGCATGAAGCTCTATCTCACGGCTTTTAACGGGGCGCGGGGCAGAGCGAATAATGATACCATTTTGAAAATGCCGCCACCGTGTTTCAGGGATATTGGATAAGTCGCCACCCGCTTGTTTCTCCCAATAATCAAGCCGCGTGAGCGCTTGTCGGGCGGCGTTTACGCCGCTGACATTGACTAGAATATGTGCACCGGGAAGTATGCCTGCGTACTTTTGTATGCGGCCATCTTGCACGGTTTTTGCAATGACTAACCGCCAAAGCGTTGTTCCGTATTCATTACGCTGCCACCGTATATAACCAAATATTTTATCAGGGCTGAAGGCTGCTACGCTTCTATAATTATCCAACTTGGTCACCAACTGCGGGACGCCGAAGCGCAGACGATGATTGCAAACATCAGGCACAAAGTGCTGACATATAAGCGTGAGATCAGGCACCTGTTGGCACCGGACTACGCTCGCATCCAAGCGCATTCGCGCTTGACCAGTTTCTTAAATCCCGAATGTGATAGAGAACACGACTACCGTGTTTTCTATAAGTCGGGCCTTGATCCCGCCACCTCATATTGCGTAAGGTTTTGGGCGTTATCCGCAGAAACTTTGCAGCTTCCACTTCATTTAGGTAGGGACTTTTATCATCTATTCCCATGTTTACCTCCATTCACTTTTTAGCAATCACGCATGATTTTGCGTGTCTGCAAAACGAATCAAGACACAAAATGAAGGGCTTGAGAACTGTTAAAGCGCACGGATTGGTTTTAACACCCCAAAATTTACAGGGGTAAAAGGGCGGAATATGGCGCTAATTATTGTCTAATATCTTTAGAAAATCCCCGTAAATGTAGCGTTTGGCACGAGTATCAGCGTTACGACTACTCTGCCAATATTTCTCAAATTCATCACCAGTTTTTTCTAGTATTTCTTTGCCAAAAAGAGCGACCATAACGTCTTTCCACGTCCCGCCTGCCGTCCTAATATCATAGGCAATCATGCAAATTTGGTTCAAATCTACCCGTTTTGGCAAGTGCAAAAGCTCATTTTTAGAGATAGAATTATCATAAATTCCAAACAATTCAGACGCTGTTTTAGCGCGTTTTTCCATGTCGGATATGCGGTTAAATTCGACTCCGATGAGGACATTTTCATGGGTCAAATTTATGTCGTCACACTGCATTTGAAACCAAAAATTCTCGCCCATTAGCCGTATATGATAGGAACCATCCGCGCTCTTAAAATGGGTGCGACTGGCGGGGTAATCAGATAGCCTGATATATTGGCTTTTATCATCGACATTATCTGCGTCAACAATGTGAAATCTCACCACTGATTTGAACACATTTGGGTGCCAAAATACATTAGCTTTATAAGCGTCAAAAGCAGGGTTTGCGGGCAATGATAAGCCCCATTTTTCAAGCTCTGGATAGCTTCGAGAAGCGATTATTTTAAGCGTTCCATCATCGAGTTTGACCGTCTCTAAACCCTTATCTACTAGGGAATTATAGAGTTTTATATACTTTGGATGGCGGCGCGAAACCTCCCATGTCCAAGCTGCATATGCGTTCCAAACCGTCTTCAATGGAATCATCCTTTCTCACTACCCTATGCTTAGCAATTATTGAGCAAACAATCTACTTATAAGTGTGTGATTTCTTCATCAATAGTTTGTGAAATAGAAACAGAAAAACCCGCTCGGCGGGAGCCAAACGGGTCAGTTTTAATGCAGATAACCCTAGTCTTTAGGGTTCCAGAGCATTGCGAATTCATTGTCTTCGCCGCCTGCATTTTGTCCAAGATTAGCGTAGAGTTTTGAGGCGCTAATGTTGGGGTGAACAAAGGTAATCGACACATAGTCTTTACCCGATGTTTTACCCGTTCTGTTCCACGCGCCGCCGACTTCGCCGAGGGTCTTGCCAAAGATGCGGTAATCTGGTTCGCGGCTCTTCGGTGTTTTGGACTCGTTGGGGATAATTTTAATCCGCTCATTGATGCCCATCGCAAGGATGCCTTCATAGTTACCGTTTTCACTTTGCGTTACATATCCAAGTGCTTTTGCCATTGTTTTAGTCTCCATATAGTGTCGCAAGAAGCCATTCCCCTTGCTGACGCCCGATATGAAGCGGGCAGACCACTGCCTGTCATACCTTCAAAAATCAAACATAATGTGGGCACGCGTTAGCGTGTACCCGGAGAAGCTACTATTTTGTTTCGCGATAAGACGCGCAGCGGCTAGGAAAATAGTGGCTTAGTAGGGTTGATCGGCTTTGGGCTGGCTGCTCATATTAGGGTGAGAAGGTAGGGGAATGGAATTTTGCCGTTCAATATATGGAGTTCCGACGTAAAACATAAATGGTAAAAGGGCTCGGATATGTGGCTCACATTGACAATGGTAACTATGCAGGTATCCGATATTGCGTATGTATGGGCATCAATGAGCGGATTAAAACTCCACAATGAATTCAAAATGCCGAAGAGCCAATCCCCTGATTACCATGTCTTTGGTGAGACCCAACACGAAGTTGGCGGGGCGCGGAACAGAACCCATAAAGCATTGGGCAAAGCTCTGTGTTCTATTCCCTTACTTCATCCCAATATTATCGTTTCTAAACTGTGCGCCAATCTTGAGCGAAACGTCCGCTGCAAAGCCAATGTATTTGCCATACTTTGGAATTCAAAAGACTTGGCTTATCTGCATTAAAACTAACTTGCTTGGTTATCAGCCGAGCGGGTTATTTGGTTCTTTTGCTTTGCATCTGCCTGTTGCTCTTATCTCAAAACTACCGTAATCAAGAGGTGCGTCTTGCAAAATCAAGGCGTGGGGATCGTCAACCCCTTTGAAAACTGTAGACGGCCTTTTGCGGCATGTCTTCGTACATATTTGCACATTCGGAATTGGCCGGGTGGTGCGAAATGTCCAAGGCTCCTCTTGCTTGCAAGAAGCCCAAAAACCGCGCACAGAGTCCTACGGTTCTCTGTTTTGACGACATCCGGCTTCTCGGATGATTTGTTAAAACGATAGGAATCCGCCATGCAAATGAGCCAAAATTTAGATAAAAATATCTACGCGTTTTTACTTAACGGTAACAACATAAACCGCTCATTCTATGCAGGCGAGACAATGGCCGCCCATAATTTAAACCTTGACCTTGGCGGCATTTTTCGCCGTATTGGGAGAATTGCACAAAAATATTGGTACGCGCCTGTGAATTGCCATTACGAATTTAAGGGGTAATATATATGCCAGATAAGAAAATAACCGTCGAAGACATTCCGTTTATGATGATGCAAAACGGTAAAATCACATCAAATATGAGCTATTGGATTGGCGATGTTTCCTCAGCAGGCTATCAAGAAGTTGCTAAATGCCCGCCCATTCAGATCAGTACGCTTACGCAAAACCTGACCGATAGTATATTGGCCTCACCTGATCCCGAAGATGCAGACGCGCTTAAAGCCTTAGCCGAGGAACTTAAAAGCAGCTTGGACATAGCAAACAAAGCGATTGCAAAACTTAAAAGAACATAGCCCATATTAAAACCACCGCACTTTTGAGGGCGCGGCGGCTCGACGCCTAGCGTCTGTGGAGACAGGCTGTGCTAGGCGTTTTTCTTAAATTTATGCCGCGTCTTTAAGCGGCGTTTCCTCGACTTTGGATTGCTTACCCGCGAGCATATTTTCTACGGCTTGGCTTGCAATAGCAGGTTTGCAATCCCCGTCCTCCAAATACCCACTTGCAGGAAAGCCCATCCATCTTGGCCGCCAGTCAGGGTCAGGCTCGGGTACGCCGTGACCTGCAATGCGGTTGGTGATGATATTCTTTTGTAGTTTGCCCGTATCAGTAAGCACGGAATCAGCCACCGACTCCCCTGCAATATCAGCAACCATTTCGTTGATAACCCGCTTATCGCGCAAGATTTCAAAGAAAGCTTCATCGGGTTTCCACAGTGGTTTCATATCAATTTCCGTGACTTGGCCGATAGCGGCAACAAGCAAAGAACGGTCTGATAAGCTTTCTGCCATGACGCATGTCATAATCCGCATGACTTCTTCATCGGTAAAACCCAATAGTTTGATAAACATGGCCGCGCATGAATAAGAAGAACTCGCGTCCGTTAGCTTTGCGTCCTCCCACAAGATACCAAGCAATTGCCGAACGCTTTCGCGTTCTTCTACGAACCGATTATGGGAAACACTTTCTTCGAGACTGGCGCGAGTTGCGTCTTTAATCGCGCCCGTATAATGGGCTTTGACTTGCCAGAGATTTGACTCGGCAAGCATGTGCGCCACAGTTAATCGCAGAGCAATATTTGGATTATCGAGCAAGGCCGCCCGCGCCGCCGCATGGCGGTGCAAGCCAATATAGCTATTGAGCGGGCCAGACATTTCTGGTCTTGAGGTCTTGGCCTTAGCTTTGTTATCTGTACCCACGCCAAGAATAGCGTCAATTTTCTTGGCATCGCTTGCGGTTAAATATCCAAGATGGGCTTCAACTTGGCCGTTGTAAGACGTTTCTATAAACACTTTTCCGCCCGCTTCCTGTGGCCGTTTGCTATATTGCCAAGCATGGAAACTCTCGCCCCTGTCCATAACAATAACTTCGCTCCATCCTTGGCCGCGTAGTTCTTTAACGGCTGTGGCAATAGCTTTGTTTTGGGATTCCCAAAAAGTATCAGGGTCACGGAAATAACTATCCTCATCAAAAAGGTCGGTGATAATAGTCCCGTCATAATCCTTCAAATCAAACAAGGCTGTCTTAGTCGAGATATTATTACCGCCCGTCAGCCATGCCTTTAAATCATCCCCGTGCGGCACATATTCTTCTTCGTCATTAAACAAGACAAGCCATGCGGCTTGCTGTTCTGGCGTTGCCAAGGTCAAAGCGCGGATGGTGGAAACGCGAATTTTCTCATTGGCGTACAGGTCACGGATTTCTGGCGAGAGTTCTGACAATGCCAAAATGCGCTTCACCTTAATCTCCGTCACGCCGAAATAAGCGGCAATATCTTCTACGCTACGGCCAGACTTTCTTAGGCGGCCAAAGGCTTCATATTGCTCCATTTCTGTTGCGGGTAGTCGGGCGATATTTTCGATAATCGACGCTTCTATTGCCACCGAATTATCACCATCTTCCAAAATACCGCATGGGGCTTTCAGATTTTTTCCTGTTTCCTTGGCAACAATGCGAAGCGCGAATAATCGTCTGCGCCCTGCAACAACGCCGTAGCCTTTACCCTCTTTGCGTACAAGCATACTTTGCTGAACGCCATTTTCTCGAATGCTCGGCAATATGTCAGATACATCGGGAGCTTTACCGCCATGCCGCATATTTGAGCGTGATATTTTTAATTGCCCGATTGGGATTTCTTTGAGTTTCATTTTAGTCTCCATTTGAGTTAGCGATGAAGTCTAAAAGGTCGATTTGCGCAAGGCCGACTTCATCAAAAAGGCCAAGGTCACAAGGTTTCTGAACCGCGTAAGGGTTGCGTTTCGGGGTCATAGGGTGGGTAGTTCGGGCGGTAAGTTTCTCGCCAAGGGTGACTGGGCGCACACCGTCTATCAGGGTTTGCGCTCCGACTTCCGTATCTTCACACTGGCGTATTTTTACGAGACGGGTCACGACCAGTCTCGCCCAATTCCGTCTTCTGAATAACGCACGGGTATATCAAGTTGACTGTCGCAAAGGTCTGCGAGCGGGTCGGTGCTTGGGTCTTTGACGATACCGTCAACAAAGACATTGCCGTAAGTCTCAAGGTTTTCCCATTCGCCCTCCGCGCTTTGGGCTTTGGCTAATCCTTTGACACAAGCATTTTCAATACTGCTCGCTTCAACCATGACGATTTTCATATCGTATGTTGTCACCATGCACTGAACCGCGTAGCGGGTCATGCCGCAATTTCCAACGTTTTGGCGTTTCCTTGGTCGGGGTCTGAGTCTGATATGTGGCATGCGAGTATGAAGTCAGCCGCTTTTGAAGCGAGAGACGCGGCGCGAAATATCGCCCGTTTATCGTCTTTAAGCACTCGAAGCCATGAACCAAGATAGTCGGTATGGCGCACGGTTGGGACAATCAAAAGCGCGGCGCAAACAAATGCACTTGTCATTTCCGCGACAAGTTCTTCTTTGGCGTAGGGAATAGAACCTTTCGCGCCTTTCATAACCCGCTCAAGTCTAGATTTGTGGCCTGTCCAGTGTCCAAGTTCGTGAAAACAAGTACGGTAATAATTGATTTGCTCAAAAAAAGCAGGTTGCGGCGGCACTTGGATAAAGTCTTTTGACGGGACGTAAAAAGCCCTATCCCCGCCAATCCGAAAATCTGCGCCAGTGGCTTTTATCAGTTTTTCAGCAATGGGGATGGTTTCGCATTCGGGCAATGGGACAGCGCCCTCATATAATTCTGACGGCAAGTCCTCGCATTGGTCTGCATTAAATACCGTATAGCGTTTCAGAAACCCGATTTTCTGCGGGTCGGTTCCGTCCGCTTGGGCGCGCACCGCTTCCGTTTTAGGGATAAATGTATCAGCATAACAAACACTCGTGCCGCTCTCACCTTTTCTGACATTGCCGCCAAGGGCTAAGGCTTGCTTATAGGTAAGCCAGACTTGTGTTGTGCGCCGCGTTTCAATGGCCGCGCCCCAAAGAAGCAAGATATTTATGCCCGAATAATTTCGTTTTGTATGTCCGTTACTTGGCAAGCCCAAAGGCGTAGCAATATCAGGCCTGCCCCAAGGCTGTGCCCAAGGCGCACGGCCTGCTTCCAGTTCACGGATTACGGTGTCCGTAACATCTTGATAAAGGTCGGTGCGTTTCTTACGTCTAATCTTTTTGGGTTTGGGTGCGGGCAGTAAAGCCACTGACGTAAGGTCGGATTCGGGGGGTTGCAAAGCAGTTAAGGCCATCGGTTTTGTCTCCAATGCCGCGCCAAGTGCATCTGCCAATCAGACGCAAAACAATTCCCCCCGCAGGGGGGCGGGGGTGGGCGGCAAGGAGGCCATCAGGCAGTGGGCATTAGGGGATGGTGCAAGGGTTTTGGTAGGACGGCTTTGATGAACTTAGACGATTTTACACCAAAGCCCTTGCAGCGTCACCGCCCGCTGCCAGACTGGCCGTCCGCCCACTCCCGCCCCACGAGGAGGGAAACTTAAAATGAAATGCCGACGCGCAGCGGCGCTTCGAGCAAGGCGAAGCCGCGCAGGCGTCAGCCGAACGAAGTGAGGGAAGGATCAAAGCCCGGAGGGTGGAGACAAGCGAAGCTCTTGCAAAGCGCAGGCTTCATTCACGCGAGCCCGGCGCGGCTTGCCGCGAGACGCCCATAGACCTGATGCATAAATTTACCATGATTAACGCAATCCGCAATCACGATATTATCTGCAACGACCGCTGTTGCTAGATGCAAACTAAAACCAAAAAGACGCTATCGATAGAACAAGTAGAACGGCCATGATAGAATTGAACAGGTGCCATTGCCAGTCTGTGTTGAGAACCCGCGCAAGATATGAACCAGTCATTGCCCAAATTGACAAGGACAAGATGGCAGCAATCGCGAAGACTGCTGCAAAAATTCCTGCAACTGCGTAAGGATTATCGGAAATACTTGACAACGAACCCGCGACTCCCACCGCCATGGCCCATGCTTTTGGGTTAACAACAAGAAGAGCTCCTCCCCCAAAAAAACCAATAGGTTTTATGTGCATCTTGCCGGATCTATCGGGGGTGCCGGTCTTGAGAATGATAATTGCTAACCAGAGCAAGTAGGCGGAACCTACTGCTTTCATACCAAACTCTAAAGACGGTACAGCCAGAATGGCAGCTGACAAACCCGTGCCTGAGACTGCAACAAGGAGAGCGAGGGTGAAAGCAATTCCTGTGATGAGTGGCAGGCTCCGCATGAAGCCAAACTGTGCTCCTGACGCTGTTGCCAGAGATGTAGCCCCACCCGGAGATGCCGTTGACACAAATGCAAATATGGTAAGCGCCATCAAAGATTCGAACATCATTTTTTGCCCAGTGCAAAGTTGACAGCGGCATCACAATGTAGCTTTGCGGTGTTGAACATGGGGAAGCTCGGCATATCAGGTTGATCGATAAGTAAGAAAATTTCAGTACACCCAAGAATAAGGCCTTCCGCTCTATCCTCCTTGCGTATTCGTTCTGCGATTTCGATGTACCGCGCTTTGGACTTTTCCGTCAGCACTCCTTTCACCAGCTCGTCAAAGATGATCTGGTCAATGTCTTTCTGCTCTACATCAGTAGGGGTGATTACTTCGATATTGAAACGATCGCGATAGCGATCCTTGAGGTAGTCCATCTGCATCACAGGGCGGGTACCAAACAGCGCAACCTTTTTATGGCCTGCAGCATTCACAGCCTGCCCGGTCGGGTCTGCTATATGGATCAACGGGAGCGTAACATCGCTCATCAAGCTTTCAAGTGACTTATGAAGCGTATTTGAGACGCAAAGCACCACATCGGCCCCGCCAGCGACCAAACTATCGATTTTGGTGCGCATATAGGTTTCCAGCCCAACCCATTCGTCCTGTCGTACGAAGGCTTCAATGTTACCAAAGTTCATCCCAGCGACCAGAGTCTCTGCTATGTCCCACCCACCAAGGCGTTCGTTTACAGACTCATTGAGAAATCGATAATATTCTCCCGTTGCAATGTTGGAGCAGCCGCCAAGGATACCGATAGTCTTTTGCTTCAACGGACGATCCGACATTATTTTCCCTTCACAAACTTTGCATCTTTCGAAGGAATACTACTGTTGGATCCCAGTCAGTCTTGAACGCATTTGACTTTTTGCAAAAACCCCTGGCGATACTCCATAGATACGCTTGAACCATCGGCTCAAGTGACTTTGGTCAGCGAACCCTACTTCGTATGCGGCCTCGCTTAGAGAACTTCCTGAAGTGATCCGATCTTTTGCTAACCGCGTACGCGCAGATGTCAGAAATTGGAAAGGTGACAGCCCGTAGGCCGCTTTAAACTGCCGGGACAGATACTCAGGTGATAAACTTGCAAACTCTGCCAATTCGATTAGCGTTGTCTTTGATGCGGGATCGTCCATGAGTTGATCGTGAACGCTCTTGATGGCAGCGGATATACTAACAGATTTGACTTGGACGACTTTTGAGTTTGCTAGCAAATCTGTTAAAATTTCCGCAAGGGCAAGCGGCTGATGCTCCACGTCTTCCAAAGCTTGCCTGAACTTAACGCTCAAATCAGTGGCCCGGCGGAATAAACGGTGACCATCCACACGCCTTTCGACCTCACAAAGAGAAAGACCCGTGCTGGCAGATATTTGTTCAGGCTTCAGATAGACAGACTGGTAGCGCCACCCACGACCTTCATGAGTAGTCGCCTTATGAAGCGTCTCCGGCCCTATAATCAAAACGTCACCCGCGTTAACAGAAAACTGGTGCTTCCCACAGGTAGCTATCTTGCCACCAGCCACATAAGCCGCAATTACCACCTCTGAATGTCTATGCGCCGCATACTCGAAGTCATGAACCTGACTTTCAAGGATGTCGAAACCGCCAAGCGCATTAGTATGAGAAATCAAAACCTTATTTGCCATTAGGAAAGCCTATCACAAGCATTCATATTTGAAAAGCCGGCCGTGCAGGAGCACCATAAAAGGGACGCCTACAAAGTGGATGTGCCACATTTTAGTTCTGAGTTATAATGAGCATACCTCACAAGGAGGTAAATGCACCATTTGGGCCTCTTCAGGAATTAGCTGTTGAGTGTATTGAGACTTTTTTTACTCAGAGCAAAGGTAAAGGCTCCGTTGTTATTTTCGCATTTATCATGAAGAGCTCTAAGAATAGCAAATTGGATCAACCCGCACCTGCCGTTGATTTTGTAAAATCGTATACGCTAGCACGTTTAATCTCTAGAAAGTCGCCCGATAAAACCAATTAAAGATGTAGCTTAGTACTAGGCCTAGTGGTTATCATTACTATAGAAAACCACATGAAAGCGCGTAGTAGACTTCACAACCATGGTTTTTTATGGCAAATATAAGGGAATTCTATGCTAGAATCAGTGGAGATTTACCATGTTATTTGATTTATTAATGAGAAAATCACAATATTTACCTGAGATTTACCTAAAAATGAGACAAATAAGCGAATTGAAGCAGGGAGATTCTCCTTGTATTTACTCTGGGCAATGATTACATACTGCATCCTAGGGGTTGTATTGGGGCGGTTTGGCGTGAATGATACAGTAAGAGCAAAACTCAAGAGCTATCACGCTGGAGCAACGTATGGATGATGACGGTAAAGTATTAATCTCTACGGATGATCCCGTTAGTGATCCTGAGTTGCTAGCATCGGCTAGTATTTACTCACCTATATTACGTTATGGTAGGGCTGTGTCGGCGGCAGCCAATGGTAATCGTTTTGTATTCAATTTCGGGCAATTAGACCGTGCGATTAAAACGCTTGAGAAACACCGAAAGAAATTCGAAAAGCCTCTCAACATTTTTTTCAAAAAGAACGGTTGGGATGTTGACCAAAAAAATAAAAAACTAGCTGGTTTTCGTATAGTTCGCAAACTTGGTGCTGTAATTGATTTCCCGGAAATAATGGTATCAAAGGACGGCTGTCGTAACATTGTCAGAGCTAGCGTAACCGTCTGCGTAGACAAACGAGGTCTAATTGACGAACACATAGATGAAGCTGATTGTGAATTGAATACAGGCCTCTGTTGGGTGCCAAAAACTAGTAACTTGAAGCTTTTTTCTAAAATATGGATTCGTACAGCATGCATCGAATTTGAGGGCACCAAAATTTGCGATAAAACCACTGATAAGTTTTTGGACTTTGCTGAAGAGTTTGAAGGGTTTTCTGAGTCAATTATTGAATCAATGATTGGCGCATATACAGTAGTTTTAGCGGACATGGCCGATAAGCCTGCTAAGACTATACAAGTTGTTACTGAAGAAACAATATCCAACTTAACGGTTAGTAGTGAAGAGAGCAGCCTACGTGTGATGCATGATGAGATCAGTAATAATGAATTTATTGTAAGTGATTGCACCAGCCTGCGGGCATCGGCTTATAAAAACTTGTTTGATGGGTATTTTGCATACCTTAATACTGGTTTGACAATGGATGCACCTAACGTTGGATGCACAAGTTTGCATGCATTCAAGACACGGTTCACAAAGGGAGTGTATGCTGTTCAATATTGTAACAAGGTAACTAAAATATATGGTGTTGCACAGTCTCCATTTTGGACTTCTGGTAAGTTTAGTTCATTAGATGGTATGGCGGAATGGAAGCATAGTCCCGCAAATGCTTTAGGGGCCATAGCTATGACAGCTATAGCATCGAGACTGTAAGCTTGATTCAATAATCAATTTTTCTGGGGAAAGACAATAAACAATGTCGAGTGATATGAGGGATACCGTAGAATCGGTATTTGGGGTTTCTGCGGGTACGGGTTCCATACCAGAATCGTTTGATCCTGTTGGTTCGCGTGAATACTGGCGTAATAATGAGTTAAGGAAAGGTGTGATTACTCGATTGTTGGAAAACACACATTTTCTTTTTGATAAAGAACTCGTTGATCATTCTCCTGACAGTTATCTGGAAACCAATAAGGGCGACTCTACAAGTTTTCGCATTGTATCAATTCAATCAAAATTATTGCGCGAGGACGAGATTTTATCAGGCAGAGCGGCACTATTAACAGCCAAAATGTTGTCTGATGATGGAGGTATCCTCATACCAGTTTCGAAAGTAGCCTCGCAAGAAATTGAAAATAAGAGAGTAGAGCAACTTACAGATGCCTTGAAGGAGAAACCAGATTTTGTGTCATTTTGTGAATTTGCACTCCCTCCAGTGTGCGTAGAAGAAATAGAGTGTAAAGATGATTGTGATGTTTTCTCCATAAAAACTGAAGCTGAGATTGATAAGAAATTTACTCTTGTCGCCAGTAGAATAAGGGATAGATCATTAGCAGGTATCGAGAATAGTAAAATGCCGTTTATTTTCTATGGCTCGGCTCACTGTACACTTAGCAGATATAATATAGGGGTGGTGTCTCCAGGCGGGGGGTTAGAAAAAGGGTGGGAAATACGTCGTGTCAGAACGCACCCTTTTGAAAGCGAACGGAAAGAGTTTGCAAATACTGAATTAGGTTCAGGACCGATGGTTCATAAAAAGAGTGAGGTACTCCCCAATAATCGGACAGTGACTTAAGCTACTATTTTTGATTTGATTGGTCTTCGACTATAGAGGAGATCAGAATGTCGAAACGTAAAAACCATAAGCCTGCTTTCAAAGCCCGTGTTGCGCTTGAAGCAATTAAGGGCGAGCAGACGGTATCGGAGCTGGCAAGCCGATACGGCGTGCATCCAACCCAAATCCATCAATGGAAGAAAGCACTGTTGGATGGCGCCCCTGATGTCTTTACGCGGGGCAAGCCGAGCGTACCAGTTACTGATCCCGATAAAATCAGAGACCTTCACGCCAAGATTGGCGAGTTGACAGTGGAGCGGGACTTCCTATCAAAAAAGCTTGCGCCCTGGGACAAGACATGAGGCGGGCTATGATTGACAAGTCAGACCGCGCACTGTCGGTAAGCAAGCAATGCAAGGTTCTGTCCCTATCACGCTCGTCTGTGTATTATGCTCGCAAGGGCGAGAGTGCGTATAATCTCGAACTTATGAAGCTTATCGACAAGCAGTTTCTTGAGACCCCGTTTTACGGTGTGCAGCAGATGACATGGCATTTACGCGCCCGTAGTCACAAGGTCAACATCAAGCGCATTCGCCGTTTGATGCGGCTGATGGGCTTGATGCCCATCTATCAAAAACCCAATACGAGCAAACCTTCCAAAGGCCATAAGATATATCCATATCTGTTACGACGCCTAAATATTACGCAGGCCAACCATGTTTGGTGCGCTGATATTACCTATATTCCGATGCACAAAGGGTTCCTATATCTGGTAGCAATTATGGATTGGGCGACGCGTAAAGTTCTATCGTGGCGACTGTCAAATACCATGGATGCAGAGTTCTGTATCGAAGCTTTGAGCGAAGCCATTGCCCGCTTTGGTCGGCCCAAAATATTTAACACCGACCAAGGCAGCCAGTTCACATCATGGCAATGGATCGATACGCTCAAGGCTGCTGGCATCAAAATATCTATGGACGGCAAAGGCCGGTTCCTCGACAATATCTTTATCGAACGGCTATGGCGATCACTCAAATATGAATGTGTATATTTACACGCTTGGAGCGGCGGGCGAGAAGCTAAAGCTGGGATTGGTAAGTGGATAAAGTTCTACAACACTCAAAGACCCCATAAAGTCCATTGCGGTCAAACGCCATATGTGGCTTACTGGAAAAACAGAAACCAAAACAACCATGACTGGTCAGAACAAAGTGTAGCTTAAACCACACCAAAAACTGTCCGACTATTGGGGAGTACCTCAGAGAGCCCCAGCTAGGAGAGCTGGAGAGCGGGCACGAGTGCCTGAAGCCCACGGATTTAGGTTGTACAGACATCCCTTGGGGTTAATCAGTGTATTAATATGCTCGGATGCCTTGGATATCAATCAGTTTTCTAACATTGTTAGATTTAATAATGACGCCGATAATAAAGAAGAAAATGAACGTATTTTCATGGTAATGATACCGGCATATAATTTCAGTAAGATTTTGCTTGATGCGTGCCGTGATTTATCGCTTTCAGCTAGAACTAACGTTCTAGTTACAAATGCTTCCGGAGAATCAAACCTCAGCAGAAGCTCCGTGCGGCGAAAATCACTGCCACCCTCTGAGTTGTACTTTATGGGCAGGCCTAGTAGCGAATTAGTTGATAGCGATGTTGGCATAATTTCAAAAGAAAGTAAAACAGGAGATCTTTGGGTAATTGATATTGATCTCAGAAAACAAGCGGAAATTCTGGATAAAACAAAGGCTGATTTCTTCCCAATACCTGTATCAGAATAATATTTTTTTATGCGATACGAAAACATTAAGCCTTACGTTTCATCGGATGGCTTTTGGGCAATTCCTAAAACAAGTTGTAAAGTGGGTGTAGTACTTGTTTTGAGATGCGGCCAATCAGTCACTTTAATACAAAAACAAGTAAAAAAAGGCTATGAATTTAGTAATATGCTATCTTTGCCAGGTGGGATGGTTCGCCCGGCTCTAGATGAAAAATTTGAGGATTCAATACTCTCTTCACTTGCTCAAAGAGCAAAATCGGAAACTGGTGTAGATTTTGGTTATTTAAAGGACATTTGCATTCAAAAAAATGCTCCATTGCCAGTGACGTCATACACTGTAAAAGAAAAAACAAAATATACGGTTATTATACCCATCTCCGCAAATATTTCTAAAAGAATAGAATTGAGTTCAGTAGATACCAGTGTTAAAAACCCTCGATGGCACAAAATTGATACTATACTCTGGGATAAATTATCGCCAGCCAGCTTTGTGATTTTAAATCATTTTGTAAAAATATGGCTTGGAAAATTTATGATTGACACTAGCAGCTTACTTAAAAAGCACTCTCGAATGTGTCATAATTGGGAAGATAACGCTGCTGACAAAGACTAATGCTTTAAGTACCACTCTTTAGACGGCCTTATTTTAACAAATTGTACAACAAAACTTGTGCTACATAATAAATATATAATTCATCTAACGTATTTATGATGGCAGAAGTTTCTTGCCAACAAGTTCTGCGGCCTCTCTCAAAGGATCTGCCGCAATATGTGCATATCGAGCCGTTGTCCGAGGCTGTGAATGGCCTAATAAGGCACCAATCATAGGTAGAGACATTCCATTCATGACGGCCACACTAGCAAAGGTGTGGCGTAAATCGTGAATTCGAACATCATCTAAACCTGCTGATGCTCTGATCCGCTGCCATGCTTTTTGAAGTTCTTGAATTGGCTCACCACGCTTGAATCCACAAAACGCATATTCATTGTCCAAATGATGTGGCAATTTTCTAAATATACCAATTGCAGCTTCGTTTAAGTATATTGTTTTGGCCCCAGTTTTTGAATTTGGAAGATTAAGTACACCACGGTCCAAATCAATATAGCTCCATTTAAGATGTAAAATTTCTCGCAACCTCGCACCCGTGAGACTTATTACACGCAAAGCGTTGACAGCGTATATCGTAGCTAGTTTACCCTCCTCAGCATCGTCTAAAGCCTTCCACAACCGCTCTTGTTCCGCCGGTGAAAGAAATCTTTGCCGCGCCTTCTCTTTATATTTCTCAACATGCCTACAAGGGTTAGTGTGATCTTTGCGATACCCAAATTTTTCACTCCAATTAAAAAACTTAGATAGCATTGCTAGGGTTTTATTTGCTGAATATGGTGTTTCCCTCATCGCATGATGCAAACGTGCCACATCCTGACGTGTAACATCTCTGATTGGTAGGTTTTTAAAAGTCATAGACAATGTTTTTTGTATAATCGTATCATAAGCAGATATTGTACGAGGTGCCAATTTAGGTGTAACGTGCTCTACAAAAAACATTTGTAGGATTTCAGCTACACTCATTGCTTTTTTTTCAATGTCCCTTTCAGCTAAAGGGTCAATACCAAGTGCTACATTGCCCAACACCTTTTTGGCGGCACCTCTTGCCTGTTCACAACTTATCGAACCATGGGCGCCAATCGTCACGCGTCTCGTTCGTTTGGTTTTTCCGCAAGTTCTATATTGTACCAAATATGTCTTACGGCCTGATGGCAGTACTTTAACACCGAACCCGGATAATTCTTTATCCCAAATATATGAAACCTTGTCTGAAAGCTGTTGTGAATCTACTATACGTTTTGTGATTCTCATGGCTATTCCTCTTGTTTGTTATCCGCCGCCAGTAAGCAAATAGTAAGCACGGCGGCATAAACTCACAACTCACTCAGGGAAACGAGAGATAAGAAAAACACTGTTTATTCAATTGGTTATCTAAGTTTAGACCACTTGAAACAACACGAGAAAACCACTCATTTCAAATTGGTAATTTATTATTCCAACTATCTTCGTAACTCTGCATTTTTCGCAAGAACGAAGTTTGCTTTATATCGCGCATAACTATCGGCATTGTGCCTCTGTCAATTTCAACAAAAAAGAATGTTGGAGCATAGATATATTGAACTGGTACGCCAACGTATCTGCGCCAAATATTGGTGACCGATAATAAGGACGAGCCTCATTTTTCACGCTTCACTTACAATACTATCAACTGCATCCGTGGTTGCTATTCCAGTATAATTATTAGATATATTTTTATCGTTTCTCCACAAAACACCTCAAATCAGATTCCTAATCTTGAGGCCGGTGGTTCAAGTCCACCCGGGATCACCATTTATTTTGCTCGCGTTAATGCCCATACGGCAACACTGTCTGGCACGGGAAGGAACAATACCTTCTCTCGGCGCTGACGCAGTCTCAGCCAAAAACACTCACCCTGAATACGTTCAAGGGGCAAAGCAGGTTAGTCGTGCTACAAAGTAAGCCGCTTAGATATCAAGAGCCGCGAATAATTTTTCTTCAGCGCTTGCACGAGCTTTAAGGTTTTTCGCCATTTGTACTTTGGCTTTTTCTTGCACATCCGCAGCTGCTTTTTTCACTTTATCAATTGCATTTTGTTTCACTTCAGCAGGTGGGCTTTTAAAGCCATAGTCCTTGGCTATTTTTGCAATTAATTTTGCCGCGTAAATTTTCTCATTTTTCTCAGCAATCGCCCGTTCTCTAGCTTGGGTGTTCGCCACAGCTTGCTTCGTCGCATCCGCAACAAGATCACGGATCAATTTACGTTTTTGCGCTTTGGTAAGTTTTTTTGTCATTCTATCGTTCCTCTTCAAATTAAAACCACACGAGCATAAGAAAGCATCGCAACAA
>JAJRSG010000038.1 GCA_024278915.1 Alphaproteobacteria bacterium
ATCAAGCCCCATCATCAACAAGCTCAGATCCAATTGGTGTCAAAACATTTCAAAAATTATGATTAGCATTCCAGCCATTACCAACAAGAATATTGGTGTAAACAGAGCGATAAATCCATATGTGTGCCACGTAAATCTAGAGTTTTCAGCGATTAATTCACTACGGTCGTCATTCATCTTGTTAACCTGCATTGCCACAGGAGCAAGAACCAACACCGTTAATAATGATAATATTGTTAGCCAATCAGGGAGAGTTTCAATCCTGTTAACAGCACGATCTAAAACATTTGCTAAAAAGAACAAAATCGCAATGGGTATCGATGCGATCAAAAACCACCTATATCCTTCTCTGTCATGATTGGCGATATAGCCAAACAAAGAAAAATTCATAATCTGCGCAAAGATCGTTCGCCAAAACGGTGAAACGTCTTCCTCCTGCACCGTTTTCAACCACAACCAGTTTTTGTAAATCCAATAGTATTGGTAAATACCCAAAGATATGAAGGATAATAGCAAGAACTTTTTCATGCTAACAGGGTAAAAAACGAGCTGCCACCTAAGCTCTACATCTTTATTTCTATTTATAATAACAATTACAAAGGCAATAATAAAAGCAATGCCGATCATGGCATACATAATTTTCTCATAGTCAGATTCAGACATCTTACTAAAAATATCGGTGCCGTATTGTAGCTCTACGCCTAAATCATTATCAATTTTCTTGATCTCACCCATAATAGAATCGTATTCTGACGGCATAATATGATCAGACTTTGTCCGATAGGTATATGTCTGTGAATATACATCACCCTTAAAAACTGAAACTTTTGCAAAATCAAATGCGCTATTTTTAACAATCTCGCTTTCATCTTCTAAAACCCAGCTATCATCCAACTGAAAAGATAGCACTTGTTTTGTTCTAATCGGGTGAGTGAACGTATAGGGCGTTGTTCGCTTTGCTCCGACAAACTCTGGAAAATCGGCATCTAGATCGGAAGCATATGCAGAGAAATATTTCACCTTACTTTCTGTATTCTCTTCCCACGCATCCTGAATTTCATAATAACCAGTGAAATGTATGATGGCTTCATCGTCAAAAATTTCAACTTCAAAAGGTTTTGTTTGCTCGATCGTTGGATAGGTGTTTTGAAAATATTCCAAAAAGGATTTTGCAACGCCTTCCCTGCCTTCTCGTTTATACCAAGACAGCATTGAATCTGATTGAAAGCCATAATAGCTTGATGTGGTCTTTAAAAGTACCTTATCAGGATCAGATACCAAATCATATCGATCTTCAATTACTTTCCACCATTGCGGGCCTTCTATATTGACCGCCACTAATCCCGGACTGTCGCTGGCAATAATCACGCCTTTCTCATACCAACCTTGTTCAAAGTGTTGGATATTTCCGAGTTGCTCACCACGAGTTGCATCCAAATAGTAATACGTTCCCTCTAGGTTTGCACGGACAAGCACATGATCAAATGCTGTTGCGCGAGCGAGTTCATTCGTCACCCCGCCGCGCGTATCCGAATTCACAAGTATGGCATGCGCCTCAATATCGAGTTCTTTTAGCAACGTTAAAAGCAACAAAGTCATATCTTTACAATCACCAAACCTCCTTTTTAGGACAAGTTTTGGTGGCCGAGGAATATACCCCCCAGACCCAATTTCTATTCCCAGATACCGAATTTCTTTTTGTACATAAGCCAGGGCGGCCCGTGCTCTTCTCTCTTTGCTCAAATATTTCTTTTGGATATTTGCAACAACGGGGCGTAACTCTCTGGGTAGCGTGCGCGGCGTCATATAATACTGATTAAAATACTGGCCAACAGCGTCCCAGTTTTCATAGCTACTAAACCGATATCCCTGATACCCATAATACCAATTTGGCTGGTTATCATCCGCGTCCTTCTGGGGCGAATTATCGATTTCCCATATATAACTCGTATAGTTTCCAATACGGCCAATCACTGGTTTTGGTGCATTAGCATATGCCTTTGTATAAGTAGCGATTCCCCTGTCTACTAAAACCCGTTCATGAATTTTTTGTACGGGGGCAGAATATTCCAACTGCGCATAATAAGAAAAATTTGAACCAAAGGCAGGGTTTGCACCCAAAATCGTGTACGCGTAATCAATGGTATCACCAACTCGAACATCTGGAATAATTAAGGATGCGCGTTTACTGCCATTATAAATAAGGCGGTCTTCATCCGTCTCAACACTAAATAGTTTAAAGCCTTTTAAATCCAAGCGGTTAAAACGTTTCCCATCACGAATGATGGTTAAGTGGTGAAGAACAACAGATTGGAAACTAGGATCAAAAGTAATTTCAATTGACGAATTATCTTGCACCGCTTCTGCTGATAATAACGCCGTCGCATAATGCTTATATCTAGCTCGCGTTTTCACATCAACTTTAATTTGCCAGTCAACGAGTTTATAAATTTTAGTATTTTCATTCCCTAGGTCAAACTTAGCCTCTGGAACAGCTTGAAATACAACCCATGACGGCGCTTTATCAACAGACAAATATTCGCGCGCTGACTGGGCATAGCTTAAACTACCCATACAAACTGCAAACAATAATACCCAAGTACGTAAAATGCTGTAAATACGTATCATGTTTTTACTCCCCCAAACAATCAACAAAAATCCATCATTACTTGTATTTACCACGTACGCAATTGCAAGGAATTAATTTGAGCACCACATGTTCGAAGCACCATGTATTATGCCTCAAAATTTATCGCACCTGGTTTCAAGTTGAAATTTATAACGACACGATTACGGTGCGTTATTGGCGTGGACGGAGCATGTAGGAGCTGCCCATCAAAGAAAACACCTCGGCCTTGTTTAGGACTAACCTTGCAAACTGAGCCATCTTTGCGCCAAATATGCGTATCGCCATCTGAATCATTTACATAATAAATAAAGACGATGTGCGGTTGTTCATTATCAGTATGTTTTGGCCCCAAACGCCATTCTGGCTCCCGTGACATCAAATTTGCCTTAGCCCGAATAATTTGATCCATACCGATTCCAAACCCTTTTAAAATCCCTAGCGGGATCATACTAAAGGACGAATTACTTTTATCATCTCGGATGAAGCCGTGACAAAACTGCGGCATATCATTCATCTGGGTTTGCAAAGAAACATCATTGGTATTGGCATGGTAAAACCAACCAAAACTAGGGCCAAATAGCAGTGTCTTTACTTCTTCTTGGCCCTGTAAAGGAATCACATTGTCGATCAACTTGATGATAAAAGCCTCCTACAAACTTAAGCTTTAAATGGATCTCTCATCAAAATTACATCTTCACGCTCTGGTGAGGTCGAAATCATAGAAGCAGGTACGCCGATTAGCTCTTCCAACCTGCGAATATATTTGATGGCTTGAGCTGGGAGCTCTGCCGTTGTTCGGGCCCCTGCCGTTGTATCTGGCCACCCTTCCATCGTCTCGTAAATTGGCTCCACTTCAGCCTGATTTGTTGCACCTGCTGGAAAACGCCGAAGACGCTTATCACCTAGCTTGTAGCCTATGCAAATTTTCAGTTCTTTCATTCCGTCAAGTACATCCAATTTGGTCAAGGCAATCCCGTCAATACCGCCTGTAATTACCGCTTGTCTTACCATAACGGCATCAAACCATCCGCAACGGCGCGGACGACCTGTTACCGTGCCAAATTCATGTCCACGTTCACCAAGACCTTGCCCAACGTCGTCAAACAATTCGGTCGGGAAAGGCCCTTCCCCGACGCGGGTTGTGTATGCTTTGGTAATACCCAAAATATAATTAAGTGCCCGTGGCCCCATTCCCGTACCACCAGCGGCTTGCCCTGCGATCGTATTGGACGAAGTAACAAAAGGGTAAGTGCCATGGTCAATATCGAGCATTGCACCTTGAGCACCTTCAAATAATATCCGTTTATCGGCGCGAGATGCTTTATCAAGTTCGTGCCAGACAGGTCCGGCAAAAGGTAAAATTTGCGGTGCAATTTCAAGCAACTTTGCCGTAAGCTCATCCGCATCTACAGACGGATGACCAAGGCCTTTGCGAAGTGCATTATGGTGGTGGAGCATATTCTCGACGCGAGCAGGCAGACCATCTGTATCTGCTAAATCACAAACCCGGATTGCGCGCCTAGCAACTTTATCTTCATAGGCGGGGCCAATCCCGCGTTTAGTCGTTCCGATTTTAACACCATCTGCACGGTTCTCGCGGATCGCGTCCAACTCACCATGTATGGGTAGGATTAAAGTCGCGGTCTCTGAGATGACTAAATTGTCAGGTGATATTTTTACGCCTTGCGCCTTGATACGCTCCATTTCCAATAAGAGCGCCCACGGATCAATAACAACACCATTCCCCACAACAGATAATTTACCGCCACGAACGACGCCTGACGGCAAAAGGCTTAATTTATAAACGACTCCGTCAATAACAAGTGTGTGCCCAGCATTATGCCCGCCTTGAAAACGTGCGATGACGTCTGCACGGTTTGACAACCAGTCAACAATTTTACCCTTACCTTCGTCACCCCATTGGGAGCCGACTACCACTACATTCGCCACGCAAATATCCTCTAATTAACCCTGCGGGCAGATATTCCCGCCCGCAGTGTCTATCATAGATTCTTTGCCTTGACAGTCTAAAAACAGCTTTCAAACTTAAAAACTCAGGGCCCTGACAAATTTGACCTGATCGATGGCGCCAACTTCGTTTTGAATGTTTTGTGGTACATTACCATCAACTGAAACCAAACAAACTGCAGACCCACCTTGTTTATTTCGCCCCAAGAAGAAGGTGGCAATATTAACATCACTTTTCCCAAGTAAACTTCCAAGAGATCCGATAAAGCCAGGTTTATCTTCATTACGAACATAGAGCATGTTGGGCGAAAAGGCGGCGTCCATTGGAACACCAAACAGATTAAGCAAGCGTGGCTCACCACCATAAAGAGAACCGGAAACTTCCAGAGTACGGTTGTTTGTTTTGATGATTAATGTGATCAGGTTGTCGTGGTTTTCAGCCCCTTCACAGGTCGACTCTTTCACATCCAACCCACGTTCTGCCGCGATGGCAGGCGCAGATACCATATTCACTTCGCTCATCATCGGTTTAAGCAACCCTGCCAGAGCCGCCGCTGTCATTGGCTTGGTATTAAGCTTGGCAACATTCCCCATATAGCAGAACTCTACGGCTTCAATCGGTTCTTCAAGAAGTTGCCCTGTCATGGCGCCAAGCTTCTCGGCAAGATCGACAAATGGTTTTAACCGTGGCGCTTCTTCCGCAGAAATAGACGGCATATTAAGCGCATTAGTTACAGCGCCCGTCAAAAGATAATCGGCCATTTGCTCGGCAACTTGTACCGCAACATTTTCTTGTGCTTCTAAGGTGGATGCGCCCAAATGCGGAGTCGCAATAAAGTTTTTCGTGCCAAATAAAGCATTTTCTTTAGCAGGTTCAACCGCAAAAACGTCCAGAGCTGCAGCGCGAAGATGGCCACTTTCTAGCGCGTCTTTCACCGCTTCCTCGTCCACCAAGCCGCCGCGTGCCGCGTTCACAAGGATCAGTCCTGGCTTGGTTGTTGCCAGCGCTTCACGACTAACAATACCACGCGTACCGTCCGTTAATGGCGTATGCAAAGTAATCGCATCAGCGCGCGTAAAGACCTCTTCCAGCTCTACTTTTTCAACACCAAGTTCAACCGCTCGTTCTGGAGTTAAATAAGGGTCAAATGCAATCACTTTCATCTTTAGCCCCAAAGCCCGTTCAGCAACCAAAGCGCCAATATTACCGCAACCGATAATCCCAAGCGTTTTATTGAAAAGCTCAATACCTTTGAAGTCAGATTTTGGCCATTCACCATTTTGCGTCCGGTTTGACGCTGACGGAATTTGCCTTGCACATGAAAGCAACAAAGCAATTGCATGTTCAGCCGTGGTGATAGCATTCCCAAACGGGGTGTTCATGACAACAATGCCACGAGCCGTCGCCGCTTTCTTGTCAATATTATCGGTTCCGATACCGGCACGACCAATCACCTTTAGATTCGTTGCCGCAGCAATAATATCTTCATCAGGGCGACTTGCTGACCGTACGGCCAACCCGTCATATTCAGGAATAATTTTAATTAATTCTTCTTTGGACAAACCGGTGATGACATCCACATCTACACCGCGATTTTTAAATACATTTCTAGCTTCGTCTGACATTTCGTCAGAAATTAGAACTCTAACCATGAGAGTCTCCTTTACATAATAATGATTTTGCGGGTTTAAAAAGTTTCCGCAGCAATGGTATCGAAACCCCACTCCAGCCAAAGCAGGAGAGCTTCGATGTCGGACTTGTTAATCAGGCCAGACGCCCATACCCGAAAGCCCGGAGGGGCCGTACGGTAAGAACCAAAGTCATAAGCCACACCTTCCGCGCCGAGCAATTTCACAATGGCGCTAGCAAAAGCAGATTGCCCTGCCCCGTCGAGAGCTTGAAAACGCGGGTCCACGATTTTCATACATACGCCTGTATTTGAACGTTGTTCGGGCACATCACACAAATTTTCAATCCATGGAGTTTTATCCATCCAGTCTTGTAAAAGCTCAAAATTAGCATCGGCACGGTCATGCATCCACTGCAACCCACCTTGCTCTCGCACCCATTTTAGGCTCTCGATATGATCTTCCGCGCACATAAGGGACGGTGTGTTAATCGTGGAACCTTCAAACAAAGCTTCATTTAACTTCCCATTTTTCGTCATTAGGAAAATTTTTGGCATTGGCCACGGCGGTGTATAACTTTCTAGACGTTCGACAGCACGAGGTGAAAGAATGATCATACCGTGCGCGGCTTCACCGCCCATATTTTTTTGCCAAGAATAAGTTACAACATCAAGCTTGTCCCAAGGAAGGGCTTGAGCAAATGCAGCTGAAGTCGCATCACAAATGGTGATGCCTTCTCGGTCCGCCGGAATGAAATCCGCATTTGGCACTTTCACACCACCAGTTGTTCCGTTCCATGTAAACACAAGGTCACGATCACCAGTATATTGTGACAAATCTGGGAGCTGTCCGTAGTCAGCTTTGAAAATGCGTAGATCTTCGAGGGGCAATTGGGTTTTGGCATCGGTTATCCATGCATTGCCAAAACTCTCCCACGCCGCGACATCGACACCGCGCGGGCCAAGCATGGACCACATGGCCATTTCAACGGCGCCCGTGTCAGAAGCGGGTACGATCGCAATCCTGTGATCTGCGGGCACTTCTAAAACCTCGCGACTGAGATCGATGACTTCTTTAAGGACTTTTTTGCCAATTGGGCTTCTGTGCGAGCGACCAAGGGCAGCTTTTGCTAAAAAATCAGGTGTCCAACCGGGACGTTTTCTGGAAGGACCAGGCGAAAAACGCCCGTCAACGGGCTTAACACCCGGTTTCGTTAGTGTATTCATAATGTATCTCCGCACGGTCGTTTTTGTAACCGCATAAAGTACGCTTTGGTGGGAAAGCGCGACCCAAAGTGGATATGAAGGATTATTTAGGATGGGTCAAGGGTGAACGCTGCAGGAAATTAGGGTTGGTTACGATATAGAATGGAGTATTAGTTAGGTTATTTAGCCCTCAAAGTAGACATCAAATGTACGGAATTACACAACAAAACAAAAAAATTGTTACAGCAAGTTGGGGTAAAGTAGCATTGATAAATGTTGCTTTGTACGCTTAATGCCACTACTAAAACCTATGACTTTAAGTGAACGTAAAATGTTGCACTCTCTTGCATGGATGGTCAGCCAGTATTTAGAAAACAATGAAGGGTGTATTGATCATTTGTGTATGAGCGCAGGAGAACAGGCCGTCGATATTTTATTTAATTTTGGCATCGTGAGTGGGACCAGTAGAAACGAAGAGTGGACAGCTAAAGGAAAAGAGTTTCTCAAAGACCTCCATACTCAATTGTGAATAAAAATAACGACAATAAAGTCAGCTTCATGAAAAATTATTGCCTTCTTTATCCGGTTTCAACCCCAAGAAACAATAACTTTAAAATTAATAAACTTTCCCTAATCCTTCTCCAACTCCCAATAAAGTGAACGCCTCGTTTGTCCATCTGGTCGGACAGATTCAATCTCTCCCATTTGTGTAAACCCTATTCGAGTCAATATTTTTTGGGAGCGGACATTCTTCAGAGATGTGGTCATCACAAGGAGTTTTATACCAACTACTTCGAACACCCAGTTGCATAATTCAACGATCCCTTTGCTCCCAAATGATTGGCTTTGATATGCATAGGCGATAACGCCGCCGAATTCGCACGCAGAAAGTTCGGGCCAAAACTGAATATCAACGAGGGAAATAATTTGACCATTTTCATTGCGAGAGCACATCAGCAGCCCCTCACCCGCCACTGACTCTGCCATATGGCCCTCAATATAAGCGGCAACACTTTGCAGACTAAAGGGACGGGGAAGCGTATAGACATCCCCTGAAACACGCTCATCCAGAAAAAGCTCCAAAACGTCCTTGGCATCTTCCCTGCGAACTTCGGACAAATTTCCATATGGCGGACCAATATATTTGGTTGCTTTCACCACCTCCCGAATAGCATTTGCCTGCTTTTTCGTAACTTCTAACCGTGTTTTTGGTTCCATAGCCTTTCCTCAAGATAGAATTAAATCATGCCATAAAACCCATCAACGTCAAGTGATGAAATTTTGTGCAGACCTAATAATCGTGCCGAAGAATTGGGCAAAAGTCATTTTTTTAATTAGCTTCACCCACATTCTGTTCGGCGCGCCTCGACTCACATCAGTCATCAGACTTAGAAATTTGTCGTCAGGATTACCTGACAAAAAATTCGCTCTCACGAGCACAGGAGGATTATATGAAAAAAGTTGAGGCGATCATCAAACCGTTCAAGCTTGATGACGTAAAAGAAGCGCTACAAGAAATCGGCGTCACAGGCATGACTGTCACCGAAGCCAAGGGGTTCGGGCGACAAAAGGGTCATACGGAGCTTTACCGTGGCGCAGAATATGTTGTCGATTTTCTACCAAAATTGAAGCTGGAAATCGTAATTGCAAATGATTTGGTGGAAGCCGTTCTGGAAACCATTCAAGCGAGCGCAGGCACAGGGAAAATTGGAGACGGTAAAATTTTCGTATCCGAAATAGAACAAGCGATCCGCATCCGCACAAGCGAAACCGGTGAAGCCGCTCTTTAAATACATCTTATCAAGAATGGGAAATACAATGTCAAAACTTACAAAACATCTCAAGGCAGTTCCACTATTGCTCCTTTGCGCCAGTAGCGCACATGCAGGAACGACAGACCTCGCAGAACTCGCAGCCAAAGTCGACGCCAATGCGGCCCAAGACAGCTATATTTTTAACACCCTCCTCTTCCTTATTGGGGGCTTCCTTGTCATGTGGATGGCAGCAGGATTTGCCATGTTAGAAGCCGGTTTGGTTCGCTCCAAAAATGTTTCCATGCAATGTCTGAAAAACATTACTTTATATGCGGTTGCAGGGATCATGTTCTGGTTTGTTGGCTACCAACTCATGTATGGCATTACCGAAGGTGGTTATATTGGCAAATTATTCACCCCAATGACCCTAGGCGAAGGCGGAGATTATGCATCTGCGTCTGACTGGTTTTTTCAAATGGTATTTTGCGCCACCACTGCATCCATTGTTTCGGGCACCCTCGCCGAACGGATCAAGTTTTGGCCCTTTCTAATTTTCATTTGCCTCCTCACCGGATTTATTTACCCGATCGTTGGCTCTTGGGAATGGGGAACTGGTTGGCTTGACGCGCAAGGTTTTAGTGACTTTGCTGGCTCTACACTTGTTCATTCCACAGGCGGTTGGGCGGCTTTAGTAGGCGCCATCATCCTCGGTGCTCGAGCAGGTAAATATTCAAATGGTCGAGTTAATCCAATGCCAGGTTCCTCCATGCCACTTGCGACCCTCGGTGTGTTTATTTTATGGCTCGGTTGGTTTGGGTTTAACGGCGCGTCACAA
>JAJRSG010000039.1 GCA_024278915.1 Alphaproteobacteria bacterium
GTTTCTTTTGATGCCACCGCTTCAATGCGAAGTTCTTGAAATATATCTACAGTAAAGTTCGCCATTGATGGTGGCCGAATATTGGCGGCAAAATGTTTATCACGAAGAAAGCCAATTTGTACGGTTGATCTTGTTGTCATAAATTCAAATGTGCCACCTTTAATTTCTTCACGACCGTCCACAAATACCGCCCATGGGAAGACCGTATAAATTTGCCCTTCGGGAATGTATTCACCACGGTAAGCTATGATTTCCGGTGAATATTTTCGCACCTTCAAAAGACCCACGTTCGGGCCTATACTAGCGTGTAACATGCTACTCGTTGCACTTTTCAATACCTTAATACTTGGGTGACTATCGTTCGAAAAATATTGGCCAGAATGATTACATAATCTTTTTAGTCCAGCCACGGTTTGATCTATTTGTCCAAGATTCTGCTCATAATCTGATCTTAATTTAACTTTCTTGATCAAGTGAATTTGCCCCTCAATCGCCTCCCTAATCATTTCATGGGTAGGGCCATCTTGATCGCACGTTGTACGCCCGCTAGGTAACGAGCCGTGAGTTTCATATAATCGGTACCACGGTAATAAATAATATCCAGCCAAGGCTTCAGCTTCTTGCTTGGCCATTTTTACAGTTGAAGAAGACAGTTCGCTAAGGCAAGATTTTTGTTGCACCTCGTTTTGGATGCCTTTGATGAACTCATCTAGTCCCGCGATTCCTGCATGGGATGAAATGGATCTATACTCAGACACTTTAATTCTTGTGGCTTCCGCTGTAACACTATCCAACAGATCACATTTTTCATCAACAGCCAATGCCACTGTATACACACTCAAATTATTACGCAGCGCATCAAATTGAGTTTGGGTCATTTGCGCATGTGCAACAAAAGTGTTGGCTATGCTCGTTGCAAAAGTAACAAAAATGATTAAAAAATTTCTCACAAGCCTTCTAATTTTTTAGCGCGTCTGAGGCCGCTCGCCATCCAGCATCCGCTGATTTTTTCATCCACATATTTGCAGTGTCCACATCCTCACTAACATCAAGACCATATTGGTAGCGAATAGCTAGCTTATACATAGCTTCCGGTTGGCCGGCGTCAGCGGCCTTTTGCAACCATGTGAGCGCCTTTACCGTATCCGTAGGATAGAGCCATTTTGCGTTCAGGTAATCTTCTGAAATCATAAAAGCCGCTTCCCCCGCCAAAGGATATTTCCCGCCATTGAGCGCATAATATAAATGCGATTTATCAACTGTCGCAATATGCTCAAGCCATTCTATGAATAATTTTCGATCCGCCCCTGCAAGATTATCTCTTCTGCCCACCGTACGAGCCGTATAGACTTGTGCATGAATATTTTCATCTTCGCCCGTCAACTTTCGCAAGGCATCTTCATTTATTTTTCCTGCGACCAAATCCCAGTAAAATTGCTTGGCCTGTTTTTCTGGCGCTCCCAACTCCGCTATAGCATTTTTCTCTGCCTTAGCCTTTTCTACGACCTGTTTTTCAAGATCTCGCATGGCAACCTCATCACCTGCTGCAGCCTTTTGCACTTGTTCCTTAGTAGAGGCAGCATTGTCCCCACCCCCACAAGCCGTAAAGAATAGTGAAGCCATAATTGAAAATAATATCGTGTTTATACGCATAGCTGCCTCCTGCTTTGCACCAAACTAGACCATATGATCGCACTTTTGGATGACAAATGCTGTCATGTTGGCTTCCGCGCAAGCAAATAAAAACTAACGCATACCCATGCGCTGTAAAGCAGCCTTGGCAAGCTGATTACCTTGACGAGCTGATTTTCTGTACCAAAAAACAGCCTGAGTTCTTGATAAACCCACCCCCTTACCTGCTTCGTATAAAGCGCCAAGTCTTTGCTGCCCCTGCGCGTCTCCTTGGTTTGCTGCTTTCTCATATAAGATAGCCGCCTGCGCAAATGATTGCGGGACACCTTTTCCTTGCTCATACATAAAGCCAAGGTTGGACTGCCCAACGGAATAACCAAGGTCTGCAGCTTTTTGGTACCAATACATGGCCTGCTGATATGCAATCCTTACTCCTTTACCGCTTTCATACATAAAGCCTAAATCCGTATGTGCTGGCAAAATTCCATTGGCGGCAGCTTTATTAAACCATTCAATAGCTTGCTGATAAGATTGTGGCACAGCCTGCCCAAAATAATACATATCACCCAATTTATACTGACTGGTTCCAAGACCTTGTTCTGCGGCTTTACGGTACCAAACCTCTGCTTGGGAATGTGATTGGGCTACCCCTTTTCCTGTAAAGTATAAATCGGCCAATCTCTCTTGCGCACGGGCATTCCCCTGTTTTGCCGCAAGCGTATAATACATAACAGCTTCACTATAAGATTGCTCTACGCCTCGACCATTCTCATACATAAAACCAAGATTGGATTGCCCGACGTCATAACCGACATCCGCAGCTTTTTTGTACCAGACAACCGCCTGCTTTAAAGATAAAGGCACACCTTTGCCACTCTCATACAAATAGCCAAGTTCTGTCATCGCCATAGGGTACCCATGATCAGCAGATTTCCGGTACCAAAGCGCCGCGTTCTCTGCCGATTTTGGCAAGGCTCTGCCGAGGAGGTGATAACTGGCAATTTTAAACTCTGCCCGGCTATAGCCTTGGTCAGCCGATTTTTGGTACCAGTATTTTGATAAGATATCCGATTTTTGCACCCCTTGCCCCAACTCGTGCAAATACCCCATATTATATTGTCCACCTCTTTCACCAAGGTCGGCAGATTTGCGAAACATGATCGCAGCTTGTGCATAATTTTTTTCATTATAAGCCGCAGCCCCATCTTCAAATGGGCCTGCGATGGCGGATATAGGCGCAAGAGAAAATAGACATGCTCCAAAGCACATCGCCCCAGTCGTCAAACCAGTTTTTAATGAATTCATGCCCATATCATTCCCCGCATACTAACCGCACGCGAGAAACATAAATACAAACCTAGCCCTTATCAACCTCAATATACAGCCTGTTGATTTTAGGAGCGTAACAGTCGTTTAATTACACGACCTCGTCGCTAATAATAAATTCAGGCGCATCGGCAAACCCCATGAACTGCCCCATAACATTCTGCACGGTATCACCGCCAAGATCTTCGCTCAAAAAACCATCCAGGTCTGGTACATCAAAAATTTCCACATAACCAACGGACGGAGAACCCTCCCCCATTAATAGCTTTTTGCTTTCATAAGTTTTAAAACTAGAAACGCGCGCAAGTCCGCGCATGGTCGGGTAATCAATAGTTCGAATCCAGTTATGAAAATCGTCACGGCTAACACCGTCTTTCAGTGAATATAAAAGTATCAATTGCATCTTGTTCTCCTGATAGTAAGTGGTGAGCCGACAGGGAGACGGCCCACCTACGCCCCGTTGTTTTTATCCGTTATGAACAGCCTTTACCAGTATAAATACCCATTAAAGACGAACGGCGAACGGCAGCGGTTTGTGCTGTTTTTTGCGCTTCCATACGTTTGTTTTCCGCCGCTTTGGCGCGGGAATTTAACGCCTTATTGAACATACTCATGCCAAAAGGAACTTTGCCAATCACACTTCGGGCTGCTCCTGAACGTGCAACACCAGTACGGATCGCCGCATTTGTTGCTTGGTTTGCCACATTACCTGCCTGATTTTCTTGACTGTCAGCATTGGCTTGCGCAAGAACAGCATCAACGGAACCAATTTCCATTTTCAACTGATCACATGTCAAACTGGCATCACCAGTCAGTGTTGGCTGCGCCGCTACTGCGGGTGCATTTGGTTTAGCTGCTGGTGCAACCCGATTCACAACGGTGGCAGCCGCCGCAGATGTTGCCTTTGATTTCACAGCATTAGTCACACCTGATGTTGTCGCGCTACATGCGCTTAACAAAGCA
Source organism: Alphaproteobacteria bacterium (assembly GCA_024278915.1). Lineage (GTDB taxonomy): Bacteria > Pseudomonadota > Alphaproteobacteria > Caulobacterales > Maricaulaceae > Robiginitomaculum_A. The sequence continues at coordinate 3,922 of JAJRSG010000039.1, forward strand.
ATCGCTGCACAGGTTGCTATTGCTGAACTTGGTTTCAAATATTTTGTCATTTGTCTTTTCCCTTTTAACTATTTCGCCCCTTGATCCAATTTGGAGAAAGGATCGCTCGACTTTATTGCCAGAGAACTTGTCTCCAACTTCAAAAAACGTATCTGAAATTATTGGGCTTGTGTGTGACAAATGCTGTCATGTTTGCGTCTAGTGTCAATAAATGAAGGAAAATATTGTGTAAGAGCGAGCGTCTTTCTCTTAAGATAAAATAAATTTTGCACCGGGGGCTGCGTCTTCTACCCGTATTTTCAAACCGTGACGTTTGGCAATCGCCTGACTGAGCGCAAGTCCTAAACCATGCCCATTAACATTCTGCCCCCGCGCAGACTTTAAACCTGGGTCCCGGAAAAACGGCGTAAAAATTGAAGTTCGTAAGTTTTGGGGAACTCCTGACCCATTATCGCTTACACTTAGCATCGGCCCCTCTTGCACAGATATTTTAACTTCCCCACCAACAGGTGTATATTTGATCGCATTATCAAGAAGGTTAGCAATCAATCGGGAAAGCTGCATGGAATCCCCTTCCAAGCATATATTATCAGCAATTTCTGCCGATAATATAATTTGTTTTTCTTCCGCGAGGCCTTGATAGAACTCAATCATTTGACTGGTGAGTTCTGATAGATCAACCGTATCAAACCCTGACTTGTCTCCCCCTTGCGCTTCTAACGAAGACACATCAAGAAGAGCATCCAGTAAGGAAATACAATTGGTAATCTCGGCGCGGGCATTTTCGATATCTTGTGGGTTTTTCGCTTCTGCTTCCGCTTTGACTAAACACGCATCAAGGCGA
>JAJRSG010000040.1 GCA_024278915.1 Alphaproteobacteria bacterium
GCCCGTTGATGTTTTAATGAAATCAGCGCCTGCCATCATCGCGATCATTGATGCCTTAGCAACATTAGTAAATGTACCAAGTTCTCCCGTACCAAGGATAACTTTTATGTGTGCATCGCCACATGCAGCACGACATTTCACAATCATATTGTAGAGCGTTCGCCAATTTTCATTGAGAACCATATGGCGTTCTATAACAATATCTATTTCTTCTGCCCCCGCTTTAACGGATGATGTAATCTCAGACAGTCTCGTCGTTATTGGTGTGTGCCCAGCAGGAAAACCCGTTGAGACAGCCGCAACTGGAATCCCCGTCCCCTGCAAAGCCTTAACTGCAGTTGCAACGAAATTGTGATAAACACATACGGCTCCAGGATGAATTTCAAGATCACTAGCCCCTAATGCAAGGAGGACATCTTGTTTGACAGGCCGAATCGCCTTGGCGCACAAGCGGCGAACGCGCCCTACTGTATCATCACCAGCTAGGGTCGTTAAATCAATAAAGGTAATCGCCTTCAACAGCCAAGCGGCTTGCCAATCTTTTTTTACGGATCGGCGCCCACCAAGGCTTTTAGCCCGTCGTTCGAGGGCACTACGGTTGATTTTGATATCCATAAAAGCATCTGCGTCGAATTCAATGCCGGGATTTCTGATCAGGCTCATAATTGTCTCAAAAAACTACGAATAAGGGCCTCAAAGGAATGACTTGCCTTTGCTGCTTCGTCTTTGGTTTCGCCGTGTGATGGTCCATGTGCTGCCATGCCAGCTCCTAAATTGGTTATATTAGAAAAACCGATTACCTTGAGGCCAAGATAGCGTGCTAAAATCACTTCTGGCACTGTTGACATACCGACCGCATCAATACCGAGAGTTTGAGCCATGCGTATCTCTGCAGGAGTTTCAAAACTGGGACCAGAATACCAAGAATAAACGCCTTCAAATAATTTTTGCCCAATCTCCATTGCCCCTGCTCGAGCTAAATCACATAAATTCGGGTTATAAGCATCAACCATATTGACAAACCTTTCATCACCTTCTTGCCCAATAAGGGGATTCGTACCGGAAAGATTAATATGGTCAGTAATTAACATTTGTGACCCGGGCGGCATATCCAGATGCAATGACCCCGCAGAGTTGGTAAAACAAACACTTTTAGCCCCTAAAGCCTTTAAAGTCTCAAGCGGCAAACGCATAGCATCCGCATTCCCGTGCTCATAATAATGGGCACGACCGCCCAATACGGCAACTTTTACCTCTTCAATTTCACCGATAACTAAACTCGGGTTATGCCCAGATACGCCAGCATTCGGGAACCCTTCAAGATCTACGTATCCGATGATGCTAGCATTCGTGATTGTGTCAATTAACCCCGACAAACCAGATCCCAAAACTAGTCCCATATCAACGGGTTTTCCGCCTGTTTTATCTTTAATAATTCTTGCTAATTCTTGCGCGCTCATACGGGCATCTCCATTTTCTGGCCCGAATATATTGAGCCCGAACCATATATCACTGCAATGTTTTAGCCGTCAACGCGCTTCGTTGAAAAACCACAAACAGGAAAATCATTATCTCTTTGTATCCAGTTATCGCGTGCATATTTTGCCGCCCCGTCCGTGACGTGTAATGTGTAAGCATGGCGAGCCTTATCTGATGTATTCTCTGCACTATAATGTGGTAAATGGCCATGGAAACAAACGAGTGTTCCTGCTTTCACTTCAACAGGCTCTGCGCTGTCCATATCAGGCCAAGGCATATCATTGACCGTATGTAATTGCGTAATATCTCCTTGTCTTATAAAAACTTGGCGTAACGGCGATTTATGACCGCCCTTTTCTATCCATAAACACCCGTTTTCCAAAGTGGCATCATCTAGAGCAAACCAAAAAGTGATTACACTATTTGGGTCGGTTCTGAAAAAACTGGCATCTTGATGCCAATCCACTTTCCCACCGATTTTGGCTTGCTTGAATATATACATGGATTGCCATATTTGTGGCTGAGTAAGCCCCAAATTTTGTGCCAAAGCGGCAAGTTTTTCACCATGAGAGAATACCTTAAATACAGGGTCAAGGTCGTGTACGGCATGCCCAATTTTATTGATAGACTGCTCTAATGGTTGTGTTAGTTCTCCATTTGAATTGAATGCCTTTTCTTCAAAAAAACAACTAATTTGATTGGCAGAGTCTAAGTAATATTGTTGGAATACATCTTGGCATTCTTCCTTTTGTTCTCCCGTGGCAAATACCGCGCGATGACGATCTAAATCATGTGAAGAAACAATGCGTTGCGCTTGTTTTTTTATCTCCAAAATTTCCGCACTCGATTTGAAATTTGGTAAGATAATATAACCGTCTTGGTGAAACGACTTTTGCTGCTGCTGTGTAAGAAATGGTTTTGACATAACCCAACTATATACATTCCTTGCCACCATTCAATAAGCGAAGCCTTTACAATATTCATGCACTCAGCATAATGAGGAAAACAATATTATGGGGAAATCACATGCCAATTGCCAATATTCTCGGAGTTATCATTATTCTTGCGATTGCCATTGGCTTTTCAGAAGCACGTGGGGCGATAAATTATAAAAATGCAGCGCGAACATTAGGGTTGCAATTTTTAATCGCCATTTTAGTTTTAGCCCTGCCCGGTAGCTCTGCTGTCATGGGCAAAATATCTAAAGGGGTAACTGGAATCATCAATTTTGCTAATCAGGGAACGGATTTTGTATTTGGCCCCCTCGCCCATGCGGAAAACGGTTTCATTCTGGCTTTTCAAGTCTTCCCGATCATAATTTTCATTGCCACTTTATTTGCCATCCTGTTTCATCTGCGGATCATGGATGTCGTCATTAAATTTCTTGGGGGTATCGTTCGTAAAATTACAGGTGCTTCACGACTCGAATCTACCGTTGCAGCTGCCAGTATTTTCATCGGCATGGTTGAAGCCCCTCTTGCCATTCTCCCCTATTTGAAAAAAATGAGCCGTTCACAGCTTTTCACCGTTATGTCATGTGGACTCGCATCAATCGCAGGAACCGTCTTGGTCGCTTATACCGCCCTTGGAGTGAGGCTAGACCTTCTCTTGACCGCA
>JAJRSG010000041.1 GCA_024278915.1 Alphaproteobacteria bacterium
CCACGGTGAAAATATGCTGGCAACCGTACATGCATTTGGCAATACGAACCTCGACAACTTAAAAAGCCAATCAAATGCGACCTATATCGACATATTCGGGAAATACCTCTTACATTGGCCTGCCACCCTCAATCTTCCGCTTTCTATTTTTGCCTTACTGATTTTCGGGTTTGGCATAATGAAAACACGCCCCCGTTTTAGTAATATATTCACTTCATTCAGCGCGATTGTTTTTCTCCTCCTCCTCACAGCAGGTCTTGGGTGGGCATTGTCCTTTCCTCTCGGGCGCTGGCCAGATTTATTTTATCTAGACCACCCTCACCCTTGGCCCGGTCGACTGGCGATGATGTCAGCGGCTTTATTCGCAACTTGGTGGGTATCTTATCTACTAATGCGACATCTTAACTTTAATGCTCTGATTTTAATGGCGGGGTTATTATTTAGCCTTGGCTCCACTGCCCTTGCCGTATATTTACCCGGCGCGAGTTATTTTTTACTTATCCCTGCTTTAGGTATGGCAATCGGTATTTTGGTTGATGTGGGGCGTAAACAGAAAAATTTAAAATGGGCGGCTCACATAGGATTACTCTTGATGGCCTATATGGCTTTTTACCATTTCATCGTTTTAGAAGTTATTCTTCATTACAAATTATCTGCTATTCGCATTATGCCGTTGGCCCTACTCGGCGTAAGTCTCTTACCCATAATCCAAAAATATATGCCACCAACAACCAAACTCTTCGGGCCTAGCCTTGTTGTCCTTATGGCAGGGTTTGCCGTATTCTCCTTCATGTCACCTGGCTTCAACCTGACGCATCCACGTATGCAAAACATCATATATGTTCAAGGTCATGAAGACGGAAAAGCGATTTGGATATCCGAAACATCGAACAATCAAGACCATAAATTCCTCAAAGATGCCGGATTTACCGATAAAGTGAACAGAGCAGGCTTATTTAATGTTCTTTGGGGGAGAGCCAAAGGGAAAGACGCTCCTTTTGGGAAATATTCTCCGCCGACATATGAAATTATTAGTGATAAAATTGACGGTGATGTCAGAAAAATTACCATGGAAATTCAATCTGCAAATGGTGGTTACGCCCTTGGACTAGGGTTCCACAAAAGTAACACGCCACAAACGGTAACTGTCAACGGCCAGATGGCGGCGGATTACACACAAAAGCATTACCGGCGCCCTCTTACCATTCGCGGTGGCAACAAAAATACATACATTATCGAAATGACGGTACAAACCGACAAGCCTTTTGACATGGCTTTAATCGATAGCTTCAGTCTAGACGAAAAACATCTGGACGGTTTGGCGGAATACAGACCCGCAATATCTGCCCCTTTACATAGCGGGGATCGCGCTCATATTTTCACACCTATCGATTTCAAATAAGCTTAATTTTACAAACATTGTAATCCGAAAAATAATGAGTATTGTGTTGCCAATTGCCTTCATTGGCTGCTCACTTTTTTTGGGATTTAAACATGAAAAACAACATTATCTTGACACTCGCAAGCGTTCTCGCACTCAATTTGGCCGCATGTTCCCCTGCTACTGATACAACAAAGAAAGCGCCTTCAAACTTGATCACAGAAGTTACGACCGGAAATGTACTCCTTGACGCTTGGAGCGGCCCATATGGCGGAGTTCCGCCGTGGGACAAGGTCGATGTATCTACTCTCGCCGATAGCCTTACACAGGCTATTGATATGGCAACAAAAGAGATCAACTTGATTGCTAACAATCCAGAACCAGCCAGTTTTGACAACACGATTATTGCCTTAGAAAAATCTGGTGGCGCTCTTGACCGCTCCAGTACAATATTTGGTGTTTATTCCGGCAACCTAAATCTTGGCATTGTTGGCGATATCGAGCAAGAAATGTCACCAAAATTTTCTGCATTTAGCGATAGCATCACACAAAATGCCGCTCTGTTTGCTCGCGTTAAAACCGTTCATGATCATATGGATGGACTGAATACAGAGCAACAGCGGTTAGTGACAAAATACTATCAAGATTTTGTTCGCGGCGGCGCAAACCTAAATGCAGAAGACAAAGCGGAAATGACAAAATTAAATAGCCGCCTTGCCACACTCACAACAGAATTTGGTCAAAATGTATTAGCTGACGAACAAGGCTATGTTACATATATCACTGACAAAGCCGATCTTGCGGGGCTCCCGAACTGGCTTGTGAACTCAATGGCCAATGCAGCAAAATCACGTGATAAGGAAGGCCAATGGGCCATTACCAACACCCGTTCTTCTATGGATCCGTTCCTGACCTATTCGGACAACCGTGAACTACGCGAGAAAGTTTGGAATACATATTACAACCGTGGCGATAATGGTGATGAGCATGATAACAACGCCATTATTTCGGAAATTTTACAGCTTCGTGCCAAAAGAGCCAACCTGCTAGGGTATAAAACTCACGCACATTGGAAACTTGAAAATCAAATGGCACGCACACCTGAAAATGCAATTGCCCTCATGGAAAAAGTATGGCCCCACGCTATTGGTCGTGCCCGTGAAGAAGTTGCAGACATGCGAGCGGTTGCCGACGCCGAAGGTGCCAAGCTAAAAATTAAAGCATGGGATTACCGCTATTACGCAGAAAAAGTACGTAAGGCTAAATATGACCTCGATTTCAATGAGGTAAAACCCTATTTGCAAATGGAAAAGCTCCGCGAAGGCATGTTTTGGGCTGCGGGGCAACTATACGGCTTTAACTTCAAGCAAATCGACAATGTTCCTGTCTATCACGAAGATGTCCGTGTGTGGGAAGTTACAAATGAAAACGATGAACATGTAGGGCTTTGGTACTTTGACCCCTATGCCCGCCCTGGAAAACGCTCTGGTGCTTGGATGAATGCATACCGAACCCAAGAGAAACTGGACCCGAAAAATCCAACAACCATTATTGTTTCCAACAATTCCAATTTTGTGAAAGCATCACCAGGGGAAGCTGTATTAATTTCATGGTCAGATGCAGAAACTATGTTCCATGAATTTGGACATGCTATTCACGGTTTAAACTCAAATGTAACCTATCCAACACTATCGGGAACTTCTGTCTCTCGTGATTATGTAGAATTCCCATCACAACTGAACGAACATTGGTTGACTACACCGGAAGTCTTGAACAAATTTGCAGTTCATTATAAAACAGGCGAACCAATTCCGCAAGACTTGCTAGATAAAATTGAGAAAGCAGCTACATTCAATCAAGGCTTTGCCACCACTGAATACTTAGCCAGTGCGCTTATCGATATGAAACTACATATGGCTGGTGGAGAACCAATTGATCCAGACAAGTTCGAGCGGGATACGCTAGCTGCCTTAAATATGCCTGAAGAAATCGTTATGCGTCACCGCACACCGCATTTCAACCATATCTTCGCTGGTGGTTACCATGCGGGTTATTATAGCTATCTATGGGCAGATACGTTAACCGCCGATGCAGCAGAGGCCTTTAAAGAAGCTGGTAGTTTTTATGACAAAGAAACAGCAAATTCTTTGCGCAAAAATATCATGTCTGTTGGTAATACCATTGACCCAGCAGAAGGCTTTAGAGCCTTTAGAGGACGTGACGTCGAAGTTGACGCTCTCATGCGTGACCGTGGATTCGCACCAAGTAAATAGGATATAGAGCGCATTTATGCACACACCATCTGTCGATATAAATGCGCTTATTTCCCACCGTTTTCGCGGTTTTAGCAAAAAAGAAAACACCATAGAAGGACTCATCGCGGCTCTTGATTTTGGTGTGCAACATCTTGAATTTGATGTCCGCATGGCCGCTTGTGGCACTCCAATGATATACCACGACGAATATGCTCTTGACGCAAATGGGAACAAACGTCTCCTATGTGATTACAAAGCCTCAAACTATAATGAATTGGGCGGCAGGTTTCCTTATATGCCGACACTGGATAACCTACTCAAAACCATCAAAGCTCACCATAATAGCACTGCAAAATTACTAATTGATATTAAAGATTATGGTTTTGAGAATATTATCCATTCTCTTGTTATGCTCCACAAAATGCATGAGAGAACCACCTATGTTTCGTGGCTGCCGGATGTATTATATAAATTACAAAATATAGCACCCGAAATTCCAAAATGCTTTAGTCATTGGTGCCAAAAGGTTACAAAAGAGATTGCGGACAAACATCATGCCAGCCGTTCCCTTGATGGTAATATTGCCCATACGGATCAAGAATACATCCTTGGCATCCGCACAGGTTGGGCAATAGCCAAGCCAATCATTGGCGACATGCTCACACTCCTCCAAGCCTCAAAAGGTGGCATATGCGTGCCAGAAAACATGCTCACCACAGAGCTAAGCACCTATTACAAGGCAAATGGATTATTTGTTTCCACATATGCTTATACGAACTGGGAAGTAATAAACATTCACAAGAATAAGTTTAACATTGACCTTTACTTTATTGATAACAAAGAAGTATTTGAAAAACTACCTTAGTTCGGGATCAGAGTCAGGGTTATCATTAGCAGGGATGCTTGCCTCACCATCAACACCGGGAATTGCATACCCACCCTTTAGCCAACGCCCCATATCAATATCAGAGCAACGCTTCGTGCAAAATGGACGGTAGCCCTGCTGCGATTTCTTCTTACAAATTGGGCAAGTTCCTTTGATCATTTCTCATCCTTATAAACATCCAAAGCACCCCCTTCACGGATCGTAAATCGCGCCCCAATTTTGTCCGTCAAGGGTGATTTCCAGTCAATATAATCATGCTCAAGCCATTCCAAAGCGGCCCTAGGAAGCTCTAAAACCAACCGTGTTCCACCGTCAACCCTTGCCTCTTTCATTAATCTTCGAAGGCCTTTGAGCGCCATTGTTTCAGGCGTTGGATACCCATTCTTGTCACATAAAACATTGGCAATTGATAACCCGGTACGAGAACGAGTAAACTCTACCGTATCAAACCGTGAGAAAGGGCCAACTTTCACAACATTAGGATCAGAGTTAAACCCATCAACAAGGGTTTGCCAGACATCTGCCCGGTCTTTCTTTTTACGAAAATTTGGAAAATCAATTAAGATTAATCCGCCAATACCGCGCAACCTGATTTGGCGTGCAATTTCCTTTGCCGCTGCAATGCTTACCTTTGTTTTTTGCCCACCTGATGTATCAACGTCAATCATGGTACCGGCTCGCGTATGTTCAATATAGATATACCCATGATCTTTTAAGGCGACTTCTTCTTCCGCAGCCCAAGAAATACCATTTACCTCACCCTCTTCAAAAGAGATCTTCGGATATCGACCTTTAATCATATCCTTCAAACTTACTGCGACCTCTTTTTGTGCGGATTTAGCAGTGCTTTCACCAAGGTAACTAAGTAGCGGCCCTTTATCTGGCTCAGATTCTCTTAGTACCTTCACCCGTAACATCTGACCTTCCAGTATTCGCGGTGCATTCGGCGACATCGTAAACCGCAGCATTCCCGCTGGTCCTGAATTTGGCCCCAAGTCCACAAAAGCAGCCATTAAAGCACTATCTACGCGCAATACCCGCGCGGAAAATTCATCTCCAACATGGGGCATATTCTTGTGACTCCATCGCCGAATATAAAATTCAATATTTTGTTTCTTATTTATGACAGACGCACGAGTTTCCCCAATCGCCTCTTCTATTCGGCAATAATCAGCCATTAAAATACCCTGCTCCGGTTAACATGTTTCTGGTTTCATACACGGGAAGACCAACCACATTACTATAAGAGCCAATCATGTTGATAATATAGGCTCCTGCCAATCCTTGAATGCCGTAGCCACCAGCCTTGCCGTCCCATTCCCCACTTTCAAGGTATTCATGTATTTCACGTTCAGATAAACGCTTCATTTTCAATTTGGTCTCAACAACACGAATATTTTTTTCACCTTGGGGGGTAATCAGGCACACTCCAGTAAAGACTCGGTGAGAACGCCCCGAAAGCAATTTTAAGCATTGTGCTGCGGTTTGTCTGTCCTCCGCCTTTGGCAGAATACGTCGCCCGACACCAACCACAGTATCAGCGGCGAGAATATATGCGCATTTGTGTAAAAGCCTAATGGCTTCCGCCTTCCCTTGGGCCAATCTTAAGGCATGCGGTTTTGGCAACTCACCCTGCATTGGGGTTTCATTGATATCAGCAGGAAGTATTGTGTCAGGGTTCACTCCAATAGTGGCAAGTAAGTCTGAACGCCGTGGCGATGCACTTGCCAAGATAAGAGGATATTTATGGGAACCGCTCATTGATGAACGGGCAAATTACTTAAAGCGGTAAGTTATACGACCCTTAGTCAGGTCATAAGGTGTCATTTCTACCGTGACCATATCTCCGGCCAAAACACGAATGCGGTTTTTACGCATACGCCCCGCAGTATGAGCAATGATTTCATGGTCATTGCCAACCAATTTCACGCGGAATGTCGCATTTGGGAGAAGTTCCATGACTTCACCCTCGAATTCCAATAGTTCTTCTTTTGCCAAATCAAATCCTTTTAAGCAGTTTATTATTCATCACATACACAACTAACGGTGGGTTAAACCATGCGTGACACATTGTATATAGGGGTTTTCATCAAAAAACCCATATTTTCAAGCAAATTTTTTCCGAATACGCATCTCAATTGTGTCTCTTACGGCTCGATAATTATCCAACATTGCCCGTACATTTAGATCACCCGCCGTTGGATCTGGTGTTGGCCACAATTCAATGTCAGTGTCCGTATCATCAAATACAGCGTGAATGGCACTTTCAGCTTCCTTTGTAAAAGCAATCACAACATCAAAACTTGTATCTCGCAGATCATCAAGAACCTTGGCTGTATGCCCGCTCATATCAATGTTTTTTTCAGCCATAATACTAACCATTAACTCGTTTAACTCGCCAGCTTCCAAACCACAAGATTGAACGTAAGACTTCGTTCCAAGTATTTGTTTTAAAAGGCCTTCTGCCATTGGGGAGCGGATAGAATTAAGGGTACAAACAAACAAAATTGAACTGGGAGATCTAGATGTCATTTGGGCCGCCTATGTAATGCGCAAAGAAGAGTAAAAAATCGGCGCGAAGTGTTAAAATCTATTTCCAGAGAGTTGCGTAAGGCGTCACTGAACATGCGAGAACCTTCATTGTGCAAACCTCGGCGCCCCATATCAATCGCTTCAATTTGCGCAGACGTAGATGTGCGAATGGCGTCATGATAGGCCTCGCAAATCATAAAATAGTCCTTTACCACACGCCGAAACGGCTTAATGGAAAAAGAACATTCCCCTCTATCCGCCCCATTCGTTCGCATGATTTTCAGCACAAGACGGTCATCATTCAAAAATATAGTGACGGCATATGGGCCTGAAGGCGAATCTTTAGGCTTAAACTCGTTTTCTTCCAGTAGGTCAAAAATAGCCACTCTGCGCTCGTGCTCCATCTCGGGGCTCGTCACCGGTAAACTATCCGAGTCTATATGCAATTCCGCAATATAGTGATCATCTTCCATTATGTATTCATTGTTGGATGCAAGGGGAGTTTATCGGTATCTCGTTCTTGTAAATAATCAACCAGTCGGGCTTCGAGATAGTCGACATGTAAACGCATTTCACCGCCACCGGAAAAAATAAGGTGCACTTCGCCGTTCTTTTCCTTTTTATTTTCCACGTAATTGACGGAAAGAAGTACAAGATAGGCCTGCGGGTCGCTTCTATCTATGCTCTTTGCAGACAAGGACAAAACATTATTAAACTGCACACCAGTATTAACTCGCTTACCTTTTACTTTCTCATGCATGAAGCGGCTAGCTTTAAACATCAGTGTCTGCGCTTGCTTGTTAAACTTAATGTCCCCCACGGTTAAGATCGCATCTTGCAAAGCAGCGGAGATAACGGCCAAGTCACCCTGAGTTTCGGCTAATAATTTTAAATGTGAAGTCATACTATTCAGATACCCGTTTTATGCGCGCACCGCAATTGCCGAGTTTCTCATCAATTTTTTCGAATCCACGGTCCAAATGATAAACTCGAAGCACCTCTGTTGTGCCAACCGCCGCTAACCCCGCTGCCACTAAGCTTGCTGAAGCCCTCAAGTCTGTTGCCATAACTTGCGCCCCCTTTAACCCCTTAACACCACGAACAATTGCTTCGCGGCCTGTGACCGTAATATTTGCTCCCATACGCACAAGCTCAGGACAGTGCATAAACCTGTTTTCAAAAATGTTTTCCCGAATGATGGAAACACCATCAGCAAGAGAAACCATCGCCATAAATTGTGCTTGTAAATCTGTAGGAAAACCGGGGTAAGCTTGCGTTTCCATATCAACGGGAAGAATTGGCGTGCCGAACCTCTCTACCAGTACAGAATTTTCATCCATAGTAACTTTTGTCCCTGCTTTGGCAATAAGTGGCCACAAAGCACCTAAATGCTCTGAGCGGACGTTCTTTAACCGTACAGAGCCGCCAACGGTTGCTGCTGCGAGTGCGTATGTACCAGCTTCGATTCTATCAGGCACAACGGCATAACTAATACCGTTCAATTTGCTTACCCCTACAATGCGCATTTCAGATCGCCCTGCTCCGGTAATCTTTGCCCCCATCGCATTTAGGCAATCTGCTAAATCAATGATTTCAGGTTCACGAGCAGCATTATTTAAAACAGTTTCACCTTTGGCTAGAACGGCTGCCAACATCGTATGCTCTGTTGCGCCAACGCTAATGAATGGAAAGGTAATATCTGCACCTTTGAGCCCACCTTTTGCTTTCGCAAGTACATAACCTTCGCTTAGCTCTATCTCTGCCCCTAACGCCTTTAAAGCATCAAGGTGCAAATCCACTGGCCTGGCTCCAATCGCACACCCACCTGGCAATGAAACTTTCGCCTGATGGCAACGTGCTAACAATGGACCAAGCACATTAAAGGAAGCCCGCATTTTTCGCACTAAATCATATGGAGCCGTCGTCGAAGCAATTGTCCTTGCATGCAATTGCATTGTACTATCTTGCCCGACATCAACTGCCACACCTAACTCCGCCAACAACTCACCCATTGACCGTGTATCGCGTAATTTCGGCATATTTGTAAGTTCAAGCGGTTCGTCAGTGAGTAAGCAAACCGCCATTAATTTGATTGCTGAATTTTTCGCGCCGCTAATCGTGATTTCACCTGACAGAGGCACACCACCTTCGATTACGATTTTATCCATATTGCTTAAACCTTATTTGTGACCAAGTTGATGAATCACATTTAAGATAAACATTAGGCAAAATTATGGCCTGTGGCGACACGTTTTTATCAAAAAAAAAATTGAGTAGTTATGCTTAGGGCTTTCTGTTCTTCACAGCCACTTTCCGACGGCGTAAATTATCCCGCAATGCTTGCGCCTTACGTGCCTCACGCTCTTCGCGTTCTCTCTGCTTTTGTGTTTTTTCAACATCCATAGACAAATATATGCGTTCCCACGTAGCACTTGTCAAATATCCAATATCTAAACATTTCAATAGGAGTTAACGGGAGAAAAAATAATGCATTTACGAACAAATCAACAAAAAGATATTTTGGAAGGTAAATGGTGCGGGCGGCCGGAATCGAACCGGCACTCCTATACAGGAACAAGATTTTAAGTCTTGCGTGTCTACCAATTCCACCACGCCCGCATTTGTGCATAGGGATTGCTTCAGTAGGCGCGCAATATGGCAAACAAAATATATTTTACCAGTTAAAAATTGCGTAAAATCAAAATTATTTGCATATAGACACCATGAAATTCAGTTCTCCCCTCCTAGAAGGCCACCTTATCAAACGCTACAAGCGTTTTTTTGCTGATATAGAGCTATTAGACGGTTCTTTAATCACGGCACATTGTGCAAATACCGGTTCAATGGCAGGGCTAAAAGAAAGCGGAAATCGTGTGTGGGTCGAGACGGCCAATAATCCAAAGCGTAAACTAAAATATGACTGGCGGATTGTTGAAGCTGATCATGCCCTTGTGGGTATACACACAGCAATCCCCAATATAATTGTCGAGGAAGCCTTAAAAGCCGGCACAATTCCAGAACTTGTAGGATATGAGAGCATTCGAAGAGAAGTTAAATACGGTAAAAACTCACGAATCGACTTTTTATTGGAAAATCATGAAAAACCACCATGTTACGTAGAAGTCAAAAGCATTACTTTTTCCCGAACCAAAGGCTTAGCTGAATTCCCAGACAGCCCGACGGCCAGAGGCACCAAACATTTGGGCGAATTACAAATGATGGCTGAGAACGGTGCCAGAGCCGTAATGCTTTATGTCATACAAAGACATGATTGCACACATTTTGAAATTGCAAAAGACGTCGATCCTGCCTATGAAATAGCCCGGCAACATGCCTCCATATCAGGGCTTGAGAGCCTCGCTTATGCGTGTAATATAACCCCGAATGAAATCAGCATATCCAACCGTGTGCCAATATCAAGTTAGAAAGAAACAATGAATTTAAGTGATACTAAATATAGCGATGCTGTTGCAGATGATCTAAGCCGTGACGGAAGCATTAAAATTCACACGCCTTCAGATTTTGAAGGCATGCGCAAAGCAGGACAACTCGCAGCCGAATGTCTAGACTTGCTTGTTCCCATGGTAAAGCCGGGCGTTACGACCAAAACATTAGATGATGCTGCTCGCGAATTCATTCTCGATCACGGCGCCCTTCCTGCATGCCTTGGCTACCGTGGATATAAACATACGGTTTGCACCTCAGTTAATCATGTTGTGTGCCACGGAATACCCGCTCCAAAGCCTCTCAAAAATGGTGATATTGTCAATATTGACGTAACCGTAATCGTAGATGGCTGGCACGGTGATACATCGCGAATGTATCCGGTCGGGCAAATCAATCGTAAAGCCGAACGCTTGATCAATATTACATATGACAGCTTGATGCTTGGTATTGCAGAAATAAAACCTGGTAATACAACGGGTGACATAGGAGCTGCCATCCAACAATTTGCACATGCGCAACGGTGTTCAATTGTACATGATTTTTGCGGACATGGGTTGGGTCGTTTATTTCATGACGCCCCTAACATTTTGCATTTTGGGGAACGGGGACAAGGTGAAGTACTACGGGAAGGTATGTTTTTTACAGTCGAGCCGATGATCAACCTAGGAAAGCCGGACTGCAAAGTTCTTTCTGATGGATGGACAGCGGTAACCCGTGATAAAAAACTTACAGCACAATTTGAACACTCTCTTGGCGTTACAGCGACCGGTGTCGAAATTTTTACAAAATCCCCTGCAGGCCTTGATAGACCACCTTATTTATAGATGGGAAATAACGGGGACGAAAGCAATAAACCAAAACCTCATTACCATGGGCACCGAGACCGTTTGAGAACACGTTTTCTTGAAGGCGGCGAACAGGCTTTGGCCGATTACGAACTGCTTGAGTTGTATTTATTCCGCTCTATTCCTCGCCGGGATGTAA
>JAJRSG010000042.1 GCA_024278915.1 Alphaproteobacteria bacterium
CATCACATTTGCTATCAACCAACGTTCTTTAAGCGGTGTATTTCGGGTCACTGATGCGGAGTGTTTACTGACAATTGCCTTAATGGAGGAGTTACTGGGAATTATTGTTGAGCCGGGCGGTAGCGCTGCTCTTACAGCTGTCTTAAACGGGCGTCATGGGTTCGTTCAGGGGGCTACAGTGGGCATTATTTTGAGTGGCGGTAATGTGGATGATATTGTTTTGGAACAAGCAAGAAGATCAGCCTTAGCGAAATGCTCCATTATTTAGGTGGTGCACAAGCTTTAGCTCTGCCTGATTGTTATTGAGCCTTGCTCGGTAGACTTCCATGTTTTCCATGACGCGCTGAACATAATTACGTGTTTCAGAAAAAGGCAAGCTTTCTAACCAGTCGATGGGGTCGATTTGTCCTAGCCTAGGATCTCCATAAGCTTTGTTCCATGCTTTAACGCGATGAGGGCCAGCATTATAGGCAGCAGCTGCCATAATGTAGGAACCATCGAAACTGCGAAGTAAATCATGTAGGTGATGGGATCCGAGCTTGGCTGCATATTCAGGGTCACTAGTAAGCCATGCTTTTCGGTAAGGTATTTTCGCCTTCCGTGCGGTTGATCTTGCTGTGGCATTAATCATTTGCATCATCCCGTAGGCACGAGCACCACTGGCTGCTTTTGGGTTAAATTCACTTTCTTGTCGGGCAATGGCAAGAACGAATGGAATGTCAAATTGAGAAGGCAGGTTCATTATGACATCGGGTTTAGGGTAACCTGATTCCGTCAACATTGTATCAAGACGCCCTGCTTGTTTTGCAGCACGTACGGAAGGTTTCATATATCCATAATCTTTGGCAAGTTTTGAAAGTAAGCTTAATTCCCCTGGTTTTTCCAATATATCATCAAGATGAAAGGAAAATTGGGTAAAAACACGTTCGTTTTGTACTTCGCCAATCATCCGCATTGCCCGCACCAATTCACGGTTTTCAAATTCCATATTAATGGAAAAGTTGTTTCCTTCTGCGGGTAAGCTTGTGTAGGCGTAGCCTTGCCCTAAATGCTCCGCAGCCAATTGCCCATAATACACATTCGGATATTTTGCTGCTTTTGAATAATAGGATACGGCTTTAGGGTCGCCAAGGGCTTCTGCTGCACGTCCTTGCCAGTAATAGGCACGGCCTAGAGAAACGGGCAAAGAGACACCATTTTCAAGTGTTGCAAAATGTTGCGCTGCATCCTCAGCATTATTTAATTTGGTTAAGGCAAGCCAGCCAGCTAAAAACTCGGCATCAGCAAAGGCCTCACCGGAACTTAGGCCATGATGTAAGGATAAGTTATAGGCATCTGAAAATTTCTTTTTCTTAATTGCCCAATAGATCATGATTTTTTTTTCCCGCCATAATTTCTTTTTCCCTATGTCTGAAGCTGGAGGAGTATCTATTTTTAAATAAGTGGGGAGGGCGTAGATTTCGGACTTACGTCGTCGTCGCCATTTCGCTCGTTCATACAAAAGACCGCTGTCAGTTTGTAACCTGCGAGGGATTTTGTTGATTGCTCTATCCATGCCTGAGCGGTTTGCACCTATCCGCATTCGTGCATCCATTAATGCTCGATCAGAAGCGCTCATTAATGAGAGTAAACCTTGTGCGCTGTTATAATATCTTTTACCCTGCCATATAAGGTGGTCAGCTCTGATGGCATGGTCTTCTTTGGTAAGCTTATCCTTGTATTTTGAAAAGATACGCTTTTGCCGGTCACGCGTAAGTCGGCTTTCTCTCCAAGCGAAACGTAACCATTGATCGCCAGTTTCCGTCTGGCCTGTTTGGTAATAAGCTCTGGCAAGTGCAGCTCTGCCTTCGCCGGAGACTGGCTCAGCTCCCATAAACCACGCAAGGGTTTCATTGGCTGAATATGTGCCATCAAAAAGCTTGGCTTCTGCTCTGGCACGAATACGCGTCATTCGTGGCCAATCAGATTGATTTTGCGTCACTTGCGTCAACAAGTTAAATGAAGCGGTATGATCATCCACTGCTATGCGCCAATTTAATATTTTTTTTGCTGTAGGATCTTTAAGGCGCCGTGAATATGTATGCACGAGTAACCAATGTTGCTTATCTGCAGCGCGCATACCTAATCGAAAGTTTTTAGCATCCTGCTTTGTTAAAGTTTGTGAAATATTAGGGGCGGCAGGTTTGAGTTGAGGGATTGGGGTAGAGGCTATTGCCATGCTATTGGGTAATAGTTCCAAACATAGCAGCACGATTGCAATTTTTAAGGCAATACGTGTGGTTTTAAAAAAAATCATATGTTAGTCTAACCAAAGGCTTGCCCCAATCAAGTAAGGACGCCATAAAAACAACTTAATTTACTGTAAAAGATTCTGCTTTATGAAAGTTTAACCCGTATAGGTGAAAAAATGATTTCCGGCTCTATTACTGCGCTTGTTACCCCGTTTAAGGACGGGCGATTTGACAGCCAAACATATCAAGATTTTATTGAATGGCAAATCATTCAAGGCACGAATGGCTTGGTTCCATGTGGTACAACTGGCGAAACATCTACCCTTGCCACCGGAGAACATATTGATGCCATGGCTGCTTGCGTAGAGGCGTCAGCTGGGCGAGTGCCTGTGATTGCTGGTATTGGTTCAAATAATACGGCATCTGCCGTTCACATGGCCAGAGAAGCCCAAAGGTTAGGTGCTGATGCCGTCTTGGCTGTAGCTCCTTATTACAATAAACCAAGTCAAGAAGGCATGTACCAACACTTTAGTGTAATTGCACAAGCTATTGATATTAATATTGTTATTTACAATATACCCGGTAGAAGTGTTGTAGATATAGATGTTGAAACTATGGGGCGTATCGCGGCACTGCCCAATGTAATCGGATTGAAAGATGCGACCTCTGATATCAGCCGCATCACCGATTACAAGAATGTTTGTGGAAGTGACTTCATTCAACTTTCTGGTGACGATCCAACAGCATTAGCTCATTCAGCACATGGTGGTTCAGGATGCATATCCGTTGCTTCTAATGTTGCACCTGCACAATGTGCCGACTTTCATAAAGCATGTCAGGAAGGTGATTTTACGAAAGCTAGAGAATTACATGAAAAACTTGATCGCCTTTTTAAAGATTTGTTCTTATGTGCAAGCCCTGCGCCAACCAAATATGCGCTTAGCTTACTTGGGTTCATGACGGATGTTGTACGTTTACCAATTGTTACCTGTAGTGATTCGACCAAAATTGCGGTAAGAGCAGCAATGAAAAAGGCTGGAATTGAGTTCTAACAATGAAAATTAAAAGCAAACCTATTGCTGAAAACAGACGCGCTCGTTATGAGTATTCAATTGAGGAAACCTTTGAAGCTGGGATTTCGTTGGTAGGAACTGAAGTCAAAGCTTTGCGGCTTGGGCAAGCAAATATTGCTGAAAGTTATGTGGCCGTAGAAGATGAGGAAGTCTTCCTGATTAATGCGAACTTTCCCATTTATGAACCAGCGAGCCAATTCAACCACAAACCTAGACGCCCTCGTAAATTACTCTTAAAGCATAAAGAAATTGGCAAATTGATGGGTGCTGTTCAGCGAAAAGGGCGAACAATTGTACCTTTGAAACTGTATTTTAATGATCGTGGCTTTGTGAAAATATTAATTGGTATTGGCATCGGTAAGAAACTCATCGACAAAAGGCAAACACAAAAGACCAGAGACTGGAACAAACAGAAAGCCCGGCTCATGAAAGAACGTGGTTAGGATGGTGTTTGTTGCGCTTGGCGCGAATCAACATGCTCATTACCATGGACAAGAACTTACTCCTGAACATACGTTTTTGCGTGTTTTTGATTTTTTCGCAAAAAATAAAATTAAAGTCCTTAAGGTTTCTGGTCTTTGGGAAAGCCCGGCTTGGCCTGATCCATTGGCACAGCCTGCTTATAAGAATGCGGTTGTTCAAGTAGAAACCATGTTGTCACCACTGGACTTACTTGCTTTTTTAAAGAGGACGGAGGAGGAATTCGGAAGAAAACCTACCGTGCGTAATGCGCCACGTCCATTAGATTTGGATATTTTGGATTATCAGGACAGGGTACTAGACACGCAAATTCTTACTCTACCACACCCCCGAATGTGTGAACGTGGTTTTGTCTTATTTCCTTTACAAGAAATTACACCGAATTGGATAGACCCAATCAAAAACCGTGCAATTCTTGATTGGATTGCACGGCTTCCTTTGTCGGATGTTGAACCATTGAAACGTATTCATTGGCCTACTTAAGGGTATAAACCAACGCGCCTCGTGTAATTGTATCAGTTTTTTTAGTGCTAAAGGGTACATCAGTGTGGTGATCTACCTTAAAGCTTAATCGCGCCGCTAAATTGCCTGCCAAATTTGCTGTAATCCCAATGTCATTCCATAAATATGTGTCTGTATCGGACCAAATGACTTCGCTCTTGTTATTCAGGCTAACGGCATCGTTAAACTGATAGGTAAAATTTGAGGCAGCCCTGACCGCGAATTCATTTTGAGAAATGGCCGATATAAGGTCAGTTGGCTGTAATTTTTGCGATCGGTAACCTACACCGCCTTCTACATTCCACTGAGTAGGTTCTGATTGAATAATTTTGTAACCAAATCCGGTTCCGATAAATGTGCCTTGTTGATAAGCGCCAAAATCATCGTTGAAATAATTAGCGTTTCCATAAACATATAGTTGCTCATTTATTTCTCGGTTTAGCTGATATCCAATGTACCAACGATTCTTTGTATCGATGCCGCTTGATTTTCCTAGGTCATATGTTGTGTCTAACTTGTTCGTCCAAGGGCCATCTTCCTTAGTCAAATGTAAAGCAATGCCAATATCAGTGGTTTGTGTATTCCCGGATGTGGTTGAGCCGGAAAGAGAGGCTTCACCTCCCCATCCATTTTTTATGCTTTCTGCATTTGCTTGAGATGTAACAAGTAAACAAGCTGCAGTGATCAAGAGTGCTGACTTCATTGTGTGTTCCTTCTAAAAAACACACCTCATGCAATATTTTGATTAACCTGAACTGAACAAAATTTGATTGCAGAAAACGGCACAAAAAAACGCACAACCAAGTGATTTGGCTGTGCGTCTTCTAGAATTCAGATAAAGTTAAGTTTAGTTATATTTACGGCTTCCATTTTCGTAATATTCTTTACGCGTGGCAGGGTCGTAATAATAGTAGCGTCCAGTTTTGCTATCAAAAAATTGTCGGCGGTTAATTTTTTGGTCTGGTTCATATACTGGAGGGTTGGCGCCGTACTCATAGGGTTGTGATTGTGGTTCTGCACCACAACCTCCATCTTCACGGCATCCTGCATATGCACCACCGGCTCCACCGATAACGGCGCCAATTAAGGCTCCTGATTGCCCATCACCATCACCAGCATTATTGCCAATAATTGAACCTACAACTGCCCCAGCTGCGGCACCCATCAACCCTTTAGTAACGGCGTTATTTCCACCTGTTGTTGTTTCACATCCAGCCAATCCAATGACCCCTGAGAGGAGAATGGCTGAAACCAGAGCTTTACTTGCTAAAATGGTCATAGGTCTTCCTTTGAATAATTTTAAAATAACAATGACCTCATGATAACAAGCCAAAAATGAACACAAGATAAACCACACATTACAATGCAGTTAGGAAATGCACATGTTTGGCATAATAAACTGCATTATTATGGCTAAATTGTCTTGAACGACGCAAGGTTACCATCTATAAGGCACAACCTGTTTTGGGCATATTTGCCCATTTTTACCCTCGGAGACAGATATGGCCCGCGTTACCGTTGAAGATTGCATTGAAAAAGTACAGAATCGCTTTGATCTTGTTTTACTAGCCGCTCATAGAGCTCGTAATATTTCTGCAGGCGCTCCTTTAACAATTGAGCGTGATAATGATAAAACGCCAGTCGTTGCTTTGCGGGAACTTGCAGAAGAAACATTGAATTTAGATGATCTACGCGAAAGCCTAGTTATTGGTCTACAACGGGTGATTTTGGATGACGCGGTATTGGATGAAGAAGATCAAGCGCCAATCCTAGCCTTGGAAGAAGGCGAAGCTCAACCGTCTGAAATGTCTGAAGTCGATATGTTGCGTGCATTGCAAAGTGACCGCGATAACGGACCAGATAACCGTTTCTAGGTTTTTTTTAAAGTTTATTCTCTAATTTATTACTGTGAGTTATTGCGTATTTTTTCGCATGGTTTAACCATGAGCTTATGAATGCGGTTTCTAATGAATCTACAAATCAAGATGCAAGTGTCTTAACCAAGCAGGAAATGAAAAATCTTGTGCTTGCCTACGATCCGTCTGCGAACACTTCGCTTATCGGGAAAGCATATGATTTATGTAAAGCTTCCCATGGTGATCAGGTGCGTCATTCTGGAGAACCTTATTTTACCCACCCCATAGAAGTTGCGCGCATTCTTTGTGATTTAAGGATGGATGTTGATAGTGTTTGCACGGCTCTTTTACATGACGTTTTGGAAGATACTAAAACCACCGAATCAGAGATGAGGGCAATGTTTGGGGATACGATCACCGATTTGGTGAAAGGTGTTACAAAGTTAGGGCAGTTGGAGCTTAGTAGTACGGAATTAACCCGTGAAGGCCAACAAGCTGAAAACCTACAAAAATTTGTTCTTGCCATGAGTAAGGATGTACGTGTTTTATTGGTGAAACTATGTGACCGCCTTCATAATATGCGTACACTATACCATCACCCTAAAAAAACGAGTCAACAAAGAATAGCCCGAGAAACAATGGATATTTATGCTCCACTTGCTCGAAAAATTGGCGTTGACCGTATTTGTTCAGAATTAGAAGATCTATCATTCCAATATCTAAACCCTTCTGCTTTCGAGAGTATTTCAAGGCGATTGAACGAGTGGCGAAGTGCACAGGCAACTGCAATTTCTGATCTTTCCATCATGCTCAAAGATCTTATGGAAGAACGCCATAAGAAGGTACGTATATATGGTCGGGAGAAACGACCTTTTGGAATTTGGAAAAAACTTCAAAAACAAAACATTCAATTTGAAGACGTTGCAGATATATATGCATTTCGGATCATTACAGAGACGATTGAAGAGTGTTATGAAATTTTGGGAATTCTTCATACTACTTGGCGATGTGTACCAGCACGTTTTCGGGATTTTATTTCCGTACCAAAACCGAACGGATATAGATGCTTACACACAACTATCTTGGGGCCTGATAATCAACGTGTAGAATTGCAAATTCGTACGGAAACTATGGAAGAAATAGCTGAACGTGGAGTTGCCGCCCATTGGAATTACAAAGATAACAGTTACGGCTATGATGAGAAAAAAGCTGGTGATTATGATCCGCTTCACCGTATCCGCCCTTTGGTGGAAATGATGGAGCATGGCGGGGATGCTGACGAGTTTCTAGAACACGTCAAATTAGAAATGTTTACGGATCAAGTGTTTACCTTCACTCCTAAGAACCAACTTATTGCTTTGCCGCAGGGTGCCACTCCATTGGATTTTGCTTATGCTGTACATACGAAAGTAGGGGATACCTGCATTGGGGCATTGATAAATGGCCGGGAAAGACCTCTTCGCACAATTCTCCAAAATGGTGACGTTGTAAAAATAATTCGCGGCGGGGCTCCTGCACCAAATCCCGGCTGGGAAAATATGGTCGTAACCGGGAAAGCCCGATCTGCATTACGCCGACTAACCAGACAGGGCGAAATAGAACAATACCAGCGGATTGGTCAACTAATGGCAGATCATGCTTTCTCTCGTGAAGATAAAAAGTTTAGTGAGAGTATTTTAAAAGACGGATTGAAGAGGCTAAATTATAGTTCTGTTGATGAACTTTATTCTGCCATTGGTCGCGGTAAACTATCCGTCAATGATTTTATGGATGGTATCTTTCCAGGCCGTGAGAAAGCGATTACTCAATTTGAATATATTAATCGTGACCTTATTGATGATAATACAGCAAAATTATATGTAAAAGGTGATGGTCTAAGCGAAGGCATTGGCATACATATCGGGGAATGCTGTTATCCAATCCCAGGTGACCGAATCGTGGGTATTCACACTCCACACAAAGGAATTGTTATTCATACAATTGATTGTGATACACTAGCTGCAATAGAAAATGAGCAAGAGCGGTGGATTGACCTTGGTTGGCGGCGTGCCGTTGAGAAAACGGTATCAAATGGCCAAATAACAGCAACTGTCGAACATGTACCTGGCGCACTCGCGGCTATTAGTGCCATTATTGGAGAAACGGGTGGTAACCTTACGAATATTAAGACCTTGAAGCGCTCTCCTGCGTTTTTCGATATGGCAATGGATATAGAGGTTACAGATGCAAGACATTTGTCACAAATTGTTGCAGCTATGCGTGCAAGCACCTATGTAGTCAATGTCCGACGTTCCCGTGCTGATTTGACTGCACATTCACAAGAAACTACCAAGGAAAATCAACCATGAATACACAAGATGTTTTAGAGGTATTTAAACAAGCGGGTGCTTTACTCGAGGGGCACTTCATTTTGTCTTCAGGGCGCCGTAGCCCCGTGTTTTTGCAAAAGGCATTCGTGTTTAAAAACCCGGTTCTAACTGAAAAATTATGTAAGGCTCTTGCTGAAAAAATCACTGCAACCTTACAAGAAATACCCGACATTATTGTGGCTCCTGCCATGGGCGGGGTTATTCCCGGATATGAAACGGCTAGGCATTTGGGTGTTGAGTCTATATTTGTCGAGCGAGAAAATGGAGAATTTACGCTTCGCCGAGGATTTACACTAGAACCCGGCGCTAAGGTACTGATGGTAGAGGATATTATATCTACAGGGCTTAGCTCACGGGAATGTATTGAGGCTATTAATGCAACTGGTGCCAAGGTTATTGCAGGTGCATGCCTGTTTGATCGATCTGGCGGGAAAGCTGATATTGGTGTGCCACTCATAAGTTTAGCATCGAAAATTTTTCCGTCTTATGAGCCGGATAATGTTCCAGCAGATTTGGCGAAGTTACCTGCGATCAAACCTGGTAGTCGAGGTTTAAGTTAGTGAATGGCTGAGTTACCACTTAGATTAGGGGTCAATATTGACCATGTCGCAACTTTGCGAAATGCTAGGGGCGGTATTCATCCTGATCCGGTAGACGCCGCTATATTGGCGATTAAACATGGCGCAGACGGCATCACGGCGCATTTGCGAGAAGATCGCCGTCATATTAATGATGATGATTTGAATCGTCTGCAAGAGCTATGTAGCAAAACGGGAGCCCCCCTTAATATGGAAATGGCTGCCGTTGAGGAAATGGCGAAAATTGCTCTAAATTTAAAACCGCACGCGATCTGTCTGGTACCTGAAAAAAGGGAAGAGAGAACGACGGAAGGTGGTTTGGATGTTGCCGGCCTGCATAATAAAATTACGCCGATAGTCCGTCGTCTATCAGAAAATGGATCACGAGTTTCCCTATTCATAGAGGCTACCTCTGAGCAAATTAAGGCGAGCGCTCATAGCAGGGCGCAAGTCGTAGAGTTTCATACTGGGGCATATGCTCATGCTCTTGATGATGGGAACCATGATCTTGCACAAAACTTATTAGAACAAATGCAAAATGGAGCTAAACAGGCTGTAAACCTTGGGTTGGGAGTTCATTTGGGTCATGGGCTCACATTTGAAAATGTGGGACCAATAGCCGCCATTCCTGAGGCAATGGAGTTAAATATTGGGCATTTCATCATTGGAGAAGCTATTTATACGGGATTGCCAACGGCATTGGCGACCATGCGCAAGCATATGGATAAGGCGCGAGGAATAGATCTGTGATTTTAGGGATTGGAACGGATTTGTGTGATATCAGGCGAATAGAAACCTTGCTTGAGAAATTTGGAGACCGTTTCACGCAAAAGGCGTTTACAAAGGGGGAACGGGCGAGGGCTGATGGCTTGGCAACTCGTGGTTCTTCATATGCCAAGCGATTTGCCGCAAAAGAAGCGACGGCTAAGGCTTTAGCCCGTTCGAACACTGGCGCATTGTCATGGCAAGACGTGGAGGTTATCAATAAACCGTCAGGTAAGCCGGAAATTTTATTGCACCGAAATGCTCTGCGAAGGGTGACTTCCCAATTAAAATTTGGACAAAATTATAAAATTCACCTTAGCCTCACCGATGAGTATCCATATGCCCAAGCATATGTAATAATAGAAATCCTATGACAAATATTTCAAGTACAAGCTTAAAACTTATTGCGCGCCTCGAATCTGAAATCGAGTATGAATTTGAAGATAAATCTCTCATATTACTCGCATTAACACACTCATCATATGGTGATGGCCGGCGTAAAAATGCCAATAATGAACGTTTAGAGTTTCTGGGGGATAGGGTACTTGGCTTACTAACCGCAGAACTGTTGTATAATATTAATGACAATAATGAAGGCAGTATGGCGCGAAACTTAAATGCGCTCGTAAGAAAAGAAACTTGCGCCCAAATTGCGCGGCAATGTAACCTTGGTGATTATTTATTTATTTCTCCTTCTGAAATAAAGCAAGGTGGACGCGATAAGACCTCAATTTTAGGAGACGCATGTGAAGCATTATTAGCGGCTCTCTATATTGATGGTGGTTATGACGCTGCGAAGAGGTTTTATACGAAATATTGGAACAAAGACATCAAGAATGCCATTTCGGTAAACACCAAAGATCCAAAAACAGTGTTGCAAGAAAAAGCATATGCAGATAGTTCATCAGTCCCCACTTATAGTGTATTAGAACGCACAGGGCCTGATCACCGCCCATTGTTTGTGGTTGAAGTTGATGTACCTGGAGTTGGGAGTGCACAGGGAACTGGTAAATCTAAGAAAGACGCAGAAAGATTTGCCGCTATTCATCTATTAGAGAATTGGTCAAAGAAATGACAGATACACAAATGAAATCTGGTTTTGTTGCCGTTATCGGTGCGCCAAATGCAGGTAAATCTACATTGGTAAATAGGTTGGTTGGAGAAAAAGTTTCCATCGTTACCCATAAAATCCAAACTACACGGTTTCAGGTGCGCGGAATTGCCATGGTTGACGATTCTCAAATTGTTTTGGTTGATACCCCTGGTATTTTCGAACCAAAACAAAGGCTAGATCGTTCGATGGTTCATGCTGCATGGACAGGGGCTGCTGACTCAGACGCAATCGTTCATATGGTTGACGCTCCTTCTTACTACCAAGTTATTGCCAAAGGTAAACCTTCACCTCAGGACAAAAAAAGCGCAGTAGATACAGATCGTGTTATTAAAGGGTTGCTTGCCAAAAAACGTGCAAAACCCACTATTTTAGCCCTTAACAAAATTGATCTCTTGCCGAGAGAAAAACTATTAGAACTTATTGAACATTTTGATAAAACAAATGCTTACGGTGATGTCTTCTTAATTTCCGCATTGGATGGAAAAGGTGTGAGTGAATTGGGGAAACATCTAGCCAAAATCATGCCGGTAGGCCCATATCTATATCCGGTCGATCAGGCGGCAGATATTCCGTCTCGTTTATTAGCAGCTGAAATTACTAGAGAAAAATTATTTCTACGTCTGCATAATGAACTTCCATATGCAAGCCATGTTGAAACTGAAAAATGGACACGGCAAAAAGATGGTTCAATTCGCGTAGAGCAAATTATTTATGTTCGGAGAAAATCACAAAAACCAATTGTGTTAGGGAAAAATGGGCAAACGATCAAAAATATAGGCCAAATGGCGCGGGCTGATATGGGGGAGACATTTGGCGTAAAG
>JAJRSG010000043.1 GCA_024278915.1 Alphaproteobacteria bacterium
CAAGTCTTACGAGATTTAGCTGAAATTTCACAAATCAGGCATTTACCACAATCCCCTTGGTCACCAGAGCTTTACGAAACAAGGAAAGCATTATTAGTATCTTGGCTATCCAGAAGTTTTCGTGACGACCAAAGGGTGATGATAAAAGCCAGTAGTTTCGCCAGTGAAATCGCCAAAGAACTTATCGGGCCACAAAACAAAGCCATCTTCCTATATGTGTCTTTAAACAATTACCTTGAAACGATCCTTGCCGGGGAAGGTTCCAGACAGGAAGCTAGCCAGCTCGCAGGAACCAGACTACTTCGCCTCAATCAAAAACTGGCCGAACCTTTAGAGAATTTGTGGCAATTATCCCATGTGCAACAAATTGCCCTCGGCTGGCTATGTGAAATGTCGACACTCATGCAATGCTATGAGCAATTTGATGAACCCCGAATTCATTGGCTAAATTTTGATATATTCTTACAGGATCCAGTATCTGAACTGATAAAATCAGCAGACTACTTTGGCCTGAGTTTGGATACGGGCACGGCAAAAACACTAATCTCGGGCCCAATTATGAACAGTTACTCAAAAGCACCCGAGCACGATTATAGTCCCGACCTCCGCAGGCAATTATTAGAACAAGCCCGCCGGAACTTTGCCCCACAGATCAAACAAACGCTTAATTGGGCCTTGGGACTTGCAAAAATCCACCCGTTGATTGACACTGTCATTCAGTTTGCAA
This sequence comes from Alphaproteobacteria bacterium, assembly GCA_024278915.1. Lineage (GTDB taxonomy): Bacteria > Pseudomonadota > Alphaproteobacteria > Caulobacterales > Maricaulaceae > Robiginitomaculum_A. The sequence goes on from JAJRSG010000043.1 coordinate 728, forward strand.
ATAAGGATATGTAATGTTCAAAGAAATCAAACTCTTAAACGACCAAGAAGTCGAACAATTACGCACCATCAGTAAATCGGCGAATTATGTTGATGGTAAGATCAGCAACCCTCATTCAAAAGTGAAAAACAATTTGCAACTTCACGATTCGGAGGCATATTCTAAATCTGCAAAAATATTAATGGACGCACTCATGACGAGTCAGGAGTTTCGTGACTTTGCCTTTCCCAAAAATGTCGCCCCGCCGCTAATGTGCCGCTATGCACCGGGAATGAACTACGGACTTCACGCAGATAGCGCGATGATCCCTCTCCCCAAACAGCTCTTGCGGGCAGACCTAAGCTGTACCGTTTTTCTCTCTGATCCTGACGAGTATGAAGGCGGCTCTTTACACGTAAAATTAGGAGAGGCTGATTTTCGATTTAAAGGCGCCCCCGGCACCGCCATAGTTTATCCTTCCAATACATTACATGAAGTGGAACAAGTCACAAAAGGGGAGCGGCATGTAGCGATTACTTTCATAGAGAGCCAAATCGCCGACCCGACAAAGCGCAATTTACTTTATGAACTTAACGAAGTTGCGGCCCTCGAAGGCTTAAATATGTCCCCAGACAATTTTTCGCGCTTACAAGCCGTGCAATCAAACCTAGCCCGCATCTGGTCGCAATAAATCACTTGCTTAAAGAAGCAAAAAACGTGTTACCGATTAATGTCTACGCCGAAGCTTCTTGATTGTTCCAGAAAAATTTAGACAAGCTTGACCATCAACACTTAGGATGCCGCGAATAAAAACAAGTGACCCACCAGCACGCAGCACTTCACCTCGTGCCTCGACAATATCACCAAGGACCGGTCCGCGCATAAATTCTGAACTAAAAGACACCGTTACGCCTTGCAGGCCTTCCATCTCATCATGAGCAATAGCAAAGAGTGCGAAATCAGCAAAAGTCATCATGCACCCACCATGCACGACCCCGCCAGCATTAAGATGTTTTGGCCCAACGCGAAAAGCACATTTTGACCCTTGTTCGTCTTCAGTGAAATAGAACGGGCCAGCGACGGCATATTCAAAGGCTTCATTTCTCCAGGTTTTCCACCCTTTAAACTCACCTGTATCTTCAATTGTGGGTGCCATGTTCGAGACTAAACGCGTTCAAGCGCAATGGCCGTTGCCTCGCCGCCGCCAATACAAAGACTGGCGACACCTTTGGTTACACCACGTTTTTCCATAGCCGCAATCAAGGTTGCCATAATACGCGCGCCACTTGCTCCGATAGGATGCCCCAACACACAAGCACCACCATTTACATTTACTTTATCGTGATCAAGTTCCATATCGCGCATCGCAATCATTGGAACAACAGCGAATGCCTCATTGATTTCCCAAAGATCAACTTCGTCCTTGCTCCAACCTGCTTTGTCCAAACATTTATTCATTGCGTGAACAGGGGCCGTTGTGAAATATGCTGGTTCATGTGCATGGGCGGCATGAGCTTTGATCTCGGCTAACACTTTCAGCCCGCGCTTTTCGGCTTCAGATTTTTTCATAAGAACGAGTGCAGCGGCACCGTCATTAATCGAACTGGCATTCGCCGCCGTCACAGTACCGTCTTTATTAAAAACAGGGCGCAAATTTGGTATTTTTTCTGGGCGGGCATTTTTAGGGCCTGCATCAAGGGTAACCACCACATCCCCTTTGCGGGTCTTTACGGTTACAGGTGTGATTTCCCGGTCAAAATCACCGCTTTCTACGGCACGGCGCGCGCGCGCTACGGATTCGATGGCATAGGCATCCTGCGCCTCACGAGTAAATTGGTATTCGCCCGCAATCATGTCGGCAAACACACCCATTGGGCCACCTTCATAGGCATCGGTAAGCCCGTCATGCATCATGGTATCGATAATTTGTCCATTTCCCATACGGTAGCCACCTCGCGCTTTAGGCAGCACATAGGGCGCTTCTGTCATGTTCTCCATACCGCCCGCCACAATCACATTAGAACTCCCCGCTTTAATGGCATCATGAGCCATAATAGCGGCCTGCATGGCCGATCCACACATTTTGTTGACGGTTGTCGCTTCGCAATTCAAAGAAAGTCCTGCCTTCAAAGCGGCTTGACGTGCGGGTGCTTGTCCTTGCCCTGCCGGCAAGACACAGCCCATAAAAACCTGCTCAATATCATCTTTGGCAACACCGCTTTCACCCAGCGCACCCCCAATTGCCGCCGCACCAAGTTCGGCCGCGGATACACCACTAAACTCCCCTTGAAAAGCCGCCATAGGCGTACGAGCAAGACCGACAATAACAACAGGATCAGATGACATGAGAAATTCCTTATAAAACTACGCCATATATAGGCGCGTCATATTAGGAATTCAATGTACGTTTTAAGGTATTTCCCCCAAATTGGCTCTTGTACTTAAAACAACATATATCCGCAATAAAAAGCCAGTGATTACTAAATAGACACCATCATATACAGCCAAATATCTATTGAACGAACCATTAAATTATTCAGATTGGGTGATCCATGCACCGCCTAAAACGTGGGACGGGGTGTCAGCGGCGTAAAATACGCAGGCTTGACCGGGGGCGATGCCTTCCAGAGGTTCGTCCAGATCGATAACGAGTTCATTGCCGACCAACACGAATTTAGCAGACACCGGTGGGCGCATCGAACGGGTTTTTACCATGATATTAACGCCATCTAAATTGGCACCATACATGTCCGCCCCCAACCAATTGACCTCGTTTACAAAGATACGTGATTTAAGTAGTTTTTTACGAGGGCCGACAATGACTTGTTTTTTGGCTGCATCCAAGCGCAATACATAAAGCGGGTCTTGGCCCGAACCATCAGGGATACCAAGGCCACGTCTTTGTCCGATCGTATAGTGCATGATGCCTTCATGAGTACCGAGCACCCGCCCATCCACATGCAATACATCTCCGGGATCAGCAGCGTCAGGACGAAGCTTTTTAATTACATCTGTGTATTTTCCCGTTGGCACAAAACAAATATCCTGACTATCCGGTTTTCCAGCCACAGATAATCCAAGTTCGGTAGCCATTTCGCGGGTCACGGATTTATCCTGCGCCCCCAGTGGAAAGCGTAAGAAATCAAGTTGGTCTTGCGTCGTCGTAAATAGAAAATAGGATTGGTCTTTAGTTTCATCGACCGCACGATGCAATTCAGCCCGTCCCTTGTTATCCAGACGGCGTACATAGTGCCCCGTTGCCATGCAATCTGCCCCTAATTCCTTGGCCACTTGCAATAAATCGCGGAATTTTACAGTTTGGTTACACCGCACACACGGGATCGGGGTTGCCCCCTTGAGGTAAGTATCAGCAAAGTCATCCATAACGCCATCATTAAACTTACTCTCATAATCCAATACGTAATGGGGAAACCCATGTGTTTCTGCCACACGTTTTGCATCATAAATATCCTGACCTGCACAACAGGCTTTCGCGGACTTAATCGCTTCCCCATGATCATAAAGTTGCAAGGTGATACCAATAACTTCATAGCCTTGTTTTGCCAACATAGCCGCACACACGGAACTATCCACCCCGCCAGACATCGCCACAACGACACGAGTGTCTTCTGGTGCCTTGGCAAATCCTAAGGAATTTAGGGTTTTGGGCATGGATTTCGAACTTTGCGTGTGCATAAACCCCTAGATAGGCACGAAAAACCTATTCGTCGAGTAGGGTTATGCAGTTTCTTGCTTAAAGACGTTAATCATTTCAGGCAAAAAAGAATCAATAGAATCAAAACACTAGAAAACAGGTAGGAATTTGTTAATATTATTTCTTACCGTTAACCTTTGTAAACATTTGATTTAATTGAGTTTTTTTAACGTTCGTTAGGATGTTTTTAACCCCCGTCATCTAAAACATCACTTCGATAATAATAATGGGGTGTTGAGTGATTGAGGGTGCAATGAAAAGAGAAAATGTTGTGATTGGTCCGGAGGGAACTCCGCTTACAATGTCAAACCTGCCAAAGCCGGATACGGTGCGTTGGGTTATTCGTAGAAAAGCTGAAGTCGTAGCTGCCGTTCGCGGTGGTCTTTTAACCTTAGACGGCGCGTGCGAACGCTATGGCCTGTCTTCTGAAGAATTCATGGCATGGCAACGTTCCATAGAAGCCCATGGGATTTCTGGTTTACGGACAACACGGGTACAGCAATACCGCTAGTTTCCACATAAATGTATTTCAAAAAACCACCGTCATAACCTGACGGTGGTTTTTTATTAACTATATGTTTTCATTGTATTTTTTTCTTTACTATTATTCTTATTTTAAACCTTTCCCTATAGATTTCCCTTATGAACAGCTCCGTAGAGAGCGATACTTTGGGTGAATGATATGTTACATGCAGAACACTCTGCAGGCCGCCTTGTGCCGATATTTTCAGCGCATGCGGATGAGGAAGAAACGGCCTTAATCGTCAGCACAACCCTGGCATTGGCCAAAGCAGCCGCTGCTCGCGGGGAAACCGTTCTGATGTTAGATATATTAGAGGGAGAACTCATGGACGCCGCCGGCATCATCCACGGGATTACTCTAGGGGATGTTCTCTACCGGGACGCCGATATTCGTGACGCTAAATATATTTCTCACAATGAACATTTTACTGCCGCCTATGCTGGCGACGCCTCCCTAACAGATTTACTTGGCTCTCTGGCGGCCATGTCGTTAAATTATGATTGGGTATTTGTAGGCACACCTGCCGGGTGCACACCAGCCCATGTTTGCTTAGCCGGCGCAGCGGACACCGCTATATTAGGGTATTCAAGCCAAAAAGATTTATTCATGCGGGCATATTGGATGCTAGATGCCATTCGGGCCAGAGCCCCAAAATTTGACCCGCTTATGCTCGTGCATGGGGACGAAACTTCGGGGTTTGAAACTTATGATTTGTTCGCAGGCACTGTCCGCGAATTTTTGGGAGCGGCCCCTGCCCTTGGTGGAATTGTAGAAGTTCCAAAAGATGCACATGCCATTGCCCCCACTCTGTTGGCTTGTCTGGAGCAAGAAGTACAAACACATCGGCGCACTGCCTAAATCATTAAAATATGTACATATCGCAACGGGTTTTCACCAAAGCGGCGTTTAAGAGAGTGAACGTCACGAAAAGGAGAGAACATGACGCAAAAATTAACAACAAGCCTAATCGCCATTTGCCTAGCCACCGTAGTTTCTACGTCGGCATATGCCCGCCCCAATCACCTACAAGCTGATACCAACCAAGACGGAGAAATTAGCCTTACGGAATTTACGGCAGAAAGCACGGCGCGTTTTACAGCTATAGATACAGATGCCGATGGACGATTAAGTGAAGCAGAACGAAAAAGCCATCATCAGCTACGCAAAAGCCAATTAGCCGACCACCGTTTCCAATCACTCGACAGTAATGGTGATGGGTCCATATCTCGGGATGAGTTTGAACAAGCCACAACTCAACACAAACCAAAACACATGAAGATGAAAATGGCCCGCATGCATATGAAAGGCAAAATGCATGACCAACGGCAAAAGGCCGATGCTAATGGTGACGGCTATATTGACCGCGCCGAATTTGAAGCCCACACGACAGAACTATTTGCGCTGCGAGATGCCAATGCCGATGGGGTTTTATCAAAAGCCGACCATGAATTTCGCAAGAAAAATCACTCTGGTCACCACTAGGTCATATCATCTATAAGGGAGTACCCCTTAATGGATATAAAGTTATGGCGAAACTCACCATATCCGGATCAGGTGAGAATGACTGATCCGGATCATGACATATTGCAGGCACTGACCGCAGGCGATCACAACGCTTTGGGGTTATTGATGGAGCGGCATTTACATGCCATAAAATCACTTGCCTGGCACATGTTGGGGGACGAAATGATCGCGGAAGATATAGCGCAGGAAGTATTCATCAAAGCTTGGAAACAAGCACCCATTTGGCAAAGCGGAAATGCTAAATTTTCTACGTGGCTACACAGAGTCGCCAAAAATCTTTGCTATGACCGCTTACGAAAAAAGCGGGAAGTCTATATGGATACAATTCCCGAAATGGTTGACGACACCGATCTGGCGGAAGCGGCAATGATCATGCAGGATAAAAATACTTCTCATAAAAACCACATTGATATGGCCCTAAATAAATTACCGGAACGGCAACATATGGCCATCACATTATGCCACTATCAAAACAAATCCCAAAATGAAGCCGCTGCGATTATGGAAATTAACGTTCGTGCCTATGAAAGTCTGTTGGCTCGAGCCAGACAAAATTTGCGTAAACTGTTACAACCACATAAAAAGAGTATAGTAGGTGGGTTTGGAGAACACTCATGAGACATGAACAATATAGAGAACTGGTCAACACCTATGGTGCGCACCCTGCCCGTTGGCCAGAAGATATGCGCGTGGATGCTCTCACCTATGCCTATAAAAACCCCGAGCAAGCCGCCAAAACAAATGCGGGTGACACAATTCTTGATAAAGCACTAGACGCAGGAGCTCTCCCGAAAACCGATAATGATCTGCTTATGGCCCGCATCCTTCAAGCAGCAAAAGAAACACCCCAGCAGACAGCTTTACCAATTGAATCCCCTGCCAATGACCACCCAACACAGTTTTTGGCCGACGATATCAAGGCACCTTATGTATTAAAATGGAAAACTTTGGCGGCCACATTATTGATCACGATGGGCATTGGGTTCGGCTGGGGTCAAAGCATGACCGATAATTCTGATTATTTAGATGCCGAAACCCTTTTGGCCTTTAACAATGATACGGATAGCACTGCCTTAACATGGTCAGATGACAATTCAGGAACAAACCAATGAGTGAAACGAACCCGTCTCCCAAAACAACAGTCTGGATTCTCGCTCTGATCGTTTCCATTGCGTTGAACGGATTGTTGGTCGGATTGCTAATGTCGGCGAAAGTTGCCCCGAAACCCTTTTTGGCAGACAAACCGCCTGTACGAACCCAACCTGCTATGGCAGATTTTGAGCACCCACAAAAACTATTGCGCCATCTTGAGCCTGCCAGACGCAGGCAAATCATGGCAAAGGCAATGAAAAATATGCGGGAAAGCAATCAGCCACCGCCCCACGTCCTCATGAAAGAGTTACGCCAAGCGCGCAAACAAACACTCATGTTACTAAAATCTCCGGATCTCGACGAAAACGCCTTTAGAGAACAACTCTCAAAAGCAAGGCAGATAAAAGAACAATTGGGACGTCAAGGCGACATGCTTGTCCTAGAGATCTTTAAACAATTAACTCCTGACGAGCGAAAACGCATACGCAGAGCACGCCAACAAGATAAGCGGAAAGCTCAGCAAAAACCCAAAAACTAAACTTGTCATCATTCATCCCCCGAAGAATCAAGAAGTCCCAGCACTCGGACTGAGACTTCTGCCCACATTAACTTTTAAAAATTACGGCATAAAACCTTATGCAGATTTTGCAGCTTTCGCCGCCGCTTTTTCAGCTTTGGCAGCAAGTTGCCGCGCCCGTACCCGTTCAAAACTATCCAAAGCATCAAGTGCCATATCGAGTTCATTGGTCAAATCTGTATTTTGCACATTAATATCATTAATTGTCTGTTGCAGGTTTTCTTTACGCGTAATCACCGAATTCGCATATGAGCCGTAAGCCACATATCCTTCTTTGGTGGCATTTGCCGCTACTTTTTCTTCCGGTACACTTTCGTTAAGCTTACGCATCTGACGTTCGAGGTCTTCCCGCGTTGCTTCAAGCACAGATATTCGCTTTTGAAAGTCAGCAATTGCGAAACGCGTTGCTCTCACCGTTTTATCCATTGAATGTTTCATAACCATCACCTAAATTACCATTGGTGTATTCACCTTGCCGTTCTTATACGGGCGCAAGCTTACGTTCAGGTAAACAAAACCTAATAAAAAGCGCAAAATCTGGCCATTTTCCAAAATGATACACTTTTTATGCAAAAATTATTTTTATCATTAACATTTGATTTACGGGATTCACCTATGAGTCATATTCAGTTAACTTGTTTTAAGAAGTGATTCGCCCGAAAGGGTAACTGGGAGGGAAATATATGCGCGTTCTTCTAATTGAGGATGACACAGCCACGGCACAGAGTATCGAGTTGATGCTCAAATCCGAAGGTTTTAATGTCTACACGACTGATTTAGGTGAAGAAGGCATCGATCTGGGTAAGTTATATGATTATGATATCATCCTACTTGACCTTAATCTGCCTGATATGCCTGGGTTTGATGTTTTAAAGACATTACGTCTCGCAAAAATCAACACACCGATATTTATTCTGTCAGGTACTTCCGATATTGATACGAAAGTACGCGGCCTCGGCACTGGCGCTGATGATTATATGACTAAACCTTTCCACAAAGACGAATTGGTTGCTCGTATTCACGCTGTTGTCCGCCGTTCTAAAGGCCATGCACAGTCAATCATCACAACTGGCGAAATTGCCGTTAATCTTGATGCGAAAACAGTTGAAGTTGCAGACCACCGCGTTCATTTGACCGGTAAAGAGTACCAAATGCTTGAACTTCTCTCCCTACGCAAGGGTACAACCCTTACCAAGGAAATGTTCCTTAATCACCTTTACGGCGGTATGGACGAGCCTGAACTTAAAATTATTGACGTCTTTATCTGTAAACTTCGTAAAAAATTGGCCTCTGCATCTGGCGGCGAAAACTATATCGAAACAGTTTGGGGCCGCGGATATGTATTACGCGAACCTGCTACAGACAGATTAACAGCTTAAAATTCCCCCTTAAGTACAAAAAAGCTCCGTTCATCGGAGCTTTTTTTATGCCTTAAAACATCTAAATTATGCGAAATTGATATCTTTATATTCAACAGGTGGGGTGGAGCGAGTCCGAACAGGTTCTGCCACCAACTTCTCAAGTGGTGCTTCTGCTGGCTTCATATAACACCCTTTGGCAACGGGTTCGGCTGAAAAGCCGAAGTTAATTTTACCAAGTTCTTCATGGCTGCCAAGCATCAGATACCCATTTGCAGATGTGAGAGCACTCAAATGGCGCATAATTCTGACAACCGCCGTCGGTGAATACTGGGCCAGTCGCCCTCTAAACATCACAATTTGGTACGTCCCTAGGCTTTGTGTGTCTGATAATAGGTTATGATCTGCGAACCGAACCCGCCTGCGCAGGCTATCTTTGATGACCCAATCTTCACCATCACGCGTAAAATAATCGATCAAATGGCGAATCGGTAGCCCTCGCTGGACTTCAAAATGTGTAAATCGACCTTCTTTAGCACGGTCAAGCGCAAGAGAAGGATAATCTACACCAGTAATTTCTACATCCATATCTGGAAACATATCCTTCATACGGTCGCACAATATGGCAGTACTATAAACTTCTTGCCCAGAACTACACCCATAAGAAAGTATGCGTAATGTCCCACCTCGATATAAAGGATGTAATGCAGGCAATAATTTATCACCGAGGATTTCAAACCCTTCACGGTCAGCAAAAAACCGGGTTGCCCGTTCGAGCAAAGCAGAAACAATTTGTATTGCCAGCCTTGTTTGTCCTCTCGAGAAAAGCTGATCAATCATATCAGATAAATTCTCAAACCCTTCTTTACGCGCCAAGGCAGACAATCTTGTTTCGACTAGAAATGTGTGATCATCTCCCAATTTCACACCAGCAAGTTCCAAAGTCAGCCGTTTTAAGGCTTCGTAATAGCTTGGGTCTAGGGAGAGAACGCCGGACATGGTTTAAACAAGCCCTGCTTCCGCAAATTTGGATTCTAAAATATCAGAGTCAAAAGGCTTCATTACATATTCATCTGCCCCAGCTTCTAAGGCTTCTGTAATTTTCGTTACGTCACGCTCTGCTGTGCAGAAAACAACAACTGGCGTATCCCCGCCCGGTTCTTTGCGTAAACTTTTCAAGAAGGAAAGGCCATCCATAATCGGCATGTTCCAATCTAGTAAAATCGCATCTGGCATGGACGAACGGCACATCACCATTGCTTCCCTACCGTCGCCAGCTTCAGTCGCGTCAAATTGTAAGTCCCGTAAAATTCGAGATGCCACACGGCGGATCATTTTTGAATCATCAACCACCAGACATGTTTTTTGTGTAGCCGTCATCCTGTAGCTCCTTGTAAGACTTCAGTTTGGCTTTCGGATTTCAATGCATTTGTAAGGTTGGCAGCCTTTTTAGCCGTCCTTTTGTGTACAAATGTGACTTCCAAAGTTTGCATGACCGGTTCTTGCGCCTCCAGATCGGTCACAGGAGCTTCAATTGCTAATTTTCTGAATTGAATATCCCCACCTTCTGCACGCAGGCTCGCTACGGCACGTTTGAAATGTGGATCTTCGGCAGCGTTCTTCTCCAAAGAATGTCCGCGCCAATTAATATTAAAAACATGTTTATTATCTTTTTCTTGCCCCGTAAGAGAAATTTGTGTGCTGCGATTAGCCGGCACGCCATTGGCAACAATGCTCAAACAAAGAATTTCCAAAAACTCCTGTATGCGATTGGCACTAGATAACGCAAGTTCTTCAAAATCGGCTGCGTAAGAGACGCTAAGTTTTTTGGCACTATGTCGTGCTTCACTTAAGGCAAGGTTTGTAATGGGCCGCATCAAATTTTCAAATTGTACGGTAAGGCGCGGCTTAGGTTTCGAACTGGGCGCGGGCATCTCATTTTGCACCGCCTCAAATTTCATGAGCGTCTCAAGAGCTTGCTGCTGGCTTTCAGATTTAACCAATAACAAGAGAGGCTTTAAAGTCTTTTTAGATTGTGTGTGCTGTGCCTGCAAACATACCTTTTCTACATCTTCTTCCTGGTCATCATTAACGGGAACAACTTTGAGGTGGTCGGTCTTTTCTACTTTGCGGCTGAGCACACTTGCTTTGAACTCTGGATCAATTTCAAATAAACCATCAGCATATTGAAAAATCAAACTTTTCAACCCAGCCAAGCTTCCCCGTAATTTTGCGCCGTTTTCATAATCAAAGCTCGTGTATATGGTCTCGCAAAAATTAGCCGCCCGATACACACCGCGCGCCTGTACGCTATTAGCGGCGAATTTTATAGAATGTAAGGCAGTGATTGTGGTTTCTTGTCCTGTGCCTTTTTGTAAACTCGCTGCATTAGCAGTCTCTTCTGGACCCGCACCCCAGATCTCTTCCAAAACCTGCATTTGGTCGTTGGCGGTTAGAACAAATTTTCGCTCAAGTGAATACATTAACAATCCCAATTTGTAGCCCAGCTACATAAGTGAGATATATTGTCGCTCCAATAGGTTAAAACCCGCTAAATAAAACCCTTAAAATGTCTTAATTTAACGAGAAATATCGGGCGTGTCATTATGGGGTAATTGTGCCAAAAACGTAACAATTTCCCCGTCAATTTGCGCGGTCGCTTTACCACCGCATTCACGGGCAATCATGCCGGTGTAAAAAGGTTGAATATTTCGACCATCAAATCCCACTTCAGGGGCGGCGCCTGCAAGGGTCGCAGGTACAGATGGGTCAAGGCGAGCTTTTAGCCCCTCGCAAACAATTTTTATACTGGTTTGGTCATCGGTTTGGTCAGACGTAACCGTAATTTCACCACCGCGCGGTACGGACATAACAGCCAACATCATTAAATTCAGCAATATGCGGGCCGCTGTTTTATCAATGCCATCATGGGCCAATTCCCAATTGATATTCGCTTTCCCGTCACCATACACGCCTAAGCTAAGTTTCTTAAGCTCATCACTGGCGATCACACTGGGGGCTGAACCACCCGCACCAAAGGCAAGGCGTAAAAATTGTAGTTTCGCACTAGCTTGTCCGGCGCTTAATTTAATAAGCTCCATGGCATCATCGCGCATATCAAGGTTGTCATCATCATCAAAAACTTCAAGGGCAGCCCCTAAAGCCCCGACTGGGCTAACCAGGTCATGACAGATACGGGCACATAACAGTGCCGCGAGATTAGCAGCCGTTAGTTTGGTGATGGGCTCAGACATAGGTAAACCTTGTGATTCGTAATAAAATCACTCTAAGCTTGTTTATGTGTTTGAAAAGAAAAAACCGTAATTATTTGGTGTGCCAAATACCGTCATTCCCCATAATTTTTTCACCGGGCTTTGCTTTCGCGATCAGCTTTTCGCCTGTCAGTTTTGCGACAATCGCAATCTCCACCCCCTGCTCGCGGGCAAGTTTTGTGTAAAGGGTTTTTCGGCGAATATTAATTTCGTTCACAGCCGATTGCACATCGGGGGATACGCTGCCCATAACAAGGCCGAGATAACCGTCGATACGCTCACCAACCAACCCTTTTGACTTTGCTAAATCCACGATGGATTTAGCAGATGACATTTGGGCAAAGGCAGTTTCAGAGAGTACCGGAAACAAAGCCATGCTCCCCATCAACAGGGAAACACTTAAAACGGTACTAAATATTTTTGTTGCAAATTTCATCATGAACTCCTTAGAAAATATCCGGATTGTTGCTCAAGAGATCTTCAATATCTTTATCCAGTCGCACACGGATTTCCTGATCAATTTTGATGTTTAAGTTTATGATGATCGGCTTATCAGATGGAATAATTTCGACCTTATGGGTGCACGCAGCCAAGCCAATCGATGAAATCACCATTAATTTTAAAACCACATTCATAGGCTTACCTTATCTGAAGTAAGCTGAACCTGCCATTAATGCATCACGAATTCAACAAACATTAGCTGTCATAGTCATGTCTTTCACTTGGGATGTCAGATAAATATTGAACAAATTCAAATTCAATCCCCGCAGGATCAATATAATAAACATTTTTACGGGCTGGAATTTCTGTCATATCCACACTTGGCGCAATACCTTTCGCCGCATAGCGCGCCATCACACCGTCCAAATCATCGACAACAAACCCAATGTGAGCCAAGCCCGGCTTGTGCCCTTTTAAGTCACGACTTTCCCCCTCCCCATTGTCGCTAAGCGCAATGTAATGATCATCTTCGCCAAAATGTAACCAAGTACGAGGTTTTCCGTACCAATCGGACTGTCCTGAACCACGCACTTCCCAATGCGGGAAGGCTATTTTTAGAAATGCCATTGTCGGTTCAATTTCCCGCACCACTAAATTTACATGTTCAATTCTCATCATCTTATCCTTCTATCTTTTATATAGTTTTTTCTTTATATATTATTTGCATAACAAAAGCAATACCTTTACAAAAGATCATGACCGAACCACTCAACAAAACAAAAACACGTAAAGCCATTTTGACGAGCTTGAAGGAATACGGCGCGCAAACCGCCCCCATACTCGCACGTCGGCTTAACCGTACCCCGATGGCCATTAGGTTGCACCTATATGATTTAGCAGAAGAAGAAATGCTCGCATTCACAGAGCAAAAATCAACGCGTGGCCGGCCTGCAAAATACTGGCATTTGACCGACAAAGCTCAACATATATTTCCTGATGCTCATCAAAATTTAGCCGTGGACATCCTGAATTCTATTTCTGAAACATTTGGGCCTAAAGGGTTAGAAAGCATCATTACGACACATAGTCAAAACCAACTCAAAAACTACCAACAGCAAATGGGAAAGGATCTAACCCTAGAAAATCGCCTGCAAAAACTCGCAGATATCCGAACACAAGAAGGGTATATGGCAGGTGTAAGGCAAGACGGTAGAGACTGGTTATTTTACGAAAACCATTGTCCGGTTTGTTCTGCCGCCAAGACATGCACCAAATTATGCGCCAATGAACTATGGGTTTTTCAAGAGATCCTTGGCACGGACGTTGCAATCAAAAGAGAGGAGCACATCTTGGCTGGAGCACGGCGCTGCCTCTATAAAATTTCGCCCACACAAACATAAGCTTCTATTTTGGTGGCTCAGCTTGTAAATCTAATACACGTTTGATGTTTTCTTGAGAGCTGAATGATTTTGATAAATTCCGCCCAATATTGGCAAGTTCACCCTCTATCCCCACATCAAACAAAAATTTCTGTCCATTTAGCACATCCGGATTATATCCCGACGCTACAATATTTAGCTTCACACTCCCGTCCAAAGGGCCGTCTATGAGGGCTTCCAGTTTTTTATAGGTTAGATTTTCAAGAGCTTTAAGACCGTGACCCGCATATTCATTTTCCTGTCCGGCGGCTCCGGCGGAATCGGTGTTAAATTTAATCACCCCTCCCTCTGTGACCTCTAATTTTCCACCCTCGATTACAACATCAACACCATTTATCCTCGCGGGCAGTACGCCTGAAACTTTACCCGTCATCGAGACTTTATTGCGTCCAATTTTCTCGAATACTGTAGCTAATTCCAAATTTTCGATATGAGCCGCCGCTAAATTTTCTACATTCCCAAATTTCCACAACATTGGTTCTATATAAATTCGCCCATTGTCTAGGGGGTTATCGACATCATTTTCAATGGGCCACACGGCTTCATCTATACGCACCCCACCAGGAATAAGTTCAAACGATATTTGCCCCCCGTCTAATGGAAAACCCGGATCAAAACCTGATAAACTGGCAAATTGCAAACCATCTGTTTTCAACGGGAATAGCGAACTAAATTTTAACTGAGCATTCACGCCCTGAATGGGGCCAACCAAAGTCCCCATATCCAAGTTAATCAAATTTGTCGTACCATAAGATTTGATTTTTTCGCCGCCGCCAAATTCCAGATCAAAACTTGCACTGGCGTCCCCAGAAACCTCGGCAAGTTTACCTTTAAGAGAAGAAATTAAGAACTGAGGCTGCAACCCCGTCGGGGTAAAGTGAATGGAACCCATATGAATTTTTACCTTCCCTCGCCCGTTTACGGAAGTAAAGGCAACGTCGATGGGCGTAATGTGTTCTCCTCTATACCCTGCCTTTAAAGTCGCCACCGCCTCTCCTTTAAGCTCTCCCTTGTCATAAGTCGCCGTGCCTTTGACAGGTAAAATGGGAACATCTCCCCCTTTGAACTCAACGCGGTTTGCTTCATAGCGAGCATTGAATTTATCCGGTATCCCTTCCAATTTAACGTCTATATTCTCGACCAAAACATTATCAGTTTCAATAAACGCCCCCGGATTATCAGAGGTAAAATACAAGTAACCATCTTGATTTTGTTCTAATCGCAACTGACTTGCCGGTGAACGAATATGGGTACCCGGTGAAGGGAAATCATCTGAACGAAACTCTGCATCTGTTATGGCCAAATTCCAAACCTGTGGAGCCGCCGCGAGAACCGTTTTCACATGAACATTGGCCGCATGGATATCCATATGCCGATCTTGTGTCGGACTGACAATCTGCGTATCTACATTTTGTAAATTTACCGACATTTCCCGACCTTGGCGGCCCGTCCTAATCAGGTTCTCCGTGACCGGCATGGCAAATATTACATCCTTGGCTTGCCAACCAGATAAGTTAGTGAAGGTCCCGATATAAATATCGGTTTTTGGTGCAAACCCCAGTCTGAAGTTTTCATTTCGCGTGCCACTAATTCGTGTTGTCACTACGCCTTCAGCCCGTAAATCACGAACGATACCGCCGGGAACTGCCCCCGTATATTCGATAGCTCCTGAAAGTAATATCTTTTGCCGCCCTTCCCCTTGAAGATAGTCTAAGCCTATGGAAAATGGGGATAATTTTGAGATTCCACTTCCAGTTTTGACTCGCCACCCTACCTGTGTGCTCAGCTGAGCATTTACATTCTTAACGGTTTCAATGCCCATACCATTGACGCTGCTGGCTTGCATTTTTAAATTTGAAATACCGATGGGGTGCGACCCGCCCCAATCCACGTCCACATCAAATTTTAACAAATTCGCTAGTTTCTCATATTGCACAACTTCATTCTCATTAGCGAAAATATCGACCTGCTGACTCTTATTTTTTAAGGTGAGCACATCCGTCAGGTCCAGTTTATAGCCGTCTTTATTGATCGTGATATGCCCTTCCCCTTGCAGTGAAAATTCAGTGAGCAGATTTTCAAGCTTCCGAGGTAAGAGAGCGGCGAATTGCTCCGCAATCGGTGTATTGCGCAAAGCCTGATAGGAAGTTAGCCGCTCGGCAAATTTTTTACGATTTACCTTATCGAATAAAGAAACCGCCTCTGCTTGTAGCTTCCATTGACTGGAATAGGTTTCAAATACACCCAATTTTGGGTCAAACTCAGTATCCAAATCTAGTTTTAACGTAAATTTATCAACTACTGTCTCACCGACCTGCGTACCTTCTCCCTGCACGTTCATCCAGCCTTGTGTCAGGATTTTGTCTGCGCTTAATTTTTCAAAGTTCAGACGATAATCGGCTTGCATGGAATCTGCGGCTAGCGCTGGCGTTTCCATCGCGGTTGCATTCACTGTGCCAAAAGCTTCCACCTTATCTTTTTGTATTTGCTCGGCACCACCTTTTACGTCCAATAACAAGGTGAGACCATCCTTCTTAATCACGGTTTCTGGGCTATCGTAAATTAGCGCCCAACTTACCGCTGATTTCGCCTCAACGCTTACCAAGGTTTTTCCCTGACCAAAGGGAGCTTGCCAATCAAGCAGAGCTTCCTCGATCTCAACGCCTTTATGCGGGAAAACAAGGCGCGAGTTACGAGAACCTGTGGGCAGCCAGTCATTTATAACTTTGCCGGTTTCGTCTAATGTCAGCCTGATATGGGGGCGAACCATCACCACACGCTCAAATTCGCCTTTGAGCGCATTGGCAATATCATATTCAAGTTCAAGGCGCGGCATATCCAATACAGACACGCTACCAGATGAAAGATGGATATTTTTAGCAACCATATTATTGCCATCTGCTGAAATAATATTTAGTTCAACCTGAAATCCGTTTTTCGCAAATACTTGTCGCACCTTATGTTCAAGCAAATGGTAACGGTTATGCCATGTATAATAACCACCAACGAGAACAACCAAAATAAGCACGGCCACGCCCCAAAATACAGGATGCCGTTTTGATACCTTACCAGTATGTGACATTTTCATTTGAGCCGTCATGATTGTTTGCAGTATTCTCCAAGCTTGTCTATAAATGTAAAAAGCTAAATATCGGCACAATTACCTACGATATTAACTAATCATAAGCCATAAACGTGGCATGAACAGACCAAACAACACCGTAAATCATGCGGACACAAGACAGACGGGCTTTGGGAGAGCCATGATATGGGATTAGGATCACAAAATTGGTCAAAAATTCGCAAAGCTATCTTTGCAGATGCCAAAATATTTGCGCAAAATGAAGAAGGTCGAGCGGCAACAAAGCCCAAAACCATCTTGATTGGCGCCAGTATCGCTATTGTCAGTACCTTCGCCCTCATGAGCATGGCTAAAACCCCAAGTTTGAAAAAGGTTGATATTGCGCAAGAAACAGGCATGGAAACTCCGGTAGAAACAGCGGCCATGCTCTATGACCTACGGGCAAAGAATGAATATAAAAACGCAGATAGAGTCGCCAACCTCACCTTAAAATACGGCCAATCTTTAGGCCCTCTTTTGCAAAAAAATGGGGTGAGCCCCAATACAGCCTATGCTCTCACACAGGCTTTTTCTAAAGCTTACAAACCCAAAAACTTGAGAGCCGGTCAAAAAATAAACCTGTATTTTGATACAGATAAAGGAGAAGTCACGGGCTTCACCTTAAAACCCAACCGGGAAAGCACCATATTTGTCAGCAAAACAACCGATGGAAAATTCAAAGCCCGCAAGGTAATCGCTGAATATGAAAAACAAATTGTTCGGGTAAGCAGCCAAATTCAAAATAGCCTTTATCTCGATGCCCAAGCGCTTGGGGCGCCCGATAAAGTCATTGTACAATTTTCCCAAATTTACGCCCACAGTGTTGATTTTCAACGTGATATCAG
This sequence comes from Alphaproteobacteria bacterium, assembly GCA_024278915.1. Taxonomy (GTDB): domain Bacteria; phylum Pseudomonadota; class Alphaproteobacteria; order Caulobacterales; family Maricaulaceae; genus Robiginitomaculum_A. The sequence goes on from JAJRSG010000043.1 coordinate 18,614, forward strand.
GCAGGGCGACAGCTTCGAGATGTTGTTCGAAGTTTATAAAGACCATCGCGGGAATACGGTTAAAGCAGGTGATCTCGTCTATACGAGCTTTTCACCGCGCGGAAAAACTTCCTCTTATTACCTTTACACTAAATCCAATGGTCGCGAGGGCTATTATGATGCCAAGGGTAAAGGAGCAAAACGTATGCTAATGCGGACACCGGTAAATGGCGCGAGATTATCTTCTCGTTTCGGTAGACGTAAGCACCCTGTACTTGGTTATGTAAAAAGCCATACAGGCGTCGACTTTGCGGCTCCGCGTGGCACGCCAATCATGGCGGCCGGAACAGGCACCATTAAACGGGCGGGGCGTTTCGGCACTTATGGGAATTACGTTCGCATTAGTCATTCAGATGGCTATTCGACTGCATATGCACATATGTCAAAATTTGCGCGGGGAATCAAAAGAGGGGCACGCGTGCGTCAAGGCCAAACAATTGGCTATGTCGGCACAACTGGAAGATCAACCGGCCCGCATCTTCATTATGAAGTGCACAGGAAAGGGAAAAAAATAAACCCCATGAGCCTTTCTACTCTCTCCGGCAAACCATTGGTAAAGGCTGAACTTCCTGCCTTTAAAATTCGCATGGCCGAAATTGATGCCCTACGCAATAGTTCCCAACTCGCCCTTCAGCAAGAACCGGAACTAAGTGCAGACTTGACTCAAGGTGGTAGCAAGTAGGCAAAGGTGTGCCTTCGGCACGCTGCTACCCTTGCACTTTTCACACTGAGAGCTATATTAAACATAAGCAGCAATGGAGCGCATGATGATCAATTTATTTAAACAATTTTTATCTTTTGAGAAACTCATGAAAGACCGCCTTGTGGCCACGTTCTTTTTTCTTGGGCTTATCGTAATCGGTTTACAATTTTTCGGCACAATTATGTTTGCCTTTGGCACGATGAACCACGCGTTCTTCACGGGCCTTGGCTTGTTAATCGTTGCCTTGTTCCGTCCCCTATTTTTGTTTGTTGGGTTACGCTTGATATGCGAACTCATGGTCGCCTTGTTTGAAATCAACGACAATCTTGCCCCTGATGGCGGCAAATCAAACACGGCTGAAATAGACCCTTTTGAAACAGCGAAAGAGGCAGCGACAAAAGCCGCTCAATCCGCAACGACTGCGACGAAATCGGTTGTCGAAAAAACAAAAACGAAAATTCACGAGCGCAAAGCCGAACATACGGGCAAAGATAGTGAAGATGATTACGCGGATTATGAAGATACGCCGCCGCCAAAACCAATCGTTAAGAAAACTGTCCGCAAAAAGGCAGCCAAAAAAGCGACCCCAGCAGCCAAAGTTTACACCAAAAAACCTGCGGCGAAAAAAACAGTCGCTAAAAAGACAGTGAAAAAACCGGCAGCAAAAAAAGCCGCGCCAAAAACAAAGGCAACGCCAAAGAAAAAAACGCCGCCCAAAAAATAAATGCGGCGGCATATTAATTCAATAAATTACCGGTTCCCGGGTTTTATCCGGGAACCGAATATCTTATGAAGATAAATTTTTGAAACTAAGCGGCAGGGGCGTCCTGCTCAACCTTTTCATCCGATACTTCAGATGTATCAGACGCTTCAACCTTCTCAACGGTTTCAACTTTTTTCCGTCGTGAGCGAG
>JAJRSG010000044.1 GCA_024278915.1 Alphaproteobacteria bacterium
ATATACTCGCGTGGGCATATCATTACCAACCGCTGCTGAATAATGATTGCCTTGTGCAATCTCTTCAGCTGTTGGTTCAGGGTTTGCATAGGCGCTTTCCTGAGTCTTCTCATGGCTTTCATTATGCTCATCGACATGATGTTCACCGCATGAAGCCAATAAAAAAGCACAGGCACTAAGTAACAGTAAATTCTTCATTTCTCTCAATATCCTATTTTGGTGTGTACCAAATCGGCGATGTATAAGCACGCTCTTGTTGAGTCAGAACAGCATCTTTTGGAATGTCAGCCCCAAAGCGTTCTGCATCAAAACTCACCCATCGCGGCGTAGAAATTTCTAGAACCCGCACATAATAAAATGCAGACAAATCAGGATTAAAGTCCGGATCTGTCCAGACATTAAACATTTCCGCTTCGCCAGCGGCCCGGTCATCTGCAATTGCAACATCGTAAACATGTTCATGTGACTTACCGTCAGCCGTTAACCAACCCTTGATCACCTGTACTCTGTCCAAATTTACACCATCAGGATCTTTGCTTGCCGCAATAATAAAGTCCGGAGATTGACCTTTGGCTAGAGCCAAGTCACCACCCATTGGAACGCCTTGTTTATACCCGACATCAGCAATGTTTTTCCAATCGACTTCTTCATTAAAATCACCGCCAAAAAAACGCACGCGCATCCGAGGTCCGGTTGTTCCGTATACTTCTTTGCGTTTCAACGCGTCCCAAATTTCAGTGCGAGTATTTTCACGTGCCCACACCCCGGCATAACCACCAGCCAAATATTGCCAGCCGTAACGGACGGTTTTACTTATCCCCAATCCAACAGGATCACTTGCTCGATTTTTACTCGGTTCTGTTATCCCCATCTTACCAAAGAAGTTATCTTCATCACCTGTTGAAAGCCCCGTGTGACTATCCGTCGAACCAATAAACCCTAATTTATAAGGATTGGTGCCGGTTGATGATTGGAATTCCAAACCGGTTTTCAATGCTTCGCGCACATAATCACCAGCAAGCATTTCAGGCTCTTTGAGCGTTTGCAAACTCAAATTTCCCAAGTCCCAACCAACATCGCCAAATCCTGCAAATTCATCATTGGGCGAAAGAAACGCATGGGATTCACTATCCCCTTTGATCTGAGTGATTTCTACAACAGGTTCCCATCGTGCACGTTTTTGCGTATAATCAGCATCAATTGCACCGCCATCAAAATCAGTTTTTGCAAACATTAACCCGTTAGAAAGATTACTATTGTGGGGCATCGCCAACACTTGCCCACCTGTTTTCTTTTCATAACGCCCCATCCACGCCCACAAGTCTTCAGGGTTATCGCTTCGTACAGATGAAAATGGCAAAATTTGATCAACCTTGTCCTTATTGTCCCGAAAGACAACAATACGGTGCAAATTATTTCCGCCCGGTGTTGATGTATATTCAAAGCCTAGTAAAGCCGTAAATGTACCAGGATCATTAAATTCCGCCGCCACCTCTGTATTCCGTTGCCAAATTGACTTCATCAAAGGTAGAATTTGTATGGGGTTCATCATGGGTTTAGGCAGGGTTTTATTTGCCAAAGCCGAAATCATTTCCTTACCAACCTCAGCAGACTGTTCTGGTCCTTCATTGAGCATATCATGCCAACGCTTTGCCTTGGGGTCCGCCATTAACATCGGATTACCGATAAACAACTCATTAGAAATACCAAGCCCCTCTGCGTGATCAGCAACCACCAAGAAATCTAGAGGGCGTTTTAGTTTTGCCTTTTGGCCCGTATTGGAAACAACTTCTTCACCTCGAGCAAATTTATAAGCATCAGTTGGAGACAATCTGGCTCCAAAAGAAAAAGCATCTGCTGAGTTCAATGTATGTAGATGAGTATCTCCCCACAAAAGTTTGTCCGGATTTGCCTGTGTTGAAACCACGGCTTCCTGATGGGTCGGTTCAGTGGGTGTGGTTACTTCTTTTTTAGCTGGTTGGCACGCAACCAATGCAAAAACGGACAAAATGGCCGTACTGGTCAAAGCAAAAGATTTTATTTTCATATTCTTCCCCTTATGGGTTTACTACATAAATTTTTTCATCAGGCCGAGAACCTTTTGAGTTTTCTCTGTATAAGGCGGGAACAACATTTTGCCGCCGCTAAATTTACTTTGAAAGAAAACGCCTTTCATATGAGAAAATGTTTCAAAGCCATATTGACCGTGATACCCCCCCATACCAGAAGGGCCAACACCGCCAAATGGAATGTCTTCTTGTACAACATGCCACGCTGTTTCGTTAATGCTAACGCCGCCAGAAATTGAATTTTTTAGAACATGATCTCGCTTGGCTTTGTCTTCACCAAACCAATAAAGGGCAAGTGGACGTTCATGCTCTTGCACATATTTCATCGAATCTTCTAGAGTTTCGCTAGCAACGATTGGCAAAAGAGGGCCAAAAATTTCTTCTTGCATAATTTTCATATCAGGGGTGGTGTTGGTTACCACAGTTAGCGGAATGCGGCGCTCTTGTGCCATAACTTGTGTATCATCATCTCCCGCCGTACGAAGCTTAGCTCCTTTATTTTCGGCGTCTTCAAGCAAGCCTTGCAAGCGCGAATAATGGCTGTCAGCAATAATAGACGTATAATCAGGATTGCCTGCAAATGTAGGGTAAAATGTTTCAGCTTGCTTAATCAAGGCATCAGCAAATCCATCAATTTTATTTTGCGGCATCAACAAATAATCTGGAGCGACACATGTTTGCCCCGCATTCAATAACTTACCATTCGTGATGCGCGGAATTGCCAACTTCATATTAGCACTTTCATCAATAATCGTCGGAGATTTACCACCAAGTTCCAATGTCACAGGCGTTAAGTTTTTAGAGGCCGCTCCCGCAACAATGCGCCCGACATTTGTTGAGCCAGTAAACAATAGATGGTCGAAAGCAAGAGAGGAAAATTCTTGTGCAACCTCTACGCCCCCAACAGCAACATAAACCTCCTCATCTGAAAAAATTTCTCCGAGAACTGATTTTAGCAATACTGAAAATTTAGGTGTATATTCGCTAGGCTTAATCATCGCCCGATTACCAGCGCCGAGCGCCCCAACTAATGGCATGATGGCAAGTTGTAATGGATAATTCCAAGGACTGATAATACCAATAATACCAAGCGGCTGCGGGATTATCTTGTTAGTTGCTGGCTTAAATTGCATGGCCGTCGGCGCTTTTCTTGTCCGCATCCATTTTTGGGTATGCTTAAGAGCGTGTTTAATGCCCGCATGAATAATTGCCATTTCTGCAATTGTTGTTTCAACAAAAGACCGATTACCGAAATCTTCAGAAATAGCTTGCTGAAAAGCGAGCTCATTATCATTGATAACTTTACCAAGCTTTATTAAATTGGTTTTCCGCTCGGCCCATGAAGAATTAGGGTTCGCATTAAAAGCTGTGCGTTGTGCCTCCATAATTGCCGCTAATTTCTGATCTGACATTTGCATCCCCTGTGTTGCCCTTGCTCGCATTCCCTGCGGCCATACTAAGTATATTTACTCTATTGTAATTACTGTTCTTATATTGACTTTTCAATACAAATCCTTGACTTTGTAGCTATATAAAACAAGTAAGTCAAATATGTCCCATTCAGAAACACTTTATATTCGCGCAGGAGCATTTGAAGGTTTTCGGGACCTATTGTGGGAATATGGCATTGATCCAGATCTTGTATTTTCAGAAATTGATCTTGATGAAAACTCTTTGAGTTTTCCTGACTCTCTCGTACCGACCATCATGTATCGCCACGCACTTAATGTGGCCGCGCGGCTCACTAAGCAATCACATTTTGGTCTACTAATGTCGCAAAAACAAACATTGCATAAATTTGGAGCTATTGGTTATCTAATGATGCATGCTGGTACCATTGGACAATCCATTAGCTGCCTAGACCAATACCTTCGCATACATGATGCCGGAACTGTTGCAAAATTAGAGAGCCAAAACGGTGTCACTCTATGGACTGTAGGCTTAAGGGCATTAGGCGGGGAATCCATCTTACAACACACAGAACTAGCACTTGGCATCGCCGTAAAAGTCATTCGAGTGATTAATTCTGAAACATGGAAGCCGTCCGCTGTATACTTTGAGCATACAAAGCCAAAAAATATTAATTTGCACGAGAAAATATTCCGGTGCCCCGTTTATTTCGAGCAGGCCGCCAATGGATTAGAATTTCCCGAAACCTTATTAAAAACAAAGCTGCCAACAGCCGACCTTGGTTTATATAAAATCATCCAATCCCATATCGAGAACATCGCCAAAGAAAAGGGTGATGATTTTGTGAGCTTAGTAAAACAATCCATTGAAGAAAATCTCGAATACGGAAAACCCAACTTACAAAATACAGCAAAGGAATTTGGGATGAGCGCCGCTCAAATGCAACGAAAGTTAAAGCAAGAAGGGGCTGTGTTTCAAGACGCCCTTCAAGATGTTCGCCACTCACTAGCTTGTAAATATCTTGCCGATACAGATATGTCACTTGCAACAATTTCTACGCTTTTAGCTTATGCTGAACCGGCCGTATTTTCTCGCGCTTTTCGGCGAAACTATGAAATGACCCCACGAGAGTGGCGGCGGCAAAACATCATATAGAGTTATTAATCATTCGATGGCTCTTTCGCGTCTCCATTTGCGACCGCTAACCAAGCTTGCCCCATAATATAAGCGCGAATAGCTTCAGCATCATCGGCACTTAGATACTCACTAAAAGATACCATGCCATTATCCGTTAGCGCCCCACCAATTACAATATCGTTCCAACTTTCTTTATCTGCCGTTTGATATGACCACCGCAAATCAGGTATCACACCAGAACTCACCACAAGCGGACCATGACATACCATGCAATTTTCCGCATATTTTTGTAACCCGTGCATTTTCAAAGCATCATCACCAAAAGCGTCGCCCTTCGGACTCATTACAATACCATTTTCAGGTATTTCCGGCACATCCCCTGTACCACCAAGCTTAAATACAATTACGTGACCCACATCTGGTGTCACGGCCTTTGGCCAACCAACGCCATAATTTAAAGCCCAGCCACCACCCCAGCCCGTGGCAATCGCTATATATTGTTCACCATCAATAGCGTAAGTAGACGGCGGAGCCACCACGCCACTATTGGCTTGTTTTGCCCATAATTTATCCCCAGTTTCTGCATTATAAGCAACAAGCTCCCCACCAATATTTCCTTGAAAAACAAGGTTTGAAGCTGTTGTTAATACACCACCATTCCCTGGGCCACTATGCTCGACACTCCAGCGCGCTTCTTGCTTAACTGGATCCCAGGCCAATAGGTTACCTTTGAAATCCTTACGGATGAAATCAAGGGTGCCTTTCGGATAAACAGGCGGTACACCGGCTTCGTATTGAAGGCCCACGTTCCAACGCATTTTTTTATCATTATCAGCATCCGGGTTACTCTTGAGTAATTGCGGAACTTGTTGAGCAGGAATGTAAGCTAGTTTTGTTTGAGGGTTATAAGCCATCGGATGCCAGTTATGTGCACCCATGGGGCCAGGAATATTGACAAATCCATTTTCCCAATTTCTCGCATTTGGGTTTTCAATCGGCCGTCCATTTGCGTCCAACCCACTTGCCCATGTCATTAGATTTACAAATGGCTTGCCAGAAATAAACTCTCCCGTTTTAGCATCTAAAACATAATAAAACCCATTTTTTGGAGCCTGCATCACGACTCGCCGAGGCTTGCCATCAGCACCAATCGGCAAATCCGCTAAAATAAGAGATTGAGTTGCTGTAAAATCAAATTGATCACGCGGCGTGGTTTGAAAATGCCATTTGTATTTTCCTGTATCGGCATCAACCGCGACAATAGAAGATAAGAAAAAATTATCTCCATTTCCTTCTGGATCTCTAAGTTTAGGATTCCACGGTGAAGCATTACCAACGCCAAAAATTACACTATCATTGACCGTATCATAAATAATCGAATCCCAGACCGTGCCACCACCGCCTTCTGTTTTCCACTTTCCACTATCGCCCCATGTAGCATTTGCCTTACTCGCAAAAACTTCATCCGACGCCGCCCCGTCCGGCTCCTTATTGGGATTTGGAGTCGTATAAAACCGCCAAGCAAGATCCCCAGTATTCACATCATAAGCAGATACATACCCACGTACACCAAGCTCTGCCCCGCCATTTCCAATCAAGACCTTGTCTTTAACAACACGTGGCGCCCCTGTAATTGTGTAAGGCATGGATTTATCGACAGTAAGCGTACTCCATACAACTTTACCTGTTTTTGCATCTAATGCCTCAAGACGGCCATCAAAAACGCCGACTATAACTTTGCCTTTGTGAACAGCAACGCCTCGGTTGATAACATCACAACATCCTTTTGCCGCATCTTCACCGGATACTTCCGGATTATATACCCACAACTCTTCGCCAGTTTTTGCATCCAACGCATATACGATTGACCATGCGCCCGTTACATACATTATGCCGTCTACAATAATTGGTGTAGCCTCAACTCCACGACTCGTTTCTAAATCATAGGTCCACGCCACACCCAAATCTTTAACATTGTCTTGTGTAATGTTTTTTAGGCGAGAAAACCGTTGCTCATCATAGGTGCCACCATAACTAAGCCAAACCTCGGGCGTTGCATTTGCATTAGCAATATGTTCAGAACTCACTGTTGCCAGTGTTGGTATCTTTTTATCTACAGTAGAAGCCGTCTTATCTGCACAAGCTGTTAACAATATAGACAAAGCAATCGTAATTGCGGGTATTGTGGACTTCATATTATTCCCCTTGGTTTACGCCAATTATAGATATTTATTTTATCTTAGAGAACTAATAATGCAAAAAATTGTTTTTTGAAACATATTTAGCACTTTAAATGTCAATTAAACTTATTTAATTTATTGCAGTATTCAAATGTGAACACATTTATTGGGTAATTATTTTATAAGGGGACCTCATGCATATTATTACTAAAACCACATTAGCACTTTCCACATCAATTTTAGCGCTTAGTCTGGCAACCTCTGCAGTCGCGCAGCAAGACGAAATTATCGTTACAGCTACAAAACGGGCTGAAAACATCCAAGACGTACCAATTTCAATCACTGCTTACGGTGCAGAGTTTATTGAAAAATCAGGTGTTGCAGATATTCATGATGTCGCGCTCTATTCACCCAATTTCACGATCAGTAGTTCTTCACAATTAACCAATAATCGAATCACTATTCGGGGCGTTGGTTCAGTTGGTAGTGCAGGCATTGAACCAAGTGTGGGTGTTTTCATTGATGGCATTTACTATCCCAAACCAGGCTCAGTCATTGGGAATCTGATGGACATTCAATCTTTCGAGGTTCTACGCGGACCGCAAGGAACTCTCTTTGGTCGTAATACGCCCATGGGCGCACTAAACATAACGACTAAAGACCCATCATTTTCTGGCTTTGGAGGTAATATAGAATTAGGTTATGGTTCTGAAAATCGTTATGTTGTTGGAGCCTCAGCTAATGTGCCTTTAGGTGAAAATGTAGCTTTACGAGTTACCGGAAAATACACAGATCGCGACGGGTATGGCAAAAGTTTAATTACAGGCAATAATATCGGCGGACGTGATAACCTAAATTTACGTGCTAAACTATTATTCGAACCCACAGATGCGCTATCAATAAAATTAACCGGTGATTATGGTAAGATAAATTCAGGCGGCGCCTCTATTGAATATCTTAATGATACGTCTAGCCCTGTTTTTTTGGGTACTCTGGCTGCTTTGTCTGGACTTGACCCAAGATTAGCCGGTATTGATGCAACACAGCTGTTAACAGCTGACCCTTACGATCATGATGTTTATCAAGATCATCGTGACTTCTTAACTGATAAACAATATGGCTTTTCAGGTGATATTAGCTATGAGTTAGATTCAGGTCACACAATCCGTTCCATTACTTCTTTTAGAAATTGGCAAGCTAATTCTTTTGAAAGTGCAATTCGTCTACCTATCCAACTCTTCCCAAGAAAAAATGGGTATGACAACGATACATTTTCTGAAGAATTCCAAATTTTATCCCCAACAGATGGTGCATTTAATTATTTAGCCGGTCTATTCTATTACAATGAAAAATACCATATCAGTCAAGATTTTGATCTAGGTGAACAATTTTGTATACCTGTTGTTCTTGGTGTCACAGGCAGCTTGCCAATTGCACAAGCTTGTGCCGCAGGCCAACAAATTGATGCGTCAGATGGTGAGTTTGATCAAAAACTAACTTCTTATGCGGCATTTGCGCAAGGCACATATAATGTAAATGATCAGTTCTCTGTGACCTTTGGTGGTCGCTATACAAAAGACGACAAAACAGCGGATTTTTCCAATACTATTAATAATCCTTTTGTTATTGCTTTGTCAGTCCGGGACAATGAAATCCAAAATAACCTTAGTATTGATGAGTTCGGATTTGGAGATTCTAAATTTACGTATTTCTTGAATGCTAGCTATGACATGACAGATGATATTATGGTGTTTGCTACAACATCTACTGGCTTTAAATCTGGTGGATTTAATACAGATGGAACATTCCCTGCACTAACCAGACAACAGAGGATATTTGGACCTGAAAATACAACAAATTATGAATTAGGTATGAAATCAGACCTTTTTGATGGTGCCCTTCGCTTGAATGCGACTTTATTCCATATGGATATCAAAGGCTACCAAGATCGAGCGTTTGATGGCATTTCATTCCTTGTTCGTAATGTTGGCTCGTTAAAACAACAAGGCATAGAGCTTGATGCAACATGGAAACCAATGGATCAATTGATGGTGATTGGTGGTTTGTCGTATCTAGATTCAGAATTTACAGATTATCAAAATGCATCACCACTACCAGGTGGTTTACCTCAGGATCTAACTGGAACACGGGCACATTTCGCACCCGAATGGCAATATTCTGCTGTTGCAGATTGGTCTGATGAGCTAGAAGCATTTGGTGGAACTGAATACTTCCTACGCGGTGAATATCAGTATGTTGGTACACAAAACATTGGCGCTGGCACAAACCAAAATCCACAATCAATTCAAAAAGGATATGGCTTAATCAACGCTCGTGTCGGCTTGCGCTCTGATGATGACCAATGGGAATTCAGCATCTGGGGTAAAAACCTCGGTGATAAAGGCTATTGCATGACCATATTTGATCAACCTTTCTCATCACAATTAGGAGGACTTGACCCAGTTGCGAATACACAGCCACAACGTTGTGCCGTAGGCAACCCCCTCACCTATGGTGCGGAACTAAAGGTCCGTTACTAAAATAAACACCAATCATATGTACATGTGCTGTTTTTGGCTGGTTCCCTTGACACGCACATATACTGAGCCGCCCAAATTTCATTTGGTGCGGCTCTTTTTATGAATTCCCGCTAGCGTCAAACCTCAAAACCTTTAAGAACCAATTTATGAAAAAACATTTCTCTCTATCTGTAAGCATCATTAGTTTTATGTATGCCCAATCCGTATTTGCAGCTGATGAAATCATCGTCACCGCTACCCGATCAGAAATGAAAGCGAAAGAATATGCTGGCAGCGTATCTGTGCTTAACCAACACCAACTCGAAATCATTTCAGCCGTTCACCCAGCGGAAGCTCTTAATGAAATCGCAGGTGTGAATATTCATAGAAATAGCGGCCAAGAACACCTAACAGCTATTCGCTCGCCCGTGCTAACAGGTGGTGCGGGGGCAGGGTCCTTTTTATACCTTGAAGACGGCGTACCTTTACGTAGCGCCGGTTTTTCAAACGTAAATGGTTTGTTTGAAGGGGCATTAGAGCTTGCTGGTGGCGTTGAGGTTACCAAAGGTCCCGGAAGTGTTTTATACGGATCAAACGCCGTACACGGGCTGATAAATATATTATCCCAAACACCAACCGAGACATCTACATATGCGTTGGATATATTAGGCAATGATGACGGGTATGTACGCTTAAAAACCAGCATGAGCGGGGAAGCTTTATCTGGTCGTTATTCCCTTGCTACAAGTTTTACCCATGATAATGGGTTTAGAGAAAATTCAGGATTTGATCAACAAAAGATACAGCTTCGCTATGACCAACAGGCTGGAGATTGGTCTCTCAAAACCCTTGCAACATTTCAAAATTTAAATCAGGAAACTGCCGGGTTTATTAAGGGGGTAGATGCCTATAAAAATAGAGTTCTGTCTTTAACAAACCCAAACCCAGAAGCCTTTCGAGATGGAAAGTCAATTCGCCTCGCAGTTCACCTTAATAAGCAAATTAATTCACAAACAAATCTATCATTTATTCCTTATGCGCGTTGGGTAGATTTAACTTTTCGGCGCCATTTTGTACCTGGAAAAGCTTTGGAAGACAGCGGCCACAAAAGTATAGGTTTATTGGCTTCATTTGAAGGCACATCAAAATCTATCGCATATACTTTGGGGTTTGATAGTGAATACACAAAAGGTTTTTTACGTGAATTCCAACCTGGCCCTAGCGTATTTTCATTTATTCAAGGCGAACATTTTGATTATGAAGTAAATGCTACGGTGCTCTCACCATATACACAACTCCGATTTAATCTTGGCGCTAAGACTAAACTCAACCTTGGGGCCCGTGCAGATTACACACACTATGATTACCGCAATAATATAAATAGCGGGCAATTTGGCCGGTTTATTCGCATTCCTGATCAAAAAGATGATTACCTAACGATTTCACCAAAAATTGGCTTAGTGCACGTAATCAATAATCATATCACTTCCTATGTTAGACTTGCCCGTGGAAGCCGAGCCCCACAAATAACCGATGCTTATAGCTTGCAAATCAATCAAGCCGCTGGTGAAATTAAACCAGAAACCATTGATTCCTTCGAACTTGGTTTAAAAGGAAATATAAATACTGTTGATTTTGAATTAACTGGATTTGCCATGAAAAAAGACAATTTCTTTTTTAGAAATGCTAATGGCTTTAATGTAGAAGACGGTAAAACAGAACATATTGGTGTAGAATTAAGTTTCAATGCTCCTCTAACAAATATTTTAGAATTATCGGGAAGCTTTACACTTGCAAATCATACCTATGCATTTAGCGATATTGTCACCTCTGCTTCTAGTTCTATTATAGAAGGAAAACAAATTGATACCGCTCCAAATACACTTGGGTTCATGCAACTCAAAGTCTCTCCATCCGAAGCTTTAAACGTATTTTTAAAATGGCAACATATGGGAGATTATTTTACAGATCCCGGTAATACAGCAAAATATACAGGCCATGATATTTTCACACTGCGTAGTACTTATAAATTAGGGAAGAATATTAGCATATATGGACGTGTAGATAACTTATTTGATACGGCATATGCAGACCGAGCAGATTTTGCCTTTGGAAGTCATCGTTATTTTCCTGGCAGGCTCCGAACAGCTTTTCTTGGTGTAAAAATACAAACTAATTAATTATAACTTGGATATTTTTGCCCACGCATCTCTTTCTGTCAGCGTTTCCCAATAATCCTCAATCCGATCTGTAATTTGATCGTGTGCTTTCGCCAGACGAGCTAATAATAAACAATATCCAACTGATATGTCAGCCGCAGAAAAACCACTTTTTAGAATATAATCTTGTTTGCCTAATTGTTGTTCTAAAATACTAAATACTTTTGTAAGTTCTTTTTGTGCCCATTTATCTGTAGCAGCACTTCTATCTTCTTTGGCAAAGAAATGTCTTTGATACATCAAAGTAGCAATCACTGGTGCAAGCGTGCTTTCACCATAATGTAACCATTGCAAATAAGATCCATATTCAGGATCATTTACATCTGGTTGCAAATTATTACTGCCATATTTATTCATAATATATTCCATGATAGCAACACTCTCAAACATGATCATATTACCGTCTTGAAATGCAGGGATTTTATTTAGTGGATGAATTTTTGTATATTCATCCCCCCCAAATTTACCCGGAATAAATTCGAGACAGTCAACTTTATATGGTAAGTTCAGTTCTTGTAAAAGCCAGAGGACGCGCATAGAACGTGAGCGCGGTAAATGATATACTGTAAAATCCGGTGTTGGCTTATCAGTCATTTTTATTCCTCTAACCTTATTTTCTTTTATGTTAGGTGTTCATGCTGTCAAAAAATTCAGCATTATTTTTTGTATCTTTTAATTTACCAAGTAAAAATTCAATCGCATCCATCGTTCCCATTGGATTCAATATACGTCGGAGAACATATGTTTTTTGGAGCTCTACCGGCCCAACAATCAACTCTTCTTTTCGCGTACCAGATTTGGTAACATCAATGGCAGGAAATACACGTTTATCAGCAACTTTTCTGTCCAATACAATTTCGCTATTACCTGTACCTTTAAATTCTTCAAAAATTACTTCATCCATTCGTGACCCTGTATCAATTAAAGCTGTCGCAATAATTGTCAAAGACCCACCTTCTTCAATATTTCGGGCAGCACCAAAAAAGCGCTTTGGTTTTTGAAGAGCATTCGCATCAACACCGCCAGTCAGGACTTTACCTGAACTTGGCACAACCGTATTATATGCACGGCCTAAACGCGTAATTGAATCTAATAAAATAACAACATCTTTACCGCCTTCAACAAGACGTTTTGCTTTTTGAATTACCATTTCAGCAACTTGCACATGGCGCGTCGCAGGTTCATCAAAAGTAGAACTTACAACTTCACCTTTAACAGATCTTTGCATATCAGTTACTTCTTCTGGTCTTTCATCAATAAGAAGAACAATAACGTAAACTTCAGGGTGATTAGCTTCAATTGAATGAGCAATATTTTGCAAAATTACCGTTTTACCAGTACGTGGCGGAGCAACAATTAAAGACCTTTGACCTTTACCAATTGGCGCGACAATATCAATAACTCGACCTGATTTATCTTTAACCGTTGGATCATCAAGTTCCATATGTAATCTTTCATCCGGATATAGTGGAGTCAAATTATCAAAATGAACTTTATTTTTTGCATTCTCTGGTGTGGCAAAATTAATTGTATGAGGTTTAACCAACGCAAAATAACGTTCATTATCTTGTGGACTTAAAATCTCACCAGATAAAGTATCGCCTGTTCGTAAACCCATAGAACGGATTAATTTTTTGCTTACATAAATGTCATCGGGTCCAGCTAAGTAATTAGCTTCTGGTGCTCTTAAAAACCCAAATCCATCTTGTAAAACTTCCAACACGCCAGTACCGCTAATATCTACATCACGTTCAGCCAATTCTTTTAAAACTCCAACGAAAATATCTTGCTTTCGCATAGACCCGGCATTTTCGATTCCAACAGCTTCTGCAAATTGAATAAGTTCTGCAGGTTTTTTACGTTTGAGATCGTCTAGACTAAGAGCCTTGATTTCATCTAAATTAATATCATCGGGGTTTAGTTTTGCTGGTTTATTCATAAGAATTTCTTGTTTTGGAAAGATTGGATTTAACAAATATATAAAAGTTAAAAAAGGTGGGGGAATGGTATTTTTAAAAACATACCTACGGTGTAATGCTTAATTACCAAAGAGAATGCTTATTCGTCAAGCCTTATTTGTGGCTTGAAATATGAGTTATACGCAATGTTTTATTCCTTCTTTTTTAAATTATATAAGTAGAGATAGTAGTAAGGCTTGTGGGTTTGTGCATAAAATTAACTTTATGTTAAGCTTTCCTAAAAGTTGCTTAATACACACACAAAATATACAGATGAATAAATGAAAAAAGACGGAGAAAAAATAAATGAGTAATAAAAACAATCCATAAAATGGGGAGAGGAAAATTATCCACATTTATATACATTATTCACATTCATTAATACACACTGGGTATAAAGTGAAAAACAATGAGAAACTATGGGATTAATTCACATATAGTTAGAAAATTAACGGGTAGCTGTTCATAAATAAACAACTGTCCTCAGCGAAGAAATAAAAAATAAAGGGTCGTTCATGAAAGGTATATTGCAAAAAAATCGCGCTATATATTTTCATGTACACTTAGTATCTGATTCAACAGGCGAAACATTGGTTACGATGTCGCGAGCTTCTTGCGCTCAATTTCCACAAGGAAAACCAATTGAACATTTACATGCATTGGTAAGATCAGAAAACCAGCTAGAAAAAGCCCTTGAACAAATGAAAGATCTTCCGGGAATTGTATTTCATACTCTCGTTAATCAAGAACGTCGTCAAAAACTGGAACAACGATGTGCGGCTTTAAATATGCCGGCAGTATCAATTTTAGATCCAGCGCTGGCAAGTTTAGGCCGCTACCTTGGGGTGCCTATGAGTAGCGAAATTGGCGCGCAGCGCACGATGAATGAGCAATATTTTTCGCGAATAAGTGCTTTGGATTTCACCATGGCACATGATGACGGCCAAAATGTAGAGGGCTTAGTCAATGCTCAAATTTTATTGCTTGGTATAAGTAGAACTTCAAAAACGCCAACATGTATATATTTAGCGAATCGTGGATTTAGAGCAGCAAATATTCCTTTGGTTCCAGGCGCTCCATTACCACCAATTTTGGACCATTTAAAAAGAACTCTCATTATTGGACTTGTATCTACCCCTGACAGGATTGTTGAAATTCGCCGCCAAAGATTAAGCTCGCTTGGACAAGGTCAAACAGATTATGTGGATCAAGATCGGGTGCGCGAAGAGATGATGGCTTCGAAACGCATGTTTGCAAAAAAAGGATTTCCAATCGTAGACGTAAGTCGCCGCTCTATTGAAGAAACTTCCGCGCGAATAATTAATCTGTATCAAGATTTTGAGCAGGCCATAGAATGAGCGTTTCTGATTGTCCACAAATTGTATTGGCATCCGCCAGCTTTATTCGAAAACAAATATTGCAAAATGCAGGTTTGGATTTTTCAATACGGGTTGGTAATGTTGACGAAGCCACCATTAAACAACATGCACTTGCTAAAGGTTATACCCCAGAAACGATTGCGATTATGTTAGCCACAGAAAAAGCACAAAAAGTAGACTGTGCATCAAACGAACTTATTATTGGTGCCGACCAATTGTTGGAAATGGAAGGGCAAATATTCGATAAGCCAAAAAACATGGTAGAAACAAAAAAAAGACTGATAGCAATGCGCGGGAAAGAGCACAGGCTCATTGGTGCGGTTGTTGTTTGTCAGAACAACAAAAAACCTTGGGTTCATGTCAGCACAACACGATTATTTATGCGGGATTTTAGCGATGAATTCCTCGAACATTATTTACAAACTGAAGGAACGGACATATTAAAAAGTGTTGGTGCTTATATGTTTGAACGACAGGGTGCCCAGTTATTTGAATGGGTAGAGGGTGATTTTTTTTCAATACTTGGCTTACCGCTACTACCTCTGTTAGCATACCTAAGGCAACAAGGTGCGGTACAAACATGACGAAGGCACCTTTATTAAAAGTAGCCGGCGTTACCGGGTGGCCCGTCCATCATTCTCTTTCGCCAATTTTGCACAATTATTGGCTAAAACAATGCGGTTTAAATAGTGCATATACAATGTTTGCTGTACATCCGGATGAAGCTGTGCGGGCGTTTAAAAGTTTGCCCCACACTACGATAGCTGGTGTAAATGTTACCATTCCTCTAAAACAAAAAGCATATGAGGCGGCCGATGAAGTCTCACCTGAAGCAAGAATGCTGGGGGTTTGTAATTTACTTTATGTGCGGGGAGAAAAATTAATTGGACATAATACAGACATGGAAGGGTTTACCGAGCCTTTGCTGCGTCGAGTTGGTCATGGGTTTGTAAATAATAACACAGTTTTGGTAATTGGTGCGGGGGGGGCCGCTCGCGCGGTTCTTGGTGCTTTGTTAAATATGGGGGCTGCGGAAATAAGGTTGATAAACCGGACAGATGCCCGCGCACAAGAATTAGTGTCTGCCGTTAACATACCGAGCTTAACGTATGTACCTTGGCAAGATAGACATTCGGCTATTTATGGAGCTGGATTGATTATCAACGCCAGCTCTGCCGGAATGGGGGGGAAAAATGCTTTGGACATAAAGTTAGATTATGTTGCTCCGAACGGTTGGGTATATGATTTGATATATACACCACAACAAACGCCGCTTCTCAAAAAAGCAAAAAAACTAGGGTTAAACACAATTGGTGGGTTGGATATGTTGATTGCGCAAGCAAGGCCATCTTTTCACTTACTATATGGAGAAATGGCACCAATTGGATCAGAGGTGAAATCCGTAATAGAAAATCATTTGGCGCAACGGTCATGATACTTGTGGGATTAACGGGATCGATTGGCATGGGCAAAACAACGACAGCCCAAATGTTTAAAGATGCGGGGGCCGCTGTGTTTGATGCAGACCAGGCTGTACATAAACTTTATGCGCGTGGTGGGGCGGCGGTACCGATACTTCGTGCTGTTTTTCCAGATGTGATTGAAGACGGTGCTGTTGTTCGGACTCGCCTTGCTAAACATCTGCAAGCTGACCCGTTGCATTTTCAAGTGCTTGAAAGCTTTATTCATCCACTGGTTGGCGAAATGCGGACAAGTGCAATTAAGGAAGCAGAGCGTTTGGGTAAAAAAGTAATGATATTAGATGTGCCACTATTGTTTGAAACTGGTGGAGATAAAAAACTGGACAAGACTATTGTTGTAAGTGCAAATTCGACAACCCAAAAAGAGAGAGTGCTTGCACGACCGGGGATGAGCTCTGACAAATTAGATTTGATCCTTAGTCGACAAATGACTGATATCGAGAAGCGAAAACGTGCCGACTATATTATTTTGACGGACAAAGGACTAGCTTTTACTTGGCAAGAAGTGCAAAATGTGATGGAAGATTTACTCAAATAAAGTCTGTACATGAACGGTTTACGAGAAATAGCTTTCGATACGGAAACAACCGGCTTTGATGCGTGGGGAGATGACCGCTTGACGGAAATCGGGTGTGTGGAACTCATAGATTTTTTGCCAACTGGCAAAACATTTCACACTCTAGTTCACCCTGAAGGCAAAGAAATTTCTGCAAAAGTAACTCAAATTACAGGTCACACAAATGAAAGCCTAAGAGATGCTCCACGGTTTGAAGAGGTTGCGGAGGGTTTTCGTGAGTTTGTAGGTGATAGTCAAATGATCGCTCATAATGCAAATTTTGATATGGGTTTTATTAATGCGGCTATGGATCGCCATGATTATCGACTTTATCCGCGGGAAAGATTTATTGATACATTGACCATTGCCCGTGAAAAATTTCCGGGGGCCAGTAATACACTCGATGCTTTGTGTAAGAGGTTTGATATTTCACTTGCTAGTCGCTCTGTTCATGGGGCGCTCGTGGATGCGGAACTCTTAGCTAAAGTATATCTTGAGCTGCGCGGAGGACGAGCTATCAAGATGGATTTTGCGACAGAGGAAGAAACGGTTAAACGAATTACGAGTGCTATTCGTAAGCGTTCAACTCCTCTTGCTCTATTGTCGACAAAAGAAGAGCGCAAAGCTCATGATGAATTTGTTGTCAGTAAATTAGGCGATAGCGCCATTTGGACAAGATATGACTAAGCTGATTTATTCAGCTCCTTCATATAATATGGCTTCCAAAATCTAATAGTTAGCGGGACAGCAACATTTAACCAAAAGGCAGTAATCATGAGAGTGTAAAATACATCCGTTGGAATGATTTTATTTTGCACATACGCTATGTCCATAACGACAAAAGCTAGCTCTGCGCGACCAAGCATGCCAAAACCGATCATCATGGCGCCAGCCCAGTCTAACCCGCCAGTATATTTTGCGGCGATGGCAGCAGAGCTGACTTGAGCAATAAATAAAGCAATTGTTAGAATAATCACCTGTGGGATGACGGCGATAAAAATATCTAAGTTAAAAATTATTTGTGTGCCAAGGTGTACAAAAAATACTGGGCCAAGCCAAGAGAAGGCAATGTTATCGATAATGCTTGCTGTCTGTTTGTAAGATTTTGAATTTCCATCGAAATGAAAATACTCTTGTTTGAGAATTAACCCAGCCATGAAAGCACCTACAGCGGGATGAAACCCAAATTGATGAGCTAACAGGCCAATAAGAACGGCCATGAGTAAAACCGTTAATGTCGCGTGCTCCCCTTTCCCGAAACGTAAAATATTTCGGATTCCATAGTGGCCGAGGATGGGTACCTTTCTGACCCATCCTTTAGGTTTGTGGGGAAATATCCATGCGCCCAATAGGGCAATGATAATAAAAAATACAATGGATTTAATAATAATAAGAGCAATTCCGATGAGGCTTACTTCGCTTGCTCCTGAGGCAATGGGAACTAAAATAGCGACGAGTGCCAAGCTTGCAATATCATCCAAGACGGCAGATGTCATAATCCTTGTGGCAACTATTGAGTTCATGAGCCCTTCAGAACGTAGAGACACCATTGTTAGAGATACTGCAGTTGCGGTCATAGTGAGACCGCACATCAGGGAAATATTTAAGTCATGCCAGAAATAATCAGCAACTAAATAAGCCGCCATAAAGGGGGCGAGGCCACCAAAGAAAGCAATCCCCCAAGATTTTTTTATTGAAGTGACAAAACTACCAGTGTCTTCCTCAAACCCGATGGCAAACATAATGACAATGATGCCAAGCTCGGCAAATCCGGTGATAAACGGATCGGGCTGAACGGGTAAGAGGCCAGTATTGACCATGATCGCGCCAAAAAACAAGAACCATAATACAGGGGTTAACCGTGACCAACGCGCTAAAATTCCGGCTAAAAATACCGCTGTCCAAATTAAAGCCAGGGAAGAAAGTGCGTGCATAGACTGTCCCTAGATGAAAGTTGTTTGAAATTTATGACGTGTAAAAAATCCTATACGATCTTTCCTTTGGTTTACATTACTTGGCTTCTGCCGCGAGGTTGCGAAGAACGTAATGAAGTATGCCACCATTTCTATAATATTCCAGTTCGTTTTCCGTATCGATTCGGATGCGAGCTGTAATAGATTGTGATTTTCCATTTGTGTCAGTAATGGTGACTCCAATTGTACCACGTGGTTCAATGTTGGAAATGCCTTCGATATCGACGGTTTCTGTGCCGTCAAGGCCTAGCGCTTTCCACCCTTGGCTATCCATAAATTCAAGTGGTAATACGCCCATACCGAGTAAGTTAGAGCGGTGAATGCGTTCGAAACTTTCGGCGATAACGGCTTTAACACCTAGTAAAATTGTTCCTTTTGCTGCCCAATCACGTGAAGAGCCATTACCATATAAGCCACCAGCGAGCACAACCAGGTCCTTGCCGTCAGCTTTATATTTCATGGCGGCATCATAAATAGACATGGTTTCGCCAGCATATTTTGACAAACCGCCTGAGGTACCCGGGCACATTTCATTTTTAATTCGGATATTAGCAAAAGTCCCGCGCATCATCACTTCGTGATTGCCCCGCCGTGATCCAAATGAATTATATTCATTTCGAGGAACTTGACGTTCAGATAAATAAGCGCCTGCGGGACCGTCTGCGGCAATAGCACCAGCAGGGGAGATATGGTCAGTAGTAATGGCATCGCCTAGTAAGGCTAAAATATTTGCGCCTTTCACATCTGAAACCGGTTTTGGCTCCATGGTCATGCCTTCAAAATATGGTGGGTGCTGTACATAAGTAGAGCTTGAATTCCACTGATATGTTTTCCCGCCACCGACTTTGATGGCACGCCATTGTTTGTCGCCTTTATATACATCCTTGTAACGGTCAATGAACATTTTCCGAGTGATGGTTTTGGAAACAAGCGCTGCAATTTCTTTGCTGCTGGGCCAAATATCCTTAAGGTAAATGGCTTGCCCGTCATGACCAACCCCAAGAGGGTCATTATCAAAATCATGATGCATGGATCCAGCAAGTGCATATGCAATGACAAGGGGTGGTGAAGCAAGGAAGTTGGCACGAATGTCTGGCCCAATTCGTCCTTCAAAATTACGGTTCCCGGATAGGACAGAACAAGAAATTAAATCGCCTTCTGCGATGGCTTCAGAAAATTCAGGCTTAATCGGACCTGAATTACCAATACAGGTGGTACAACCAAAGCCGACGATATTAAACCCGAGATGATCAAGTTCAGTTTGTAGTTTTGCTTTTTTGAGATATTCGGCAACGACTTGAGAGCCGGGAGCAAGAGATGTTTTTACCCATGGCTTGACCTTTAGGCCAAGCTCATTGGCGCGTTTGGCAAGAAGGCCGGCACCAATCAAAACACTTGGGTTTGAAGTATTGGTACAAGAGGTGATCGAAGCAATAAAGATATCGCCGTGATCAAGCGAGAAATCTTGACCTTTAACAGCAACAGATGAACCTTCATCAGGGGTTTTACTAAATGTATCGCCAAGTATTTTTGCAAAGCTTTGGCTTGAATTTTTCAAGATAATTTTCTCTTCAGGGCGTTTAGGGCCTGAAATCGTTGGCACGATGGTGGAGAGATCAAGATCAACGGTGGCAGAGTAAACGGCTTTGCTACCGTCACGCCACATACCTTGCGCTTTCGCGTATTTTTCGA
Organism: Alphaproteobacteria bacterium; assembly: GCA_024278915.1. Classification (GTDB taxonomy): domain Bacteria; phylum Pseudomonadota; class Alphaproteobacteria; order Caulobacterales; family Maricaulaceae; genus Robiginitomaculum_A. The sequence continues at coordinate 20,574 of JAJRSG010000044.1, forward strand.
CCAGCTCAATGCGGGCGGCGTCGCGGCCTGTCGCATGTAAATATTTAAGTGTGTCTTCGTCGACTGGGAAGAAACCACATGTGGCACCATATTCCGGAGCCATGTTGGCAATGGTTGCTTGGTCTTCAAGAGATAGGTGGTCTAAGCCGGAGCCAAAAAACTCGACAAATTTACCAACGCAACCGTGGGCACGGAGTTGTTGGACAACGGTAAGTACAAGGTCGGTGGCTGTGGCACCTTCTGGTAATTTTCCTTTTAACTCCATGCCGATCACTTCAGGGATCAACATTGAAATTGGCTGACCAAGCATGGCGGCTTCGGCTTCGATACCGCCAACACCCCAACCGAGTACAGACAAGCCGTTGATCATGGTGGTGTGGCTATCTGTACCAACGAGAGTATCAGGGAAAGCGTATGTTTTGCCGCCTTCAGTTTTTGTCCATACGGTTTGGGCAAGATTTTCAAGATTAACTTGATGACAAATGCCAGTGCCTGGTGGAACAACGGCAAAATTATCAAATGCAGTTTGTCCCCATTTCAAGAAATCATAGCGTTCGCCATTTCGTTCATATTCACGTTTTACGTTTTTGGCAAAGGCAGTATTTGTACCTGCGTAGTCAATCATAACAGAATGATCGATGACCAAATGAACAGGGTTTTGTGGGTTAATCGCATCAGCAGACGCACCGAGTTTAACAACTGCATCGCGCATCGCGGCCAGATCAACAACGGCAGGAACGCCAGTGAAATCTTGCATTAATACACGGGCCGGGCGGTAGGCAATTTCATGGGTAGATGTTTGTGTGTCTAACCAAGTTGCGATGGCTTCAATGTCAGCCTTGGTTACTGTTTTATTATCTTCATTGCGAAGTAGGTTTTCCAACAATACCTTGAGTGAGTTCGGCAATTTTGAAATGCCAGTTAACCCATTTTTTTCTGCAACCTTGAGATCAAAATAAGTATATTTTCCGCCCCGGACACTAAGTTCACGTTGGCAATTAAAACTGTCGAGAGAAGCCATGATAAATCCTTTTATTAGTCGTAGTCTTTATAGGGGAGCGAGATAAAAGTCGCAATCATTGTTTAATTTTTGTCATCGTTTTGGACGGTCATATGTTTCATCAAAAGAGGAATATTCAACATGGTAAAGGCAATGGTTAATGGGAACATGCCGCCCAGTTTGAAATTTGACCAAAATGTCTCGCTAAAATTCCGCCAAACATATTCATTAACACCCGCAAGAAAGAAAAAGAAAAACCCCCAGCGCCAAGCCAGTGTGCGCCATGCCGTATCGGGTAGTTGATATGCCTCCCCCATCATGGCCTTAAAGACGTTCTTACCCATTAGAAGGGAGCCAATAATTGTTGTGCCAAATAGAATGTTGATGGCTGTTGGCTTCATATAAAAAATAGTTTTATTTTGAAACCCGATTGTGATTGCTGCTGACCCAATAACGATTACGGCGGTTACCCATAACATAGTGGATATTTTGCCATAGGTAATTTTGGAGTAAACCATCGCAATCATAACGGCGATCGCAAAAATACCCGCGCCAATATAAAGTGCGTTATCCGGACTGAACCTGCGGGCAACATTGAAGGTCACAACATAGGCAATGACCGGACCATAATCGATCCATAGGGAGGGTTTTTTGGATTGTGTTTGTTCGCTCATATAGGCGGTGTGCCAGAACAAATGAAAAGGTGCAAGAGAGAAGAAACCTCTTTATTCTTATCATAGCCGCTCTATAGCTAATTTTAGAGGAGGACCTATGCCGGTTCGTGAATTTTTAGTGCTGATTGTGATTTGTCTGGTTTGGGGCCTGCATTTCATCGTCATGAAAATAACAGTAAATGGTGTTGCAGAACCAATATTTTATGCTGCTTTGCGTATGAGTATTGTTGCTTTGGTTTTATTGCCTAAATTAAAGTGGCATGCAGAGCAAATGCTGACAGTCTTATTTGCAGGATTATGTTATGGCGCATTAAATTATGCCCTCATGTTTCCGGCGTTAAAAATGACAACAGCCTCGGCAGCAGCGGTGACAATTGAGCTTTATGTGCCCTTTTCAATTTTGCTCTCCATATTGGTGTTTAAGGATAAGATTGGCTGGCGACGAGTGATGGGAATTTCTCTTGCCTTTTTGGGCGTGGTTGTGGTGGCTAGCGCGCGACCAAGTGAGGCTGCGGGCGCTCAATTTTTGATCGGGATTGGCCTAATTATTGCGGCAGCTATGAGTGAGGCTTTTGGTGCAATTTCTGTGAAAAGAGTTAGCGGTGTTGGCCCCTTGGAATTGTTGGCATGGTTTGCGGTGGTTGGTAGTGTGGTGTTGTGGCCATTATCATGGCTATTGGAAGACAATCAAATGTCGGCATTTGTAGGGGAAACCCGAATACCATTTTTGATGGCATTGGTTTATTCTGTTTTCGTAGTATCGATCATTGGTCATGCTAGCTATTATTGGTTGCTGCAAAGATTGCCCATTTATATTGTGGCGACAGGTGGGTTAATGACAACCGTATTTGCCGTATTATTTAGTGCTTTGATTTTAAAAGAAACGATGAGCAGCCAGCTGATTACAGGCGGGCTCATGACAATGGCAGGGGTTGGGTTTATTTTATTGCGCGGCAAAAAAAAGCCGCCAAGCCCTGCCTTATAAGTTTAGAGCCTAATTACTTGGCGCAGTTGTAATGTCGTAATTATCAATAGCCCGTAAGGCTGGTTGCCAATCGGGGCGCAAAACCAGTGCTTGCTTTAAATCTTTGTAGGCATTGTCATATTGTTTTAAATGGTCATAAGCCATTGCGCGGTTGAACAGGGCCTCTGGCATTTTATGTGTGCCAAGCTCAATAGCTTTGTTGACGGCTTTTATTGCCGCCTTGTGTTCGCCCATGTAAATCAGAGCGGCACTGTTGTTAATATAGGCTTCCGGTAAATTAGGTGTCATTGCGATGGCGGCATCATAATGCTCGCGGGCGACGGCATTGTTACCTGCTCGCATATACAAAATACCTAAATTAACATGTGTTGCGGCCTTATCTTCCCGGCTAAGGTCAAAATCATTCAAAGCTTCTGTACATGCGCGGATGGTTGTTGCCTTTCCTGTATCGCCGTGACGAACGCTGAGATAACAAGCATTTGCTCTACCGTTTCCAAGCACAAGAGATTGAGCAAAGGCCGTCTGGGAAATAAATAGAGAAAACAAAATTGTCGTAAAATATTTAAAAAACATACTCAAATCTCCTGCGATACTTGTTCAGTATAGCATAGATTTATTGAATTTTATAGCAGCGCACGAAAATGTGATGTGGCGGCGTATTTTATTCTTCGCCAACGACCGCGTCTGCAATACCGGATAGAGCGGCGGCAAATACGGGAGCGGAAAAGGTTTCCAAGTCTTCAATGCGTTCGCCAATGCCGATATAGTGGATTGGTAGTTGAAATTTATCAGAAAGGGCGACTAACACTCCCCCTTTTGCCGTGCCATCTAATTTGGTCATAATCAGGCCCGTAACGCCGGCAGTTTTTTGGAAGGCCTCTGTTTGCAAGAGCGCATTTTGACCAACAGTTGCGTCCAGAACTAGCACGCTATGATGTGGGGCGTCTTCGTCTTGTTTTTTTATCACGCGCACGACTTTTGCTAATTCGTCCATTAATTCTGTACGGTTTTGCAGCCGGCCTGCGGTATCAATCATCAATACATCAAAATTTTCTGCTTTCGCCCTTGCGATTGCATCGTAAACAAGTCCTGCGGCGTCAGCGCCAAGAGGGGCAGATACAACCGGGGCGCCTGAACGGTCGCCCCACACTTTTAATTGTTCCACAGCTGCGGCTCGAAAGGTATCGCCCGCACATAGTAATACTTTTTTACCCTGATCTGTATAACGCTTGGCAATTTTACCAAGTGTGGTCGTTTTGCCTGACCCGTTCACCCCAACAAAAAGTAAAATTTGGGGTTTGCTGGTGCCTAAAATAAGTGGCTTTTCCAAAGGTGCCAGTGTTTCCCCAATAACGTCTGCAAGAGCGACTTTTATTTCTAGGCCAGTGACTTGTTTATCAAATTTATCTTTAGCCAGAAGCTTGGTTGTTCGTGTCGCGGGCCCGACGCCAAAATCAGCGGCGATTAATAAGTCTTCCAGTTCTTCTAATGCTTCATCATCAAGTTTTCGTTTGTTAAATACGGCAGTAAGATTGTCTGACATCTGCGATGTGGATTTTTTGAGGCCAGTTGAAATACGGGTAAGAAATCCATCTGTATCGGGTGCGTCTTTCTTGGCTTGTTCGGCCGCCCGCCTGGCTTCTTCAATTTCCTTATCAACAATATCTTGTCGTGCTTTAGCTTCTTTAATGAGTTGCGCTTCAATTTCTTGTCGCTTGGCTTGCTCGGCTTCGGCTTGTTCGGCTTCTTGTTTTTCTGCGGCGAGGCGTTCTTGTTCCCGTTTTTCTGCGGCGAGTTCTTCGGCTTCTTGCCTTTCTTTTGCTTGTTGCTCTGCCAGCACTCTTTGTGCTTTTAGGCGTTCAGCTTCTTGTTTTTCCGCTTTAGCTTCTTTTGCTTTTAAGGCCGCTATTTCTTCGGCTTCTGCTTTTTCACGGGCCTG
>JAJRSG010000045.1 GCA_024278915.1 Alphaproteobacteria bacterium
CAAAACCAGCCAATTCAACGCTTGACGCCCCCTGCCCCATTTTCTAAACACGCCCTCGGTACGGCGGGGTAGCTCAGGTGGTTAGAGCAGCGGAATCATAATCCGCGTGTCGGGGGTTCAAGTCCCTCTCCCGCTACCAACTCTCCCCGAAACGCGGTTTCTTTGACGAGAAAATTTCATTGGCGCGGCCAATCACCAAACAGCCAGAGCGATACCCATTCACCTTCTGTATTTTCAGGATACAATATAGTCGATCATTCCAGCGGTTTGATACGCACAAAAAGCCCTCGCCCAAATTGTTTGACCTGCGCCGATATTCGCGCCAAACTGGCCACATTGCCGGGAGCCATTTATGCTGGGACGCAAAGCCAACGCCATTGCCAATGCAGCCTTGCAAAAGGTCGCGCAGGAAATACAGGATACCGCCAACACCGAAGCCCATGCCTTGGAACGGGTTGATACCATCACCCGCAACGCCCGCGCCATTTGGTTTGGCTTGCTGGGCGCATTGATATTTGCCGGTGTTACCCTGCTGGGGGTCGAGGATATAGATTTCTTCGGCGTGGATCGCAGTACCAAATTGCCGTTGATCGGGGGGATTACCCTACGTCTGAACGCAGGACAATCCTGGAAGAGATGAAACACTGCTCGGTTGTAATGTACGCGTGGGCCTCTAACGGAGATCAACGCAAATATATTCTACTTTACAAATTCTTCAATCTCGTCACAAAGGTAATCAAGTGCGGTATCATCACCTCGGTCTTCTAGCATTGAAAAAAGAAGAGGAAACCCAGCGATTGCATAGCTGTTAGCTATTCGCATCATCTCTCCTGGGCTTTCGACAATTTCGGCATTTCCACTCTCTGATATAGCAAGAAGGGTCAACGCCGTAGGGTGCCAACCATCAGTGCCAATGACGACACCTTCTGCTGCTTTATATGTTTTACCCTTTATCTCATTGGGCTTAAGGCCTTTTTTTAGAGCGAGCATGATGGCAAAAAACCATATATCAAGATTTCTCTTGAAAGGCTGATTTAATGGAGTAGCTCGCCGTCCATCTCGCCGTTGTACATAGGTGTCAATCTTCTCTCTAAAATCTTCCGGAATTGAGATATCCAGCCCTGCAAATGGGTTGTCCATATTAAGCCACCCCTCTAGCTGCGTCTGCAGAACTTTCATATCGATCACAAAGAGCACATGAGCTACGATGGTCACAATCGCACAATAAAACTTTAGCTTCTTTTGTGCCTGGGTCATTCTTTAAAATTTTGGGATAGTGGGCGGGGTTTGTCATAGTTGATCCCTGGGCAGCCCGTTCATCCAAAATGTCTTCACATCCCTTTATTTCGTCATGTGTCAAAAACAGGATGAGCTGTGCACTGTTATCTGAGGCAATCTTAACAACCTCAGTTTTAACAAACCCTGACATCATCCCTAAAGGCGTATCAATCACGTTGGGGGCTTCAACACCGCTAATTTCAGTTAAAGCTAAAACGAATGCAATAGTTAGAGCACGGCGAGAAGCCCCATTCAAGTCCATGGACGGATCTATAGTAGTATTATTTCTACCAAAAACCACGATTCTAAATTCAGGGGTTATTTCTGCACGGGTGATTAATGCACTTTCCTCATCTGATCCAATCATTTTGAGAAAAAGCTCGTTCATCGTGTCAGATACCTGCTTAACCTCAAGTGGACCTGTCCCGCTTTAGTGCCGCTCCGAGTGCTCATTTAAGCTGCTTTTCTTTCGAAAGCCAACGGACTTTTCCAACCTAATGCCGAGTGTCTGCGTCGGGGGTTATAGAAGCCGTTGATATATTCGAAGATGG